>CANCSY010000190.1 GCA_947380915.1 Beijerinckiaceae bacterium
TTTTTTGGTAATGGAGAGGTCGACAGTTCAATCCTGTCTCGCAGCACCAGTTATTCCAATGAAATAAAAAGTATGACTGCAGATCGCCCCATTTTGCCACAACACTCTTGGGAAAGTCCGTGTCGCTGTTCGCCGCCTGTCCCGGTCCAGCCCTCCTGTTTGGTTTGCGGTCCACCCTGACGCCGTCCTGAAAAGCCCGCCAGCCGGAGTTCACGCCGCCGAGGGTTTTGAGCTTGACCGGCAAGCCGAAAGAGGTCGCGCAAATTAGCGCCTGATCGCGTTCATTGAAACGTCATTGAGCCTGGACCCGTGCGTTGGACGCAGAAGTCTACCTCTTTCGATGGGAACCATTCCCATCATTACCGGTTGCCAGCTTGTTGGGCAGCCTTTGCTGCTGGCGCCACAGAAGGAAGACCAGCCGTGTCCATTGGAACCATCATCCTCATCATATTGGTGATCGCCTTGCTGGGCGGCTTCAGCGGGATTGGTGGAGGACGGTTTTACGGAACCGGCTATTATGGGGGCGGCGGGCTTGGGCTGATTGTGGTCATTCTTCTGATCCTGCTGCTGCTCGGCAGGATTTGACCCGTCTCGATCTTCATGGCCTCACCCACTCGTGGGCGGGACGAAACGCGGGAGTTTGAAATGCCGGACAAGGATCGGATCGCAGGATCAGGCAAGCAGATCAAGGGCGCTGTCAAGGAAGCGGTTGGCAAGACTTTTGGCGATACAAAACTGGTGGCGGAAGGCGCTGCCGACAAGACAGAAGGCAAGGTTCAAAATGCTATGGGCGGCGTCAAGGACACGATCAAGGAGGCGCTCAAAAGCAAATAGGCGCCTTCGATCGAGAGCGCAGGGCATGAACGAAGCTCGTGAGCTTCGTTCGAGTTGCGCCAGTGTGGACCATCCTGCGGGCGGTCCTTTTTCATTCAAGAGCCGCGCCTATTCTTCCTTGAAGCCATAGGCGGGGATGCCCTGCTCGTTGTGGTAATATTTGTAGGGCAGGAACTTGCCGCTCATGGTGATCTTGACGCGGTCGCCCTTCTCATGGGGCAGGCGCTCCATCTCCATGTCGAAGTCGATGGCGGACATGATGCCGTCGCCATATTCCTCTTCGATCAGCGCCTTCCAGGCGGGACCATTGACCATGACCAGCTCGAAGAAGCGATAGATCAGCGGATCGGTCGGCGGCATCTGGGTTCCGCGATGGGGAACCTCGTTCAGCATGCGCTCTTCCATTTCCGTGAGGCCGAAGAGTGCCGAGGCCTTTGCCGCCAGCGGCTTCACCAGCTTCATCTGGCCCAGCAGGGCGCCAACGATCAGCACCGGTGACATGCCACCGATCTCGCCCACGATGTATTTCCAGGTCCAGCCCTTCTCGCGCTTGATGTCGAGAATCTTTTCGGTGAGGTCGGCTCTTTTCATGGTCTTGTCCTTTTCTTCTGGATGGAAAGCTTTCAGGCCACTGCTGGCTGTTTCGCGCCGGGCCTGACCACAGGCGGTTTCTTGCGGTCATAGTCGGCGGGAATGTCGGTCTTGAAGGTGACGCTGCGAGCCACCAGAAAATCGATCAGGTGATTGCGCAGCGGATAGTAATCAGTGTGGCGATGGATCTCGTCGCGCTTGCGCTCCGCTGGCAAGGGGTTTTCGACGATCTCCGCGATCATGGCCCCGGGGCCATTGGTCATAAGCACGATCTTGTCGGCGAGATACATGGCTTCGTCAACATCGTGGGTGATCATGAACAGCGTCTGGCCGGTATCGCGGCAAATGCGGCGCACCTCGTCCTGCAGGGCGCCACGCGTGAGGGCGTCGAGCGCCGAGAAGGGCTCGTCCATGAGCAGGATCTTGGGCTCGATGGAGAGCGCGCGCGCAATGCCCACGCGCTGGCGCATGCCGCCCGAGAGCTCCGCAGGGCGCTTCATCTCCGCCCCATGCAAGCCCACCAGATCAATGGCGCGCTGTGCGCGCTCCAGCACCTCAGCGCGCTTGAGCGAAGGCCAGCGGGAGGACACCGCATAGGCCACATTGCCCAGCGCCGTCTTCCAGGGCAGCAGCGCATGGCTCTGAAAGATCACGGCGCGGTCGAGGCCGGGTGCGGTGATCTGCTTCTCGTCGATGAAGACGAAGCCTTCGTCAGGCTGGTCGAGGCCCGCCAGCACATTCAGCACCGTGGACTTGCCGCAGCCGGAATGGCCGATGATGCAGACGAATTCGCCGCGCGCGATGGAGAGCGACACATCCTCGAAGATCGTCACGGGCTCGCCGCCCCGGGAGGGAAAGCGCCGCGCGATCCCCTCGATGGAGATGAAACGATTGCTCACGCGCTCACTCCGGGAAGGTGACGGCGCGGGCTGCGCGCGCGAGCAATTGATCAAGCAACATGCCGACCACGCCGATCAGCAGGATGGCGATGATGACATTGGTGATGGAGAGGTTGTTCCATTCGTTCCAGACGAAATAACCAATCCCCGTGCCACCCACGAGCATCTCGGCGGCGACAATCACCAGCCAGGCGATGCCGATGGAAATGCGCATGCCCGTGAAGATGGTGGGCGCGGCGGCGGGCAGGATCACGGTGAAGGCGCGCCGCCATGGGCCGACCTCAAGGGTGCGCGCCACGTTCAGCCATTCCTTGCGCACGCCCGACACGCCAAAGGCCGTATTCACCAGCATGGGCCAGAGCGAACAGATGAAGATGACGAAGATGGCGGAAAGCCCGGAGTCCTTGATCGTGTAAAGCGCCAGCGGCATCCAGGCCAATGGCGACACAGGTTTCATGATCTGGATGAAGGGGTCGAGCGCCCTGTTCATCAAGGGCGACATGCCGATGAGAAAGCCCAGCGGAATCGCCACCAGCACCGCAAGGCCATAGCCCGCCGCCACGCGCATCATGGAGAAAGCGAGCTGGATGCCAAGGCCCTTGTCGTTCGGCCCTTTGTCGTAAAAGGGATGGCGGAGATGCTCGATGAGCTTGGCCCCGACATCCAGTGGTCCTGGCATGGCCGACTTGCCCTGGGTGGCGGTGGCGCCCATCAGCTTCGCATATTCGGGATCCATGGCGGGGCCCGCAGGACCGCCGCGCGTGCCCATGTGCCAGGCCAGCGCGAAGATCACGAAGATCAGCAGGGAGAGCACGCCCGCGCGAAGCGACAGGGGAGCGGCGCTGGTCATGTCAGCCTCGCTTCATGGCGAAGCTGTTGACGTAATCGTCAGGCTTGGTGGGATCAAAGGTCTTGCCCATGACGACGAAGCTTTTCGATGGTGCGGCGGGGGGCGTGAGGCCAGCGTCCTTCATGGCCTTGGCCGCGTCGGTGGCGAGGAAGATCTGCTTGGCGACGCCGGCATAATCAATGTCGCCCTTGATCTGCCCCCAACGCTTCATCTGTGTCATCATCCACACCGCGAAGCTCTCGTAGGGGAAGGGATCGAAAGTGATGCGCGCGGGGTCTTTCTTCACGCCGCCCAGACCATCCGCATAGGTGCCCGTGAGCACCTGTTCCAGCACGGTGACGGGTGCGTTGAGATAGTTGGCGGGCGCGATGGCCTCGGCGATTTCCTTGCGGTTTTCGGCCTTCGAGGCATAGGCGGTGGCGTCGAGAATGGCGCGCAGTAGGGCGGCGTAGGAATTGGGGGATTCCCCGATGAAGGCGCGGCTCGCCGAGAAGGAGCAGCAGGGATGCCCGTCCCAGATCTCCTTGGAGAGCATGTGGATGAAGCCCACGCCATCATAGACCGCGCGCTGCGCGATATTGTCGGGCGCGAGGAAACCGTCGATATTGTCGGCGCGCAGGTTGGCGACCATTTCCGGCGGCGGCACGGAGCGCAGCTGCACATCGGTGTCGGGGTCTATGCCGTTTTCGGCGAGATAGTAGCGCAGCAGATAATTGTGCATGGAATAGTCGAAGGGAATGGCGAGGCGGAAGCCTTTCCAGTCCTTCGGGTTGCGCTTGTCCTTGTGCTTCATGGCCAGCGTGATGGCCTGGCCGTTGATATTCTCGATGGCGGGAACGGCGAAGGGAATGGGTGTGGAGCCAAGGCCCAGCGATATGGCGATGGGCATGGCGGCCAGCATATGAGCTGCGTCATATTCCTTGTTGATGGTCTTGTCGCGAATGACCGCCCAGCCAGCGGTCTTCACCACCTCCACATTCAGCCCCTGCTTTTTATAAAAACCCATGGGCTCGGCCATGATGATGGGCGTGGCGCAGGAAATCGGGATAAAGCCGACCTTGAGATCGGTCTTCTCGGGCTTTCCCGCTTGCGCGAAGGCTTCGGTGGCGGCGGCCAGCGGGAAGAAGGAGGCGATGGCGGAGGCCAGCGTCGAGGCGCCGACGCCCTGCAGCAGGGCGCGCCTTTGCAGGGGATTTGGCGCAATGGCGCGCAGCACAGTCTGTTCTACCGTGCGCCCATAGAGCTTGGCGTCATCGGCGGCTGTGTCTGATATCACCGTGCAGGCGCGCTCATGTTCGATCTGCGAGGCATGGGCGCCGCAGGAGCAGCCGGGCTTCATGGTGTAGGGGCCTGAGGATTTTTTCATGTCAGCGTCTCCTGAGCGAGGTCTGTACGGGCTCATGCAAGATTGATGCGCGCCAGCTCCGCCTCGACGAAATCGAGACGATCCTGACCGAAGAAATTCTCCGCGCCGATGCGCATGGTGGGCGAGCCGATGACGCCCTGCGCGATGGCGTCTTGCGTGTTCGCGTCATAGGCCGCGCGCACCGCGTCTGACCTTGCGTCAGCGAGAACCTTCGCCGCATCGAGCCCGCAGGCCTGCGCAAGCGCGGCGATTGTTTCTGCGTTCGCGATGTCTTCATCCCGCGCCCAGACCGCGCCGAGGATCGCGTCAATGAAGGGCGCAGCATCGGCGCTCACCGCTTGCGCCGCGATGATGGCGCAGGAGGCGAGGCTTGCGTCCACGGGCCAGTGTTTGGGAATGGCGTTCAGCCGCAGGGCGCGGCGCTGCGCCCAGCGCATCATATCTTTGCGCCGCCAGGCGAGGCGAGCAGGTGACTGCCTGGCGGGCGCTATGGTGTCGACGGCGGCGAAGACGCGCGCGATATCCACGGGCCGATGGTCCAACTCCGCGCCATGGCGTTTCGCCAAAGCGCAGAGCTCAGCAAAGCCCAGATAGGCGAAGCCGGACATTGGCGAGAAATAATGGATCACGCGCACGCGTTTTCCTCAGGCCGCTTTGGTGAAGGGCGAGCCGGACTCGATGGGCAGTGCGGGGTCGCGCGACCATTCGTTCCAGGAGCCGAAATACATGCGCACATCCTTCACGCCCGCGTTTTTCAACGCCAGGAACGTGTTCGACGCGCGCGCGCCCTTGAAGCAGTAGAGATAGACCGGCGTCTCGGGCGTCACGCCGACGGTGGCGCATTCGGCGAGCACTTCGTCCTTGGCCTTGAAGCGCTGGCCTTCGCCGGTGGGCTTCATCATGCGATACCATTCCAGCCAGCGCGCGCCGGGAATGCGGCCCTTGCGCGGGCAGAATTCCTTGCCATAGGGCGAGGAACTGTCGGCGATCCATTCATCGACATCGCGCACATCTACGATGGCGATGTCCGGATTGGCGAGGGCATCAAGCATGGCCTTTGCGTCAATCAGAATTGTGGAGCCTGCGGGATCGATGGGGAAGGCGGCGGGGGTCGGCGTCGAAGCTTCCGTGGAGACGGGAAGCTCGGCGGCGCACCAGGCCTCATAGCCCCCATGCAGCACCTTGATCTTGGGATAGCCCAGCATGCTCAAGAGATAATAGCCGCGGCAGGACATGCCGAATCCGCTGTTCATGGACTGCTCGTAAACAACGGCTGTTTCTTCGCCGGAAAGACCGGCGGCGCCGAAGGAGGCCGCGAAGGTGGTCTTCAACTCGGCGATGCCTTCGGGGGTTGACGTTGCGAGATAAGTGAAGATCTCGTGGATGTTCACGGCGCCGGGAATATGGCCTGCCGCGAAGGCTGCGGGGTTGCGGGTGTCAATGATTACTATTGGCTCGCTTGCGCCCACGGCTGCAAGCTCCTTGGCGCTGATCAGTACTTCGCTCATGCTCGTGCTCCATGGTGAATGCGCCTCATCCGGGGCGTTCGGTTATGTGGCCATTTCCGCCAACATCTTGCGCAACTGCTTGGTGGCTGGCGTAACGATGCCCACGAAATAGGCTTCGCGCATCCGCCTCTGGGCGCGGTGGCTTTTCATGTAACCGCGCGCTCCCGTGTGGAGCATGGTCGCATGGGCCGCCGCCATGGCCAGATCGCCAATGTGCAGTCGAGCCTCCACCACCCGGCGCCAGTAGGGATCGCTGGA
>CANCSY010000191.1 GCA_947380915.1 Beijerinckiaceae bacterium
GGAAGCGGGCCACGTCGAATTTGCCGTTGGGGCCTGCGAAGGTCGGATCGTTCAGGATCGACTTGGCGATCTCCTGATCGGAGAGGGCCAGGCCCATGGCGAGGGCGCGGTCATCCAGAATGGCTTCCGAAATCAGGCGGTTCAGCACCTGCCGGTCAAGCCCCATGGCGCGCGCCTGATCATTGGTGATGGCGCGTTTGGCCTGACGTTGCAGGGCCTGCAGCTGCGTCTGGTAGGCAGCGCGATAGGCCTCCGCCGAGATTTCCGCGCCGCCGACCTGGGCGACCTTGCCCGAGCCGAAGCCACGAAAGATGTCGCCGACGCCCCAGACCACAAAGCTCAGGCTGATGAAACCCATCACCAGCCCCATGAAGATTCGCCCGACCCATCCCTGGGAGGCTTTGCGCATGCCTTCTAGCATGACGACCTTTCCGTCGTTTGGGCCCCATCGGCCCTCAAAATCGCGCGGACTATAGGGAGAGCCGGGCCCGGGCGCAACGCATGGCGCGCAAGAGAGGCTTTGCAGGGTCGTGAGGGGATGATAACCCGGGTCAAACAGAGGATCGACCGATGACCGTCAGCCCCCGTCCGCTCGTTGCAGGCAATTGGAAAATGAATGGCCTGCGCGCCGCGCTGGGCGAAATCGGCCTCATGGCGCAGGCCTATGACGCCACCCTCAAGGCCAAGGTGGACCTTCTGGTGTGCCCGCCCGCCACGCTTCTTCAGGCGGCTGCGAGCGCTGCGGCGGGGTCGGGAATCGGGATCGGGGCGCAAGATTGTCATCCCAAGGCCTCCGGCGCCCATACGGGCGATCTTTCCGCAGAAATGATCGCTGATGCGGGCGCCACCGCCATTATCGTGGGCCACTCTGAGCGCCGCGCCGACCATGGCGAGAGTGACGCTGTGGTGCGGGCCAAGGCGGAAGCCGCCATTCGCGCGGGCCTCGTGGCCATCGTCTGCGTGGGCGAGACCGAGGGGCAGCGTCGCGGAGGGGAGACCCTAGCTGTCGTGGGGAGCCAGCTCGATGGCTCGATTCCCCCCGGCCTGACCGGCGCCCAGTTGGTCGTCGCCTATGAGCCCGTCTGGGCCATCGGCACCGGCCTGACGCCCACGCCCGCCGATGTGGCGGAGGTTCACGCTTTCATCCGCGCGCGGCTGGCGATTCTCCTTGGGGCGGATGGGGCAGGGGTGCGCATTCTCTATGGCGGCTCGGTGAAGCCCTCCAACGCTGCGGAATTGATGGCTATGCCCAATGTCGATGGGGCGTTGGTGGGCGGGGCCAGTCTCAAGGCTGAGGATTTCATGGGCATCGCCGCCGCCTACCGTTGAGCCAGCCGGGTAGCCATGGCGCCTTGCATCGTGTAAGAGCGCTCTCCAGATAGAGGGCGCTTGTCGCCCGCGCCTTTTGGATCGATCCATGCAAACTGTTCTCATCACCTTTCATCTCATCGTCGTGGTGGCGCTCGTAGGCGTCGTCTTGCTGCAGCGTTCCGAAGGCGGCGCGCTGGGCATCGGCGGCGGCGGGTTCATGACCGGTCGCGGCCAGGCCAACGCCCTGACCCGCGCGACGGCGATCCTTGGCACGATCTTCTTCATCACCAGCCTCGCCCTCACCGTGATGGCCAATATGGGCCGCGCGCCGAAGTCCATCTTCGACGGCGTCGCGCCCCCCAGCCAGTCGGCGCCGGCTGGCAATGTGCTCGATCAGCTCAAGCAGATCGAAGACCGCCAGCCGCAGGCTCCGGCCGCGCCCGCAGCGCCCACCGCTCCCGAGCCGCCGCGCCAGTAAAGTCTATGATTTTCCAAGGGGCCGGCTCGTCCGGCCCCTTTCGTTTGAGCGCGTTTCGTCGCAGCTCTGTCACAAGCATGTGGATTGCGTCGCAAAGCCGCCGAATTCGCTCGCCGAATCAAATCTTCAGGGATAGGTCTGTAACCCCATGGCGCGGTACATTTTCATCACCGGCGGCGTGGTCTCTTCGCTTGGCAAAGGCTTGGCGTCGGCGGCTCTCGGCGCCCTCCTTCAGGCTCGTGGCTACACAGTCCGCCTGCGGAAACTTGACCCCTATCTCAATGTAGATCCGGGCACCATGAGCCCGACTCAGCACGGCGAGGTCTTCGTGACCGACGACGGCGCCGAGACGGACCTGGACCTCGGCCACTACGAGCGCTTCACCGGGCGTCCCGCCACCAAGCAGGACAATATCACCACCGGGCGCATCTATCAGGAGATCATCACCAAGGAGCGCCGGGGCGACTATCTCGGCGGCACCGTGCAGGTGATTCCCCATGTCACCAATCATATCAAGGAGTTCGTTCTCGACGGGAACGAGCAGATCGACTTCGTGCTGGTCGAGATCGGCGGCACGGTGGGCGACATCGAGGGTCTGCCCTTCTTCGAGGCGATCCGCCAGCTCGGCAATGATCTGCCGCGCGGCCATGCGGTCTATGTGCATCTGACCTTGCTGCCCTATATCCCCACCGCCGGTGAGCTGAAGACCAAGCCCACCCAGCATTCGGTGAAGGAGCTGCGCTCCATCGGCATCCAGCCGAACATTCTGCTTTGCCGCTCCGACCGCGAGATCCCCCGCGAGGAGCGCCGCAAGCTCGCCCTGTTCTGCAATGTGCGCGAGGGCGCCGTCATCGAGGCCCGCGACGTCGGCTCGATCTATGACGTGCCACGCGCCTATCACGAGGCCGGGCTGGACCGGGAAGTGCTCGCCGCCTTCGGCATCGAGCCCGCCCCCAAGCCCGACATGACCCGCTGGAACGCGGTGTCCGAGGCCGTGCATACGCCCGAGGGCGAGGTCACCATCGCGGTGGTGGGCAAGTATACGGGCCTCAAGGACGCCTACAAGTCGCTCATCGAGGCGCTGGCCCATGGGGGCATGGCCAACAAGGTTCGGGTCAAGCTCGACTGGATCGAGAGCGAATTGTTCGAGGGCGGCGATCCCGCGCCCCATCTTGAACATGTCCACGGCATCATGGTGCCCGGCGGCTTTGGCCAGCGCGGCGCCGAGGGCAAGATTCTGGCGGCTCGTTTTGCGCGGGAGCGCAAGGTGCCCTATTTCGGCATCTGCTTCGGCATGCAGATGGCCGTGATCGAGGCGGCCCGCTCGCTGGCGGGCGTCACGCAGGCCAATTCCACGGAATTCGGCCCCACGACCGAGCCCGTCGTCGGCCTCATGACTGAATGGATGCGCGGCAACGAGCTGGAGACGCGGCGCGAGGGCGGCAATCTCGGCGGCACCATGCGCCTGGGCGCCTTCCGAGCCAAGCTGAAGCCCGGCTCGAAGATCGCCGCCATCTACAAGAGCGAGGCCATCTCCGAGCGCCACCGCCATCGCTACGAGGTCAACACCGCCTATCGCGACCGCTTGGAGGCCAAGGGCCTGAGCTTTGCGGGAACCTCGCCCGACGGTCTCCTGCCCGAGACCGTGGAACTGGTGGACCATCCCTGGTTCATCGGCGTGCAATATCACCCCGAACTGAAATCCCGCCCCTTCGAGCCGCATCCGCTCTTCGCCAGCTTCATCGCGGCGGCGAAGGCGCAGAGCCGGTTGGTGTAAGTCCACGAACAGCCTTGCTGGGCCTTGGCGCCGATTACATTTTGCCGCCCGGATCTTTCTACACGCGCTGCTTTTCCCGGTCTCCCTAAGATGGTCGATCCCCACGAGCGGGCTGACGCGAGCCGACCCTGCCCATGAGGGGGAGGGTATTTTCCTCATAATTTCAATTATTTACGCGATCTGCTAGCAGCTTCTCTCCCCCTCGTGGGGAGAGATTAGAGAGTGGGGGGTGAGCGAAGTTTCTGGCGTTAGCGCCTGTGGCTACCGTGCTCCCGATCAGCCGCGCGCGCCCCCCACCCCGTCCCGCTACGCGGGCCGACCCTCCCCACGAGGGGGAGGGTATAGGCACTTATCAGAAAATAATCCTTGACTTTTACCCCAAAACAACCCACATAATCCTCATCCCCGCCCCAAGAGGGACTGGACGCGAGCGGTCGTATTCGGGTGGGCGGGGAGCGGTTCCTGCGGGGCGGCCTACCGGAGGCGGCTTCTCGGGCGATCATGAGCAAAAGGCATGGTTCATCGGCTGGCCGCCGGTGAATGGCCACAGGGGCGCAACCGTCCGCTGGCGCATGCCCAGTCACCCGTCCGTCCGGCACTACGACCGGTCTGAGCCGATGAGGCTCACAAACCCAGGATGCAGACAAGCGGTGGCCCAGACGGGTCCCTTCGAAGCGTCGAGGCCTTCCCTTTCCCCTCAGCCAGAGGTCGAAAGGATCAAGGCCGGGGCCAAGTACGGGAGCCTTGATCGAGAAATCCGTGCAGGGGGCGCCGTGAGGCGATCATCCCAACACCACCAAAGCGCCAAAACGGCGCCCCCCGCCCCTCACAGGGGCCATCGAAGACCCACCAACCCGGCGCGAATTCGCGTGCGGGCGTCAGGCGTTTGCAGGTCATCGGCCCCGTTTCCAGAAGGTTGACGCAGCGCCTTGGCGCGCTAGCATCCCGGCCGACAATTGGAGGAAATTCATGGGCGCGTTCTTTGGAGCGAACCGGTTCAAATTCGGCATGTTCGGGCTGAATTGCGCGGGGGGAATGACCCTGAGTTCCGCGCCCGAGCGCTGGCGGGCGGATTGGGACGAGATCGCCGCAGTCGCGAAAATGGCTGACGATGAGGGCGTCGAGTTTCTGCTGCCCATCGCCAAATGGCATGGGCTGGGCGGCGACGCCGACATGTGGGGGCGCTCCTTCGAGACCTTCACGCAAGCGGCGGCGCTGGGCGCCATCACCAAACGGATCGGCCTCTTCGTCACGGCCCATGTTTCGCTGATCACCCCCGCCTTCGCCGCCAAGGCCATCACCACCATCGACCACGTGACCCATGGCCGGGCGGGCATCAACATCGTCTGCGGCTGGAACCCCGACGAGTTCAACATGCACGGGATCACCATCGACCCCGACCTGCGCTACGCCAAGGGGCTGGAGTGGTTTCGCATCTATGAGAAGCTGCTGAAGGGTGGGGGAGAATTCGACTGGGATGGAGACCATTACAAATTGAAGGGCCTGGTGACCGACCCGCTGCCCCTGCAGAAGCCCGGCCCGCCCGTGATGTCGGCCGCGCAATCGGGGGATGGGCAGTCCTTCGCCGCGCAGGCGGCGGACATCCTCTTCTCCTCCATGCACAGCGTCGAGCAGGTGCGCGACATGGTGCAACGACAACAAGCACTTGCCGCGCAGCATGGGCGCAGCACGGATGTCTATGTGCAGACCCAGATCGTCTGCCGCCCCACCCGCAAGGAGGCGGAGGAATACGCCCACTATTATGCGGTGGAGCACGCCGATCAGGGCGCCCTTGATTATTTCCGGCGCATGAAGGCGGGCACGCTCTCCAAAAGCACCCGCGAGGGGCAATCGGTCAGCGACCAGGTGGTGCTGGCCAGCGTGAAGCCGGTGGAGCGCAAATATCCCGGCATGTTTCCCGGCATGTATCCGCTGGTGGGCGCGCCCGACGAGATCGTTGCGGAACTGGTCAGGCTCGAGGCCATGGGCGTTGCGGGGTCTACGCTTGTTTTCCTCAATTATCTCAAGGAATTTCCCTATTTTCTTGAAGAGGTGCTTCCGCGCATGAAACGGGCTGGCTTGCGGCTGTGACCTCGCAAGCGACCACCTTTACGAGGCGACAACTCCCGGCTTAAGCTTTACAAATGTGAAGTCCGGGTTTGGTGCGTCGATGTCAGTCATCGCCGGTGTTCGAGGCCGCGCCGCTTTGGCGCCGAAGGGTCTGGCGGTCCCCGCCCGGCTCTCGCGGCTGCGCGAAGCCTATGCCCTCGCCACCCGGTTGGAGATCGACGAGCGCAGGCTGTTTCTCTGGGTTCCCGTCTGCGCGGGGGCAGGGGCCATTGTCCAGCTGACGGCGGAGCGGGACCCCTCGCTGCCTTTTTCATTGGGGCTGATGGCGGCTTGCGCGGTCTTCGCATTTCTCTGTCGGTCGAAGCCTGCGGCCTTCCGCATCCTCATCGCCGGCGCAGCCTTCTTTGGCGGTTTGTCCAGCGCGGGGCTGCGCAGCGCAAGGGTGGATGCGCCGGTGCTCGACCGCATCCGGGTGGCGAAGGTGACGGGCTTTCTGGAGGAGGTGGATCATCGTCGCGAGGGCGCGCGCTTCATCCTGCGGGTGACTTCGATGGAGGGGCTTTCGCCGGAGACGACGCCTTACCGGGTGCGTCTCACCACCAAGCGCGCCATGACCGAGGAAGCGGGTACCCATGTGAGCCTGCGCGCCCGCCTTCTGCCGCC
>CANCSY010000192.1 GCA_947380915.1 Beijerinckiaceae bacterium
TCGCCTCCAGCGCGCCCTCGTCCACCAGCCCGTCGATGACCCCAGCCGAGACGGCGGCGGCCTCCGCGAGGACCGATTTCGGAAAGGCGAGCCCGCCCTCGGCGGCGGCCAGCACCCGCTTGCGGGCGGGGGTCATGCGCTCGGGCTGGCCGCCCGTGAGGCGCACGCCGATGCGGATGGGCTCGGGTCCGGCGGCGTCGGGCGCCCGCACGCCCATGCGCAGAACCATGCCGCGCGGCGCCATGGTCCAGCGCGCCACCCAATCGACGAACTGGCGCAGGGGGTCGGCCAAAGGCGGCAGATCGCGCTTGGCCTTGATGCTTTTCAGGTTGCCGCCCGGCGCCTTGCGGGTCTCCCAGATGACGCCCGTCACCTCCCGCGAGCCCAGCGGCACGAGCACGAAATCGCCAGCCGCGACCGCCATGCCGCGCGGCACGCGATAGGAATAGGCGATATCCACCGCAACCGGCGTCAGGACGTCGGCGACGATCTCCTGCTGGTCCAATTCACCCGGGGGAAAGAGGCTGCTCATGGGCGCAGGAGTAGCACCTTGGGCGCGGAAACGGAAAAGGGCGGGGGGTGACGCGGATGGTTTTCTGCGGGATGATTGTAGTGTCGATCATCGCGCCGCTGCGGGTCCGGAGCCACGCCATGAAGTTCGCGCTTTTTCTGACCTCCTTGCTGCTGGGATGCGCCTTTTGCGCGCCCGCCCTGGCGTTCGATTGCGCCGCCGCCCGCCGCCCCGCTGAAAAGGCCATCTGCGCCGACGCCTCCCTGCTGGCGCTCGATGACCAGATGGGCAAGGCCTATGGGGAGGTGCGGGCTTTGGGCGACGCTGGGGTCCGGGCGGCCCTTGCGGGCTCCCAGCGCGCCTGGCTCGCCACCCGCGACGCCTGCCTCAAACGGGAGAAGGTCAGCGCTTGCCTCGCTGCACAGATGACGCGGCGGCTCGCTTATCTCATGGGTCGTCCCGAGGCGGGGCCGGGCGCCACGAGCCGTCTCGTCCCGCTGATTCGCTGGCGACAGGCGCCGGCCAAGGCCGAGCAGCGGATCGAGGTCTTTGCTTTCCTCGCGCCTGTGGCTGCCGGCGAAAAGCGCTTCAATGATCTTGTCCGTGGGTTCGTCGATGACGTGATCGGGGATATGAGCGGACAACCGGACAGGGCGACGACCGTGGAGGTCACGGCGAGCCTGCCCTACGCCTCCGCGCGCTTCGTGTCGGCGCATCTTGAAACCTACACCATGGCGGAGGGTGCGGCGCATCCCAACACCTCCAGCCGAGACGTCAATGTCGATCTTGCGCGGGGCCGGGAACTGGTTTTCGCCGACCTTTTCGATGCGGCCGCAGCGCGCAAGATCCTTGGCCTGTGCCGGGCGCAGGTCCTGAAGGACAAGACCGAGCGCGGCATGGATGAGCCCGACGCCGACGAGTTCAGGGAATTCGACGCCGCGCTCGCCAAGGCCCTGCCCGATCTGCGCATCTGGAGCTTCACCGCCGATCAGGTCAGCGTCACCTTCGACCGCTATGTGCTGGGCGCCTATGTGGAGGGTGGCTATGGCTGCGACCTGCCCTATGCCGACTTGCGCTCGCTGGCCAAGTCCGGAGCCTGGCCAGTGGACTGAGGGGCGCCCGGCCCCTCACGCCACCGCGCCGAGCGCCTCCTGCGGATGGCGCTCGGACAAGACCCTGCGCAGTTTCTCCAGCGCCCGGTTTTCGATCTGTCGCACCCGCTCCTTCGAGATGCCCAGCCTCACGCCCAGAGATTCGAGGGTGGCGCTTTCCTCCGCCAGACGACGTTCCCGCAGGATGCGCAACTCGCGCTCCGACAGAACCGCCAGCGCTTCGCGCAGCCAATCGAGCCGCCGCACCGAATCGATGGCCTCGCCCACGAGTTCATCGGGCAGCGGTCCGCCATCCACCAGAAATTCGACGCGCTCGCTGGGGCCGGAATTGTCCGTGCTGGCGAGGGGCGCGTTGAGGGAGACGTCCGGGCCGGACAGGCGCGTGTCCATCAGCTCCACATCGGCGGCGGAGACGCCGATGGCCTGGGCGATGGTGGCGTAGAGGACCCCGTCCGCCATGGAGGCGCCATCGCGGGAGAGTTTGGCCCGCAGGCGCCGCAGGTTGAAGAACAGAGCCTTTTGCGCCGAACTCGTCCCGCCCCGCACGATCGACCAGTTGCGCAGGATATAGTCCTGCATGGAGGCGCGGATCCACCAGGTCGCGTAGGTCGAGAAACGCACCTCGCGCTCCGGCTCGAAACGGGCGGCCGCCTCCAGCAGGCCCACATGGCCTTCCTGCACGAGATCGGCGATGGGCAGGCCATAATGGCGAAAGCGCGTGGCGAGCGCGATCACGAGGCGCATATGGGCGTGGGCGAGTTGATGCAGCGCGCCCTCGTCGCGATTGTCGCGCCACAGGACGGCGAGCGCGCGCTCCTCCGCCCGCTCCAGAAAAGGCGCCGACATGGCCGCCTTGACGAACTGCCGCCGGACACCAGTCATTTGCGCCATTTCCGTCTCCCGATTCAGGCTGGACGATCCAGCAGTCCTCTACCCATGGCGCGATGGCGCGGCGGGGGACGCTGGCTGCGCCCGACAGGCGGGCGATGATCCGGCGCATCGGCATGCAGAACAGGCCACCGCCCGCCATCGGGCGCATGTTCATCCAACGATTGATCGCGCGAATCGGTTCCGGCGCCGCCGCAAGCGGCGCGGGCCTGGGTCAAGGCTCGGGGCCTGCCGGATGGGTCTGGCTTTGAGCATGTCGGAGCTGGATATGGCGCGCGCCAACGCAGGGTAAAGGCCCCCGGGTGGCCTTCAGTCCGCCACGACCTTGAAGCTCTCGCCAGGCTTCAGGGCGCCTGCGCGGTCGAGGCCATTGAGCAGCAGGAACCATTCGAGCGGGCGATCCGCCAGCGCCATGCGCCCGGCCATGGCCTCCGCCGTGTCCCTCGCCCCGGCGGTCACCATGCGCAGATGCAGAGGTTGCAGCTTTCCCGCCTCGTCGATGCTGATCTTGCGGAAGCTTTCGAGCGAGTCGCGGAAGCGCTGGTCGGTGCGCTCCGTGAGGGCGGTCGTCGCGAAGATCAGCCGATAGACGTCGCCGCCAAAGCGGATCACCCCCACGCGGAACTGCCACTCGCCACTTTTGGCGGTGCCGGTGGCGGCGGGCAGGCCATTGATGGAGAGGGCCTTCACCGACGCCGGTTGCAGGCCCTGGATCCAGTCCATGGCCAGATAGGTTTCGAGGTCCGTGTCGGCGGAGACCGAGACGCTGTCGAGGCGCAGCGCCTCCGCCCCGCCTCCCGCTACCCCCAGGACCGCCTGGGGCGTATTCTCCAGCACGAAACCTTCCGGCGCCAGAAAGCTGAAGCCAAGACGGGGATGGGTGAAGCGCCGACCGCGCACCAGGCCCTCGGCGGGATTGTCGCCAAAGTCGATGCCGTCGATGGCGGCGAGATAATCGCCTCGCTGCGTCTCTCCCAGGCCCGGCCCGCTGATGGCCCTTGCGGCGGTGGTCGCCCGCGCGATGCGCTCGGGTGTGGAGGGATGGGAGGAGGTGATCTCCTTTCCCGGCACGCGCTGGTTGAACAGGGAGGCGCGCAGGATCGCCGAGCGGCTGAGGGAGGTCAGGAAGCGGGCGGCGCCAAAGGGGTCAAAGCCCGCCCTGGCGATGGTCGCCACCCCGATCTGGTCGGCGTCGAATTCCTGCTGGCGGGAGAAGTTGGCGAGGGAGGCGACGCCGCGCGCCTGGGCCTCGCCAGCCTTGTCCTTTTGCAGCACATCCGTGACCTTGCGGATGAGTTGCTGGTCCTTTTCGGCTTCGGCCCGCTGCCCGGCGTGGCCCGCCGTGATATGGGCGATCTCATGGGCCATGACGGCGGCCAGTTCCGAGGAATCATTGGCCAGGGCCAGCATGCCGCGCGTCACATAGACATTGCCGCCGGGCAGGGCGAAGGCGTTCACCACCTGGGTGTTGAGGATCGTGACCCGATAGGGCTCGCCCGGCTTGTCGCTGGCGGCGGCGAGCTTGCCCAGGATGCCATTCAGATAGCGTTCGGTCCCGAAGGACCTGTATTCGCCGCCGAACATCTCCACGAGGCGCTTGTGCTGGGCGCTGTCGGGGGTCTCGACGCCGGTGAGGCGCGGCGCTTCGGGGGGCAGGGCGGGACCAACGCCGGGCGTCTGGCCATAGGGGTCGAGGGTGGCGCAGCCCGCCAGCCCCAGGGCGAGGGAGAGGCCGATGGAGAGGGCGAAGAGGGGCGTCAGCAGGGCGCGCAGCCGCAGCGCGCGCCGTGCAGGCCGCTCTCCGGGGGCGCTTTCGCGCCAGTTGTTCACCCTTGCATCCATGCCTGATCCGAAATCCAGACCTTCTATCACGACGCCATCCGCCCAGAATAAGGCGAAACCGCCGCAATTCACATATGGGGCTTCAATGGGCGCCTGTCACGATCTCGATCGCTTCGGGATCGGCAAGCTCGATCTGCGGGCCGAACTGGGTCTCCAGCAGCCCCCGCACCCGCGCCACCTTGCCCGTCAGGGATGACAGAAACACGCCGCTCTTTTCAAAAGCCGCCACATTGATCCGCCCCACGCTCGCGGCAAAATCAATGGTTCGGATCGGGCCAAAATTGACATAGAAGCGCGTGGCCGTGGACCCTGTCCCGCTCACCCGTCCCTGCACCAGAAGCATCTGCCCGGCCTGCAAGGCCAGCGCCTCCCGATCAGCTGCAGGCGCCACGGCGAAGGCGGGATCGCGCCACAGGCCAAGCCCGCCCTGCCGGGCCTTGCCCTCAAGGGCCAGCAGGATCCGTAAACAGGGCCGGGCATGGGCGTTGATCTCCACCCGGACGAGGCCCGCCTCGACCAGGGCCTCGGCGACCGACTGGGGCGTTCCATCGCCGCCGGGGGCGAAGAGCCGCGCGGGCAGGCGATTCCAGCGGTCCGGCACGGCGGCGAGCAGCTCCAGATCGACCCGCAGGCCGGGCCGCATCAGCCAGCCGCGCAATTGATCGCGGGCGCGGGCGGGTCGCGCGGGATCATGCGCGCTGGCCCGGGGCGGCTCAAGGCCCGCCAGCCGCAGCAGGCGCCCGTCTTCGAGGGTGATCTCCAGCCGTTCATTGATCCCCGCCACCCGCAGCCCCTCGCTGGCGGGCTCGCCGCAGGGGGCGGCCCGGGCCGCAGCCGCGCCAAGGCAGAGCAGGAAAGCGAACAGGAGACGCATGAAACGGGACGCAATGACAAGGGAACGCACGTCCATGATACAAGCAAATCCGGGGATTGCAGCGTCAACGGAGCAACAGATGAGCGATTTTTGCGTGGTGATGACCACCGCCGCCTCGGACGAGACCGTGCAACGGCTGATCGATGCGGCGCTGGGCGGGAAGCTCGCGGCCTGCGTGCAGGCCCTGCCCATCAGGAGCCATTATGTCTGGAAAGGCGAGATCATGCGCGAATCCGAGACCCTGCTGCTCTTCAAGGCCAAGGCGGCGGACTACCCGGCCTTGGAGGCGGCGATCCGCGCCGCCCATGATTACGAGACGCCCGAGATCATTCGCCTCGACGTGGCCGCAGGCCTGCCCGCCTATCTCGACTGGATCGTGAATTCGACCCGATAGGTCACGTCCCCAGCGGCCCGTTCAGCATCCAGCGATGGCCGAAGGGATCGCGCAGGACCGCGAAGCGGGTGCCCCAGAAGGAATTGGTGGGCTGGGTCTCGCCCTTGGCGCCCAATTGGGTGGCGCGGTTGAAGACCTCGTCCACCTCCTTGCCCGTGGCGAATTCGAGGCTCACGGAGCTGGTCGAGGGCTCGCCGGGGATCGGGGGACGGGTTGCGCCCTGGGTGAATTCGGGAAAGGCGTCGGCGACCATTACGGAACCGCCGTTGATGTCGAGCTCGCTATGAATGATGCGCACTCCGTCGAGGGCGGGCATCAGGGCCTTCTGCCGGGCGCCGAAGGCCGCCGTGTAGAAGGCGATCCCGGCGGCGGCGGGGGTGATGGTCAGATAGGGGGCTACCGGCGGGCGCTCGGCCATGGCGATTCCATTCATTTGGACGAAATCAATTGTCGAGGGAAAACCCGCAAAGGCAAGCCCCACTTTCATCCTGTGTCCAATTGCGGTATGCGAGACGCACAATTCACTGGAAGCCGCATGAGGCGGCGACGGGACAGACCCATGGCGCCACGCACCCTTTACGACAAGATCTGGGACGACCACGTCGTCGACGCCCAGCCCGATGGCACGACGCTCATCTACATCGACCGCCACCTCGTCCACGAGGTGACCAG
>CANCSY010000193.1 GCA_947380915.1 Beijerinckiaceae bacterium
GAGCGTCTGGCGCAGATGCTCGCGCGCGTGCATGGCGCCATCATCCACAAGCATCTCGAGCGCATTTCCCCCCTCGCGGTGCCCATCATGCTGGAAATCGGCCGCGAGCCGGTCTATGGCGAGGCGCAGGACGAGATCCTCGCCGATGCGGCGGGGGCCTTGGTCGATGAAGCCATGGGCGGCTGACGGGTGAATGCATGACCGCCGGAACGGATGACCAACAGCGCGCCGCGCCATCAGGGCAGGGCGGATTCACGTTGCATGGCGAGGCTGCGCTGCCCGATGTCTCCGGCGCGCTCTGGCTGGCCGACCATGGCGCCCTCGTGGTCTCGGACCTGCATTTCGAAAAGGGCTCCGCCTATGCCAGGCGCGGCGTCATGCTGCCGCCCTATGACACGGCGGCGACGCTGGCGCGGTTAGCCGATGTGGTCGCGCGCTATGCGCCCAGGGTGATCGTCGCCTTGGGCGATTCTTTCCACGATGGCGGCGGCGCTGCGCGCATGGGCGATATGGATCGCGCCGCCCTGCGCGCCTTGCAACAGGGGCGCGAGTGGATCTGGATTTCCGGCAATCACGACCCCGAGCCGCCCGATGATCTCGGCGGCCTCTGCGCTGGCGAAATCCGCCTTGGCGCGCTCACCCTGCGCCATGAGCCGCAGGCGGGCGCTTCGCCGGGCGAGATCGCGGGCCATCTGCATCCGGTGGCGCGTGTGTCTTCGCCCGCGGGCACGTTGCGCAGGCGCTGCTTCGCCAGTGATGGCCTGCGCTGCGTCATGCCGGCTTTCGGCGCCTTTGCGGGCGGGCTGAATATTCGCGACGCGGCTTTCGCGCCGTTGTTCGCGCAGGCGCCGCTTGTCGCCCATGTGATGGGGCGAAGCCGGGTCTATGCGACGCCCATGTCCCGTTGCCGGGGCGATTGAATCCTAAAGCTTCGAGACTTTGGCCTTTGGCGTGGGCGCCGCAGGTTTGGGAAGGTTGGTCACAGTCGCCGTATCCCAGCCGCCAGGCGGCGTGGCGACATCATTGACTGCGGGATCCGGGGTGCGGGCCTTGAAGGCCTCGACCATGGCCTTGGCGGCCGCCATCTGGTTGGGGTTGAGGCGGGCGGCGATCTCCTCGCGCTTTTGCGCGGAATCTGCGTCGCCCATCGCGGCGGCGGCGGTGAACCAGGCCCAGGAGACCGGGAGGTTCTTGTCCACGCCCATGCCACGGGCATAGAGGATCGCCAGATTATATTGGCTGTCGCGCAGGCCGAAGTCGGCGGCCTTGCGGAACCAGGTGGCGGCGGTGGCGTAGTCAGGCTTGCCATCGACACCTTCGGCGTTCAGCACGCCCATATTGTGCATGGCGCGCACATGGCCTTGCGCTGCGGCCTTTCCATAAAGGTCAAGGGCGCGCTTGAGATCCTTGGGGCCGCCGACGCCGCGCTCCAGCATGGCTGCAAGACGGTATTGCGCGGGCGCGAGATTTTGCCTGGCGGCCTTTTCCAGCCATTGCAGGGCGGCCTGATTATCCTGCGGCATGCCGCGCCCCTCGGCGAGGCGCACGCCCATTTCATACTGGGCGTTGGCCTGACCGCTGGCGGCGGCCTCGCTCAGCTTCTGGCCGGACGGTGTCGCAACTGGCGCGGCTGGAGTGGCGGACAAGGGCTGCTTCGTGGCCGAGGTCGGGGTGCTGGCGGTGGGCGCCGTGTCGAATCCACTGGCGGCGAGCGGGGGTGTGAAGCCCGGGGCGAGGACTTTCGCGGGCGCCGCCAGAGCGGCCTCCGGCAAGGCCGGAGAGGCGGCCTCGGCTTCAGTCGTATCTTGCTTTGGCTGCGCCTGCGCCAGCTGCGTCGGCTCCGGCTCCGGCGCGGGCGTGGCGGCTTGTGTTGCTGCGGGAATGGATTTTGCGTCCTCTCGAAGGGATTTCAGGCCTTGCAGAGAGCCCAGGATCACCACCAGGCCCGCCAGAGCGATCAGCATGGGACGCCTGCGCGCGCTGATGGCGCTGCGCAGCGCGCCAAGCTTGCCCTGCTTATCTTCCCCGTGTTGTTCATCCAGTCCTTTTTCGGCTGCTTCAGCCCTTACCTCGGTGGCGCGCGCTGCGAACTGGGTCAGCAAGTCGCCGATCCGGGCGATCGTATTGGGCTTTGTCTCTTCTTGCTGCGCCTGCTCGCTGGCCGCTAGGGAGGCGCGCCGCGCTGCGGCGATGAAGCTGGCTGGATTGGACAGGACTGCGCCTGGGCCAGGCTCGCGCATGCGAGGCTGGGCAGGCTCCGCTTTCACCTCGACGCGCTGCGCGACGCCGATCGACCCCAGCAAGGGATCGATGGAGGGCTCCGCGCGTACCTCTTGCGGGGTCTGCTGGGCCTTGCTCTTGCTGGGTTCCGAGGTTGGTTCTTTCTTCGGTTCCTGTGCGGCGGGGGTCGCTGTGACGGGCTCGGGCCTTACTTCGCAGAGGTCGGATTCCAGATCGCTGAGGCGATCGACCAGCCGTTCCAGAGTTTGATGCACGGCGCCAAGGGTTTCGGCTGTGCGCTTGTCGGCGGCTTCTTGTTGGGCGCGCAGATCAAGCAATTCGCTCTTCAGGGCCTCGCTCGCGTCGTTGGGCTGGGCGAGCGCCATGGCTTTCATGTCTGCGGTTTCGCGTTCCGCCTGGCGTTCGGTCGCTTCCGTCGCATCCATGGCTGCGTCGCGAAGGGCCTGGATCTGCTTGAACATATCCGAAATCTGCCCGTCGATCGGCGTTTGCGCAGCTTCGGTCATGCGTTGCTTGACAGGCAGCTTGTCCAGATAGGTCTGCACCTGTTCGAGCATGACGAGGGCCGGGCTGGCCTCATCCGCAGGCGCTGCGTTGAACTGGCGCGCCAGACGGCTGATCTCCGTCTGCAACTGGGCGAGCATCGTCTCTTCGCGCGAGGGCGCTGCGATGGAGTCGATCTTGTCCGCGAGCTTCACGATCTGGGCTTCGAGCGCATGCATGCTGGAGGCGTCGCGCCGGGGCAGGGCCTCGATCCGATCCACCAGAATTTCGATCTGCGATTGCAACCCGCCGAGCACCGAGGCTTCGGGCGAGGAGGCGGCGATCCGGTCCATGCGGTTTGCAAGACCGTTCACCTCCCGGCGCAAACCATCCAGCGATTCGGCATTCGCCTGCGAGGCCATGGTGCTGGCGCTCTGCACAGTGGCCGACACCGCATCCACGCGCGCCGCGAGGGTTGCTATGTCGCGGCGAACGCCTTCGAGCAAAGGATTGTCCGTGCGTGCGGTCGCTGCGTCGATCTTGTTCGAAAGCCTTCGGATTTCACTTTCCACGGGGGTGAAGTCCGGCGTGGAGATCTCCAGTTTCGGGGCTGGCTTTTCGAGCTTGCGCGAAAGTTCCTGAATCACGAGTTCAAGCGCGCTGGTGTCCGGTTTCATGACGAGGGACGCGTTTGCTTCGATGCGACGATGCACATTGTCAATGCGCCTCGCAAGATCGTCGAACTGGTGTGAATCTCTGGTTTCTCCGGAGATGGTCTCCATCCGCCGCGAAAGCTGATCGATCTTGCGATCCAGCGCATCAAGCGTTGAGGGGTTCATACCGTGGTTCAGGAGGTTGCGGATTTCGTTCAGCCCGCGCCCCAGTTCGTTGGTTTCCGACACGGTCGGCGCTGATGCGGCCAAGGCGTCGATGCGCGCTCCCAGAACGTCAAGCTGCCGCTCGATCCTGCCGCTCTGCGCAGGCTTGGCGATGACATTGGCGATCAGATCCCGGATCTCATCGGTTCTGGCCGCCAGCTTACGCAATGTGCGCTCATCCGCCATCGCCTCGTGATCGTGGCTGGTCGGCGCCATCCGGGCGCTGCGCGCATTTTCCAGTTCAGGCTCCTCAACGCGGGGCGGGCGCAGGGGCATGGCGCTCTGGCGCTTGGGCAGGCTGGCGACATTGCGCGAGAGTTGGTCGATCTGCTGGCGCAGGGCGGCGCTTTCGGCAAGCGCAATGCTGCGTGTGGAGGGCCTGGGAGCGGATTCGAGACGGGTTTCGCTCCGGGCGTTTGAGGGCGCATCTTTCGCGCGGTCCTGGGGCGGTTCCGACTCTGGCGTGCGGCGGGCCACGCGCAGGGCCTCTTGCAGCGCCTCCTGAAGCGCTGATTGGTGCGCCTGGCGCTCGTGGGTCGCCGCTTGGGTCCAGGGCGTTGATTGGGCCGGCAGTTTGTCGCTTGCCCTACGGGGATTGTCGCCGAGGCGTGTCGCCAGATCCTTCAGCATATCGTCCACCTTGTTGGTGGTATGGTTTACGCCTTGGGGCCCCTGGCGCTTCATGGCGGCTTCGACGGCGAAAAGGCGGGGGGCTTCATGTCCCGCGTCGCGCGCAAGTCGCCGGTTGATTGCTGTGGCGCGTTCCTCGTGATCGAGCATGGCCGGATCGAGGCCATTTTCGACCGCATGATTCTCGATGGTCTGATGGAGCCATTGGTTCAAGGTGACCCCTTCGCGCAGGGCCGCATCTCGTGCAGCGTCCCGCATGTCGGGATCGACGCTCTGGATGTTCCATGGAGTGGCTCTGTTCATCTCAAATCCGTCTAGGGCGCCCAAAAGTCAGACCCGAAGCTTGAACGGGGCCAGGCTCGGCTTGGTCGAGGCTGCGTCAATGGAATGAGTTTCGGTAATTAAGGTAAAGGTCAGGTTAACGGTGGTTCGATTTTGACACAGTCGCGACTCACTTCAGTTGAAATTAATCAATACCACAATTTTTAGTTGCAAGAGTCCTGGCTCTCGGTTGTACTCACTCCATCGAACGGCGCCTGTGCGCAGGGCCGTCGCCTCTGATGAACCCGAGTACCTGAAGGGATATGGCGATGGGACAAAATCCATCTGTTTCCAAGATGTTTGACGCGCCGCAGGATGTGCTGACCATTGGTGAAATGGCGCGCGAATATGGGGTCACATTGCGCGCGCTGCGCTTTTACGAAGACCGCGGCCTGCTGCAACCGATCCGCAATGGCGTCACGCGTTATTATGCGGCCGACGCCCGCGCCCGCCTCGAGCTGATTCTCAAGGGCAAGCAACTCGGCTTCACCCTGACGGAGATTCGCGACCTCATAGCGAATCAGTCGGCGGAGCCGGTGCAGAGCTTCGAACTGTCTCTCGACGAGACGCAGATTCTCGCCCAACTCAGCCTGTTGCAGCGCCAGCGCGACGATATAGAGCGCGCCATCGAGGAGTTGCGGCAGACGCAGGAGCGGTTGGCGGGAGCCAATGGCGTTCCCCATGCCTCGGTCATCGCCGCCGCCGGAGCGAAGGTTGGGGCCAGCGCGCCCTGAGTTTCATTTGGGCCTGGCGACATCCGGACTCAAAAATCCCTGAAAAGAGTTTATGCTGGTCCCCATGGCGGCCAGCGACGTTCTCTCCCTCACGCCTGCGGGGCTCTATTGCCGCGCAGGCGATTTTCATATCGATCCCCTGCGGGCGGTTGAGCGGGCGCTCATCACCCATGGCCATTCCGATCACGCGCGCGCAGGCCATGGCGCGGTGCTCGCCACCGCGCAGACGCTGGGGATCATGGGCCTGCGCTATGGCGAAAACTTCGCGGGCGCGACGCAGGCGATTTCCTATGGCGAGCGGGTGACGCTTGGCGAGGTTGTGGTCAGCCTCCATCCCGCCGGCCATGTGCTGGGCTCCGCGCAGATTCTCATCGAGGCGCAGGGCTACCGGGTGGTGGTTTCGGGCGACTACAAACGCGCGCACGATCCCACCTGCGCGCCCTTCGAGCCCATTCGTTGCGACGCCTTCATCACCGAGGCGACTTTCGGTCTGCCGGTGTTTCGCCATCCGGATGCGAGGCTGGAGGTCGAGAAGCTCATCGCCTCCTGTCGTCTCTTCCCTGATCGCGCCCATCTGGTGGGGGCCTATTCCCTTGGCAAGGCGCAACGCGTGATGGCGCTGCTGCGCGCGGCGGGGTGGGATCGCCCTATCTGGATCCATGGCGCCATGGAGAAGATCACGGGCTTCTATGAGGACAATGGCGTGCCCCTCGGCGAGATGCGCAAGGTGGCGGCGGCGGATCGGGCGAAGCTCGCGGGGGAGATCGTGATCTGCCCGCCTTCGGCCACGCAGGACATCTGGGCGCGCAAGTTTCCCGATCCCGTGGTGGCCTTCGCCTCAGGCTGGATGCGGATCCGCGCGCGCGCAAGGCAGGGGGGCGTGCAACTGCCCCTCGTCATTTCAGACCATGCGGATTGGGACGAGTTGCGCGCCACGGTGGAGGAGACTGGCTGCTGCGAGCTCTGGGTCACCCATGGCGCGGAGGATGCGCTGGTGCATTGGGC
>CANCSY010000194.1 GCA_947380915.1 Beijerinckiaceae bacterium
CGGCCTTCACGGCGAACGCTGCGGGCGGCCCCCTTGCCGCTTCCACTGCGCACCGCGGCGGCGAGAGTCTTTACCTCAGCCATGTCGGTGTCCTTTCAAGAAAAAACCCGCCCTCGCCTCCAGGGGTGTCGGAAACGGGCGGGTCGCGCTCTATAGCCGCGTTGGGCCTTGCAGGCAACAGGGGAGCGCGGACTTCCGCCTCAATCGAAGAGGCTGGAGACGCTTTCCTCGCGGGCGGTGCGGGCGATGGCCTCGCCGATGAGCGGGCGATGGAGATGACCCGGATATTGGCGGCCACCCGCATTGCTTCCGTCGGCTGGATGGAATCGGTCACCACCAGCTCCTTCAGCTTGGAGCTGGAGACTCGGGCCACCGCCCCGCCCGACAGCACACCGTGGGTGATATAGGCGCGCACTTCCTTGGCGCCATTGGCCAGCAGGGCCTCGGCGGCGTTGCACAGGGTGCCGCCGGAATCCACGATGTCGTCGACCAGGATGCAGCTCTTGCCCTGGACGTCGCCGATGATGTTCATCACTTCCGACTCGCCCGCCCGTTCGCGACGCTTGTCCACGATGGCCAGCGGCGCGTCGATGCGCTTGGCGAGCGCTCTGGCGCGTACCACGCCGCCCACGTCGGGGGAGACGACCATGACATTCTTGAGGTCAAGCCGCTCCTTGATGTCGCGCACCATGACGGGCGCGGCGAAGAGGTTGTCGGTGGGAATGTCGAAGAAGCCCTGGATCTGGCCCGCATGCAGATCAACGGTCAGCACGCGGTCCGCGCCTGCGCGGGTGATGAGATTCGACACAAGCTTGGCGGAGATGGGGGTGCGGGGACCGGGTTTGCGATCCTGCCGGGCGTAGCCGAAATAGGGGAGCACTGCGGTGATGCGGCGGGCCGAGGCGCGGCGCAGCGCATCGGTCATGATCAGCAGCTCCATCAGGTGATCATTGGTGGGAAAAGAGGTCGACTGCACGATGAAGGCGTCGGCGCCGCGCACGTTTTCCTGAATTTCGACGAAGATTTCCATGTCGGCGAAGCGCCGCACCTGCGCCTTGCACAGGGGCAGACCCAGATAGGCGGCGACGGCGTCGGTCAGCGCACGATTGGAGTTGCCAGCCAGGATCTTCATGCTATCGGCCATCTGACAACCCCTGTGTACGAAAAGGAACGCGCGCGCCTCTTAGCAAGGTTGCGGCGTCCAAACAATATGACGGAGATGTGAAGTCCCAACCTTTGGGATATTTGCTGCGCTGATCGGCGCCATGCTTAACCGTCATCAGCGCAGCGCGTTGACCTCGGTGAGGGAGGCGCGCGTTTGCCCGGTTCCGGTCGCGGCGGCGGCGACGGCGCCCTCTTTCATGGCCTCGGGCGTCCGGGCCAGAAGGGCGGCCAGATCGGCTGCGCTCTTGGCGGCGAGGCTGCTCAGCACCCGGTCATTGGCGAGGCTCCAGGGATCGGCGGCTACTCCCGGCGCGGTGATGTGGTCCTCGACCCGCTGAATGCGCCTCTGCTGGCTGTCGAAGACATCCCAGACGTAACCGATGACCACGCCGTCCGCTGTCTTTGTGGTGCTCAGGTAGCCATGCACGATATATTTGGCCGCCTCGGGCTGCACGGAATTGATGTCCCGGCCCTTCGTCTCGCTCGCAAGTTTCTGGATGAAGGCGGTGAGCACCGGGTTGGGCGCGCCCTCGAGGCGGGTGAAGGCCGCCGAGGCTGCGTGGGGGCTTCCGATGGCGGGGGCAGTGGCCTGAGCCGCAGCCGCCGTCTGGGGCTGGGTCGGGGCGCTGGCGTCGATGTCGCCCATGGATTCGACGCATCCCCCCAGGGTTGCGGCGACTCCCATAGCCAGAAGCAGCTGCACGAACTGGCTGGCCCGCCCGCGATGGGTCGTTTCGGCGCCAGACGTCATTGCGGCTCCTCTCCGCTCGGGGACATCCTGTGCGGTCACGTGAATTTGTTAATGGGAAATTAATGGAACGTCCAGTGTGGCGCCTTGGGCGGGCAGGCGGCGATACAGGGTCCAGTCGAGCCCCGAGAGCCGCGCGCTGGGGTAATGGGCCACGCGCGCGAAGGCGCCGGGACATGCGGCGGGGCCAAAAATTTCGCGATTCCCCAGAGCGGGCCGGCTCCCCCGCCAGTTCGTGGCGATGAACCAGTCGGCGGGCGTCTCGCATGCCCCGCCGCTCGCTACTGGCGTCAGGTCCTGCTTGTGGCCGCGCTGGAGGTGAAAGGCCACGACCCAGGAGGTTTCCGCCGGAAAGTCCCCGTCGAAACGGGCCGGACCCGCCTGCGTCATCTGCGCGACCGCGCTTGCGCCATCGCCGCGCCCATAGGTCAGGAGTTCCGCCACCAGAGCCCCATGGCCAAGGAGGGCGACCGCGCCGAGGCTCAGGGCGAGGCCGCGCCGCCAGCCGCCCCGCGTCCACAGCAGCCCAAGCCCCGCACCCCCCGCCAGGGCCAGAAAGCAGGCGGCTGGCAGGTGAAAGCGGGCATAGTGCAGGTTGGGCAGGGCGAACCAGATTTCCAGCAACGGCAGCAGCACGAGGGCGAGGAGCGTGGTCGCCCGCAACCGCCAAGGGCACAGCGCCAGTGCGCCAGCGGCCAGCAGGGCGGCGAGGACAAGCATCAGGGGGGCTGGCATGGCGGCGGGCAGCCCCAGCGTGGAGCGCGCCATGCCCGCCAGCCCCTCGGCGAGATCGGGATAGGAGAAGGGCGAGCGCTCGCCGGTCAGGAAGGGTTTGACGCTCGCCGCTACGAAAAAACAGATCGTGGCTGGCAGAAGGCCCGCCAACGTGGCCGCGCTCAGGCGCAGCAGCGCCAGCGTGTGCTCGCGCCAGCGCTCCCTGTTCGCCGCCAGCAGCAAGGCTACGCCCGCGCCGCAGACGCCGATCGCAAGAATTATGGTGTAATGAAACAGGCATCCCAGCGCCACGAAGACCCCGAACTGGATCGCGGGCGTCCTGCGTTTGGGCTCCGCCATGAGGCGATCCGCCGCATCGGCGCAGAGCACGATCATCAGCACGAGCCCCCCATAGCCCCGCGCCTCCGATCCATAGTGCACGAAGATATGGCCGAAGGCGAAAATCAACGCACAGGCCAGCCCCCCCGCATCCCCCGCGTGGCGGCGGATGAACACAGCCGCAGCCGGGATGGTCGCCGTGCCCAGCGCGATGGAGGCGAATCTTTGCCAGATCGGAGGGGCGTTCGGCCCGGTGATCCAGAGCCAGAGGCTGTTCAGCAGGTGATTGTTGAGGTGGGAGATGTTCCAGAAGATCTCATGGGCCGCCCTCAGATCCTCCAGCAGCATCAGGCTCCAGATCTCGTCCAGCCACAATTCGCCCCGCGCCGCCAGGACCCGCAGGAGGAAGCCGGCGAGGGTGATGGCGAAGAGGCTTGTGGAAAAAAAAGAAAGTCGTTTCTGCAATATAGTAAAGCTCATGTGGGGAGATCTAGCATTGGGGATCGCCCCTGCCAAGCCGGGCGCGCGCCTGCGCCATTGCATCCTGCCCGGGCTCGTCTAAATCTGGGGCATGAACCGCAAGCCCTCAGACCTCCCCGATCAGCCCGGCCTCGACCCCAAGGCGGATCTCCTTGATGAGGAGATCGCTGGCGAGGACGAGGATCTCGGCGACGCGCTCCCACTCGAACTCGACCTGACCAGCGAGGAGGCCTCCCCCGGCGCGGTGCAGAAGGGGACGGCGGTGATCCGCGCCCATCTGCGCGACGCCCCGAAGGGGCCGGGCGTCTATCGCATGCTGAGCGAGGACGGCGAGGTTCTCTATGTGGGCAAGGCCCGCAGCATCCGCAAACGCATCGCCAGCTATGCGCGGGGCGTGGGCCATTCCAACCGCATCGCGCGGATGATCTCGCTCACGGCCTCCATGCTCTTCGTCTCCACCGGCACGGAGACCGAGGCGCTGTTGCTGGAAGCCAATTACATCAAGCAGATGAAGCCGCGCTTCAACGTGCTGCTGCGCGACGACAAGAGCTTTCCCTATATCCTGCTCACCGGCGACCACGACGCTCCCCAGCTCACCAAGCATCGGGGCGCGCGCAATCGCAAGGGCGACTTCTTCGGCCCCTTCGCCAGCGTCTGGGCGGTCAACCGCACGCTGAACGCTCTGCAGCGGGCCTTTCTTCTGCGCTCCTGCACGGACAGCTATTACGAAAACCGCACGCGGCCCTGCCTGCTCTGGCAGATCAAGCGTTGTGCGGGCCCCTGCACCGGCGAGGTCTCGAAAGAGGATTACGGCCTGCTGGTGGAGGAGGCCCGGGACTTTCTCTCCGGCAAGAGCCGCGCCGTGCGCGACCGACTGGCGCAGGACATGGGCGCCGCCGCCGAGGCGCTGGAATTTGAGCGCGCCGCGCGCCTGCGCGACCGCATCGCGGCCCTCTCCGCCATCCAGGGCCAGCAGGGAATCAATCCGCGCAATACGGAGGAGGCGGATGTCTTCGCCATCACCGATCAGGCCGGACAATTCGCCATCTAGGTCTTCTTCTTCCGCACCTTCCAGAACTGGGGCAACCGCACCTATTACCCCCGCGCCGACCGCAGCCTGACGCCGGGCGAGGTGCTCGACGCCTTTCTGGCGCAGTTCTATTCGGACAAGCCCGCCCCGCGCCTCGTGCTGCTCTCCCACGATCTCGAGAACCGCGATGTGCTGGCCGAAGCCCTCAGCATTCGCGTGGGCCACAAGGTGGAGATCATCACGCCCCAGCGCGGCGAGAAGAAGGAGCTGGTGGATCACGCCGCCCAGAATGGCCGCGAGGCTTTGGCGCGCAAGCTGGCGGACGCGGCGAGCCAGGAGAAGCTGCTTATCGCGCTGGGCGAGGCGCTGGCCGTGCCGCGCACCATTCGCCGCGTGGAGGTCTATGACAACTCCCATATCATGGGGACCAATGCGGTCGGCGGCATGATCGTGGCGGGGCCGCAGGGCTTCATGAAGAGCCACTACCGCACCTTCAACATCAAATCGGACGACATCACGCCGGGCGACGATTTCGGCATGATGCGCGAGGTGCTGCGCCGCCGCTTCTCGCGCCTGCTGAAGGAAGAGCAGGGGGTGGAGGGTGCCGAGGGCGCGCCGCCTGTGGACGTGGAGGCCTTCCCTTCGCGGCCTGATCTGGTGGTGATCGACGGCGGGCGCGGGCAATATGAGGCGGCGCGGCAGATTTTCAACGAGCTGGGCGTGGAGGGCGTATCGCTGATCTCCATCGCCAAGGGCGTGGATCGGGACGCGGGCCGCGAGACCTTCTTCGTGGAGGGCCGCGAGCCCTTCCGCCTGCCGCCGCGCGATCCCGCGCTCTATTTCGTGCAGCGCTTGCGCGACGAGGCCCATCGCTTCGCCATCGGCACCCACCGCGCGCGGCGCAAGAAGGATTTCACCAAGAGCCCCCTCGACGACATCGCCGGCATCGGCCCCACACGAAAGCGGGCGCTGCTGAACGCCTTCGGCACCGCCAAGGCCATTTCGCGGGCGGGTCTGGGAGATCTGGAAAAGGTCCCGGGCATCAACGCCGCAACGGCGAAACTCGTTTATGATCATTTCAACGACCGAAGCTGAGCGGGCTTGTGTATTGCGTGCGAACCGGTATTTGCTGGGCCGCAATGGGCGCTGACGATCCGGAAAGCCTCGGTTATTGAGGCGCAACGCCTGCCGTTCCCCTCCCCCCTGTGGGGAGGGGTGCGGGGTGGGGGTCCACGCATGCTGGTTGAATAGCGCCCGTGTAAACGCGCAAAACGATCAGCATCCGCAGACCCCCACCCCGTCGCGCTACGCGCGCCGACCCTCCCCACAGGGGGGAGGGTATGACGCGCTAGTGACCTGAGAAGTCGCATTTATCGGGGCGTGACGCCTGCCGGTTGGGGAGATGATCGAGTGGCGGGCGCCGAGGACAAGATACTCAAGTGGCTTTCCCTGAAGACCCTGCCGGGCGAATGCGTTACGCTCGCCATTGGCGCCTTTGGCGGCTTGCTCTTCGTGTTCCTGCATATTCCTGGCGGCTCCATGTCCGGCTCGGTGGTGGCCGTGGCCCTGTCGACGACCTTCGCGAAACCCACGCAGCTGGGCGGGCCTCTGCGCGTGCTGGCGCTGTCCACCATGGGCATGGCGATCGGCTCGGTGGTGGGTCCTGAAACCTTCTCCAACATGGCCGCCTATCCCGGCACCATGGCGCTCATGGCGCTCTGCGTGGTCTGCATGACCCTGGCTTCGACGCTGGTCTGGTCCTGGCTCATGGGCTGGCCGCCCGCCATGGCGCT
>CANCSY010000195.1 GCA_947380915.1 Beijerinckiaceae bacterium
TAGCCGATGGTGGTCTTGCAGCTGATGTAGCTGGGCTTGTCGGAGGCCTTGGCGCGCTCCAGCGCGGCGAAGATCGCGTCCTGATCATGCCCGTCGACCCGCTGGGCGAACCAGCCGCAGGCCTCGAAACGCTTCATCTGATCCACGGAATCGGCGACCGACAGGGGGCCGTCGATGGAAATGTCGTTGTCGTCATGCAACACGATCATACGGGCGAGCTTGAGATGGCCCGCGATGGCGATGGCCTCCTGCGAGATTCCCTCCATGAGATCGCCGTCGGAGGCCAGCACATAGGTGTGGTGGTCCACCAGATCGCCAAATTCGGCGTTCAGCATGCGCTCGGCAAGCGCCATGCCCACGGCGGTGGAGATTCCCTGGCCCAGCGGGCCGGTGGTCGTCTCGACGCCGGGCGTATGGTGCACCTCGGGATGGCCGGGGGTGAGCGAGCCCAGCTGGCGGAAATTGCGGATCTGGTCGATGGTCATGCTCTTCTCGCCCGTGAGATACAAAAGGGCGTAGAGCAGCATGGAGCCGTGACCGGCGGAGAGCACGAAACGGTCCCGATCCGGCCAGAGCGTGTCGGCCATGTCGTATTTCATGACCTTGGTGAAGAGCACGGTGGCGATGTCGGCGGCGCCCATGGGCAGGCCGGGATGGCCGGATTTGGCCTTCTCCACCGCATCCATGGACAGGGCGCGAATGGCGTTCGCCATATCCTGTTGGGTGACGCTCATCGCTGCGGATCCGTTATCTGGAGGAACCCGTCCTCATCGAGGCGGGAGACGGCGGTTTGATAGCACCTGTCCCGCCCCTGTCAACGCAAGGACCATCCAGGTTCCACTGCAAATTCAGACTGGCCGGGCCGCTCCCCGCCCTATGTCCTGTGGGCGAAGCCTTGCGCCGCGTTGACGCGAGGCTCGGGTTTCGCGCAAATGGGTCCATGAGAGGAAGGCTGGATTCATGAGCATTCCCACGGCCCTTGAGGCCGCGTTGAAACGACTTTCGGTTGCGCTTGACCATCTCGACGCCGCCGCGGACCGGCGGGCGCGGGCCGATGCTGCGCGCGGCGACCTCGAAGAAGAGCTGACCATCATGCAGGATGATCGCTCGCGCCTCGCCATAGAGCTGGACAGCGCGCTCGCCCGGGTCGGCAGCCTTGATCTCGCCCATCGGGAGGCCGAGCGGCGGCTGGAACGGGCCAGCGCCACGATCCGCGCAGCCCTTGGCGAAAGTGCGGCCGAAGACGTGGCCGAAGACGCCGAACCCCACGAACAGGAGCCTTGATCCTTGGCCCAGGTCCCGATCACCATCGCCGGACGCACCTACCGCATGGCTTGCGCCGATGGGGAGGAAGCCCATCTGGAAGGTCTCGCGGCGGAGCTGGAGGGCCGGATCGGCCAGTTGCGCACCTCCTTCGGAGAAATCGGCGACCAGCGGCTGATTGTCATGGCGGCGCTGGGCTTCGCCGACGAGCGGCATGAATTCATAAATAAAATCAAGGTTCTGGAGGCTGAGACCAAGGCCCTGCGGGCGGCGCGCGCAGGCGTGGAGCAAACCGCCGGCCATTGGGTGTCCGAAGCCGCCGCCGCCATCGACGAGGCGGCGACGCGAATCGAACAGACGGTCCAGACCCTTAATGCGCCCGGGCGGGCGGAGGGGCTCTGATCCCTCAATAATATTTCTCCGTAATCACATACTTCACCTCTTTCTGGCGCTCGGGCGTCAGCCCGTCGCCCACCAGGCGCTGCAACAGGGCCGCCATCTCCTTGGGCTCGCCATAGAGCGCGGGCTGCTGCTTCTTCTCGAAATCCGCCAGCGCGACGGGATCGGTGAGGATCTGCTTCGCCACCTCCCGCAGATAATCGAGCTTGTCGGCGGGCGTATTGGGCGGGGTGATGAGCAGGCGGCCGATCTTGCGGACATCCTCGCGGAAATCGAGCCACCAGGCGGCTTCCGCGTCGATACGCTCGGGGACTGCCTCGAAGATGGTCGGCACGTCGGGCATGAGTTGGGACTTTTCCCGCGAGGTCACCACCAGCGCGCGCAACTGGCCGCCCTCCGCATAGCGGGCGGAACTGTCCTCCACTAGGATCGTGCCATCCATCTCGCCGGTGACGACCGCATGGGCGAAATCCTTGGAGGAGGGATAGCCGATGGTGATCTTGCAGGGGATCTTCATGGCGTGACACATGACCGCCGAGGTGTCGGAGGCAGCATCCGTCTTGCCGTTGGCGCCGATCTGCACCCGCTTGCCCGAGGCGAGCATGTCCTTGAAGGACATCCAGGGCAGCTTGGGATTGACGATCAGCACACGCGGCGCGGTGTTGACCCGCGCCAGAATGGGGAATTTCGTCAGGTCGAAACGCACGCCCGGTTCATCCGTGAGCCTTGCGAGAATCGCCCCCTCGCCCGGCGCCAGCATGAGGGTGAGTCCATCGGGCGGGGCGTTCCAGGTGTGGTTCATGGCGATGAGCATGCCAGCCCCAGGACGGCTCTCCACCACCACCGTGGCGCCCAGCTTTTTTTCGAGATAAGGCGCCAGCATGCGCGAATAAAGATCGTAGCCGCTGCCCGCTGCGCCGCCATTGACGAGGCGCACGGTCTTGCCGCGATAGAATTCCGCAGGGGTTTCCGCATGGAGGGGAAGCGTGAACGCGGCCAGCGCGAAAGCGGCTGCGCAAAGACGGGCGCCGAGGGACATGAGCGTTTCCTGGATCGATTATTATGGACGCAGCCTAGCTCGCCGCAGGCGCGCCGTCCACCGCCCGCCCCAATGCAGCGGCTTAGCTGACAATATATGGCCGCAGTGACCCTTTAGGGATCACGCCTTCTCCGGGCTGGGCGGCTATGGAGGGAACCGGATGGCCACAAGCCTCCTTGCGTTCAACACTGTCCTCGTCGGCGGCCCGAAACCCCGCCGCATCAGGCGTCAGTCGGAAATTCAGAAAAATCGCGCCAACCGCAGCGCCTTGCTGCGCATGGCGTCAGCACCGATCCTGCTCGCCCTGCTGGCGGGCGGCGTCATCCTGTCGCAAAATGCGCAAGTCAGCCGGGAGGTTCCGGCATCGACGGGCCCGGCGCAGGCCTCGCGCGCCGCGCTCCCGACGCTGGCCTCCCTGCGCCCCACGGCGCAGGTGGCGCACGCCTTCGACGACGACGACAATACGGCCCAGGCCGCCATCACCTGGGCACGGCGCCTGCCCGAGACGGCCCTCAGCCCGACCGTGGCCGCTTTTGCGCCGGACGCCAATCCCGCCATCATGCAGTTCGGCCCCATGCGGATCAAACGCGAGCTGGTGGAGACCGTGGTGCGCGCGGCGCGCAACACCGATACGGACCCCGCCCTGCTGATGTCCATCGCCGACAAGGAGTCCGCCTTCGCGCCTACCGTGAAGGCCAGCACCTCCTCGGCGACGGGCCTGTTCCAGTTCATCGATTCCACTTGGCTGCGGGTGGTGCGCGATTTTGGCCCCCAGCACGGCCTCGAGAAGGAGGCCGCCGCCATCGACAGTTCCGATGGCCCGCCCAGCATCGCGGATCCGGCGGCGCGGCGGCGCATTCTGGGCCTGCGCAACGATCCCTATCTATCGGCCATCCTCGCCGCCGAAATGCTCAAGCACGACGCCGCCCAGATCGCCAGCCGGATCGGGCGCAACCTGAGCGATGGGGAGACCTATCTGGCGCATTTTCTGGGACCTTCGGATGCGCAGAAATTCATCACGAAACTGGTCTCCGAGCCCAAATACGCCGCGCCCAAACTGCTGCCCAAACCCGCCCGCGCCAATCGCTTGATCTTCTTCGTCGCCGCCAAGCGCAAGGCCGGCGGGCTTTCGGTGGCGGACGTGCACCAGAAGTTCGAAACCATGATGGACCTGCGCGCCGAACGCTACAAGGACGTGGAGAAGCTGACCAATGTGAGCGCCTATGCGGACACAAGGTGAGGGAAAGAGTGAAAGCGCGCTGGCAATTCGCGCGCTGAACCCCTAGATTGGAAATGCGGAGCTGCGGGGCGCGTGCAGGACTAACATTCCCCGGGGCCTTATCGATCCTAACGGGAGCTGTCCCTGGCCTGGTCCGTGGACTTGGACACACGGCGCCCACCTACGTTGTAGGTTTCCCGGGATCGATGTCCCACGGCCACTGTGGCCCCGCACTTTTCTGATTGGTTGAGTGGGAGGGGGTCATGGTCGCCAACCCACGGCTCGGAAAGAACCGAGCGAAGTCAGTCCAGATGGATGAGACGTTCTTCAACCTCGATGCGAAACGCTTCAAAGCGTTCAAAGCTTTGCTGGACGCGCCTGAGGCCGCCAACCCCGGCCTTGAGAGGCTTATGGCCGTCAAGCCGCCCTGGGGCGACCAGCCTCGGAAGGCTTGAACCTGGCGCGCAACCCATGAACCTGATGCTGCGTCTGGTCGGCGCCCCGAATTGACAGGCGCCCGATCCCGCCCGATACCCGGCGCGATGCAAGACACCAACCCCACCCCCGCGCAACTCAAGGCCACCCTCCGCAGGCAAGCCATCGCCCGCCGCAACGCCGCCGAGCCCGCCCTGCGGGAGGCCTTCGCCACGCGGCTCGCGCTGGCGGGGGTCGAGCTGGCGCGGCGGTCCATCGTGCGCACGGTGGCCGCCTTCTGGCCCCTGCCGGGCGAGCCGGATGTGCGGGGTCTGCTGGCGGCGCTGAATTATCACGAGTTTTCCGGCGCCCTGCCGGTGGTGATCGGCCCGGGCCTGCCGCTGATCTTCCGCAAATGGTCGCCGCGCGATTTGTTGCTGGAAGGCCCCTACGGCATCATGCAGCCCTCGGCCCATCTGCCTGAAGTGCTGCCCGACATCGTCTTCGTGCCACTGGCGGCTTTTGACCGGCGCGGCCACCGGATCGGCTTCGGGGCGGGCTATTATGACCGCACGCTCGCCAGCCTGCGGTCCATGAAACCGATCCTGGCCGTGGGAACGGCCTATTCGGTTCAGGAAGTCCCTGCTATTCCGGAGGAGCCGCATGACGAGCGGCTGGATCTCGTGATCACCGAGACCGAATGGATCGATTGCAGGACAGACTGAACCCATGCGGATTCTCTTCATCGGCGACATCGTGGGCCGCGCCGGGCGCGACATCCTCCTCAACCGCCTGCCCGGCCTGCGCCGGGACTGGAAGCTCGATTTCGTGGTGGTGAATGGCGAGAACGCGGCGGGGGGCTTTGGCATCACCGAGGCCATCTGCCGCGAGATCATCGAAGCCGGCGCCGATTGCGTGACGCTCGGCAACCACGCCTGGGACCAGAAGGAGGCGCTGGTCTTCATCACCCGCGAGCCGCGCCTCATCCGTCCCCTGAATTATCCCGCAGGCACGCCAGGCCGCGGCGCCAATCTGCTGGAGGCCCAGAACGGCGCCCGCGTGCTGGTGATGAATGTCATGGGCCGGGTCTTCATGGACCCGCTGGACGATCCCTTCGCGGGGGTGGAGCGGGAGCTTGGCGCCTGCCCGCTGGGCCTGGCCTGCGACGCGGCGCTCGTCGACATCCACTGCGAGACCACGAGCGAGAAATACGCCATGGGCCATTTCTGCGATGGCCGGGCCTCGCTGGTGGTGGGCACCCATACCCACGCCCCCACCGCCGACGCCCAGATCCTGCCCCACGGCACCGCCTATCTGACCGACGCGGGCATGACCGGCGATTATGATTCGGTGATCGGCATGGACAAGGGCGAGCCCCTGCAACGCTTCACCCGCAAGATCTCGCAAGGCCGCTTCGAGCCCGCGCTCGCCCCGGCGACCCTGTGCGGCGTGGCGGTGGAGACCGACGACAAGACCGGCCTCGCCCTCAAGATCGCCCCCGTGCGGCTGGGCGGGCGGCTGATGGAGGCGTTTCCGGGGTTCTGGGGTTGAGTTTATAGGGAGCTTACCCCGAGTTATCGAAAAAAGATAAACTTGGCTAACTTCCTTATAGATCGGCGCTCGTCCCGCTGTTCGACGGCTACATGCGGCGGACCATGGCCTTTTGATTTGCTGAGCTTCCCGTCATATAAGGCGGTCAAAATCGACTTTGGACGTCCGAACGCGCAGGGGAAGACATGGCAGGTCATAGCCAGTTCAAGAATATCATGCACAAGAAGGGCAAGCAGGACGCGATCCGCTCCAAGCTCTTCTCCAAATTCGCCCGTGAAATCACGGTGGCCGCCAAGATGGGCA
>CANCSY010000196.1 GCA_947380915.1 Beijerinckiaceae bacterium
AAGCAGGATTCGCTGGCGCGCGCCGACAAGGAAATCGCCGACAAGGTGGGCATGAAGAAGTTCCTTGACGAGAAATCCTATCGTCCGGGCCTTGGTCCCTATCAGCGTCCCGAAGAGAAGTAATCGGGGCTTGCGCCTGCTGCGGGCGCGCCCATGTGCGCCCGCTCTTTCTTTCTTGCCAGGGACGGAACAACGGTGAGCCTTTCCTCCAATATCGGGGCGCTGATGGCGCCGCGCAATGTCGTCCTTGTGGGCGCCTCCGACCGCAACTGGGCGCCGCGTATCTGGGATAATCTGGCGCGCTTCGGCTTCGAGGGCGGCGTCTATCCGGTCAATCCGAGCCGCGACGAAATCTGGGGCGCGCGCTGCTACGCCTCCATCGCCGATCTGCCCGAGGCGCCCGACCATCTCGCGCTCTTTGTTCCGAAGGAACAGACGCTCGAAATCCTCGAAGCTGCGGGCAAGCTGGGCGTGCGCAGCGCCAGCATCTATGCGGCGGGCTTTGGCGAGGGGGGCGATCCCGAAGGCCGCGCCCGCGCTCTCAAGCTGAAAGAGATCCTGCGCACATATTCCATCGCCGCGACAGGTCCCAACTGCATGGGGCTGGCGGTCGGGCGTTCGAAATTCTGCACCTTTCCAGACGAGCAACTCTCGCCGCTGGCGCGCGGCGCTGTGGCGGCGCTGACCCAGAGCGGCATGCTCGCCCAGACCTTTGCGCGCGGCATCGTGGATGCGGGCCTGACGCTGGCCTATCTGGTGTCCTGCGGCAATCAGACGGGGCTCACCTTCGCCGATTATATCGATTTTCTCGCCGATGATCCCGATCTTCGCGTCATCACCTGCTATATCGAATCCGTCACCGATGGCCCCGCCTTTCTCGCGGCCGCCGACAAGGCGCGGCGCAACGGCAAGTCCATCGTAGCGGTGAAGGCGGGCGGCTCCGAAGAGGCGCGCAAGGCGACCCTGGCCCATACTGGCTCGCTGGCGGGCTCCACGGAAGTCTTCGACGCCTTCGTGCGGGATGTTGGCGTGGTGCGCGTCGACACGCTCGAGGACATGGTCGAGGCCGCCGCCTATCTCGCGCGCATGCCGCGCCCCAAGGGGCCGCGCGTCGCCATCATGACCAATTCGGGCGCCCTGAAATCCCTCGCAACCGATGCGGCGGAGACCTATGGCGTGCAGTTCGCGCAGCTTGATCCGGCGACCGAAACACGCATGCGTGAAACACTTTCCGACGCCACCCTGGCCAATCCCTTCGACAGCAAGCGCACCCTGCGTCTCGACGAATATATGGCCTGCGTGCGCGCCCTGCATGATGACGCCAATGTGGATCTTCTGCTCATGGCTGAAGAGTTGCCCCGCGCGGCGGGAATAGAGCGCAAGGTGAAGAACCTCAGCGCGCTCGACGCCTTCGTGGGCGCCGAAGCGACCAAGCCGGTGGCGGCTTTCGCGCCGGTCACCTTGCAGGAAACGCCCTATATGCAGACCATGCGGGCGGGCATGACCCATCTGCCGTGGTTGCGGGATGTGGGCAAGAGCCTGCGTACCGTGGCGCGAATCGTCCCCTCCATGCTCACGCCAGCTCTGGCTCCTCATGCGCCGGCGCCTGAACGGGCGGGGCTCGTCGCCCAATGGCGGGCGAAGGCTGCGGCGCTGCCAGGGCCGACCGCCCTGAGCGAGGCCGAGTCCAAGGAACTGCTGGCCGTCTTCGGCATCCGTGGTCCTTCGGAGGTGGTCGTCGCAACGCCGGAGGAGGCGGTGAGCGCCGCCGCGAAGATCGGCTATCCCGTCGTGCTCAAGGGCGTCAGCGCCGCCGTGCCGCACAAGAGCGATGCGGGCCTTGTGCTGCTCGGCCTCGGCACCGAGAGCGCCGTGCGCGAGGGCGCGCAACTCATCGCGATGCGCTGCGCCGCGCTGGGCGCCCCGCTTGATGGCGTTCTTGTCGCCGAACAGGTCAGTGGCGCCATCGAGATGGTGCTGGGCCTGCATCGCGATCCCGAGATGGGCCATGCGGTCATGGTGGGCATGGGCGGCGTCTGGCTCGAGCTTTTCAAGGACGTGGCCTTCGCCCCGCCCGGCCTTGGGCTGGCGCGGGCGTGCGAGACCATTGGGCTCACCCGCGCCGCGCAACTGCTGGCGGGCTATCGCGGCGCGCCGCCCTGCGATGTGGAGGCGCTGGCCCGGGCCATGGTCAGCATCGGGCGCCTCGCCTGCGAGTTGGGCGATGTGATCGAGGCTGTTGACGTTAATCCGGTGGCGGTGCGCGCGCAGGGCAGGGGCGTCGTCGCCCTCGATGCGCTGGTCGTGCTGCGTCCCCCGCAAGTCTGAGGAGTCATCATGCGCCGCCGCACTTTTCTTTCTGGCGCGCTCGCAAGCGCGAGCCTTCCTTCGCTGGGGCGGGCGGATCAGGTCGCCGATTTCTATCGGGGCAGGACGATCACCTGTTATATCGGCTACGCCTCGGGCGGCGGCTATGACGTCTACGCCCGCTCCATCAGCCGTTTCATGCAGAAGCATCTGCCGGGCAATCCCAATATCATCGCAGTGAACATGCCCGGCGCCTCCAGCATGACGCTGGGCAATCATCTGGCGCGGGTGGCGCCGCGCGATGGCACCGCCTTTGGCGCGGTCAATTCCATGCTGCTCTTCGATCCGCTCTTCAATGGGCCGAAGTCCAAGGCTCAGTTCACCGGCGTCGACATGACCATGATCGGCAATGCGGTCGTCTCGTCGGCGGTTCTGATCGCGCTTAGGACGGCTGGCGTGTCGAGTCTGGAGGAGTTGCGCACGAAGGAACTGATGATCGCGGCGTCCACGCCCTCCGGCGATACTTATCTGCTGCCGCTGGCGCTGAAGAATGTGCTGGGTCTCAAGCTCAAGATCATCACGGGTTATCCGGGCACCCGCGAGGTGGCGCTGGCGCTGGAGAATGGCGAAGTGCATGGCCGTGTCTGGGACATGGAGGGCATCAAGGCCGCGCGCCCGCAATGGCTGCGCGACGGCACGATCCGCATCCTCGCCCAGCTCGCGCCAAGGGCCGACCGCGCCGCGCCGCCCGGCGTGCCGCTGGCGCGCGATTTCGCCGCCAATGAGGACGACAAGCGAGTGCTGGATGTCATTTGCCTGTCGACCGCGCTGGCCCGTCCCTATATCGCGCCGCCCGGCATTCCTCCGGAGCGGGCGCAGGCCCTGAAGGACGCCTTCTGGGCGACCATGCACGATCCCGATTTTCTGGCGGAGATGGACCGCATGCAGCTCGCCGTTGATCCGGTTTCGGGTCCGGATATGGAGAAACTGCTGAAAGAGGCCTATGCTCTGCCCGATCCGCTGGTCCAGAGGGTGCGCAAGGCGCTGGTCACGGAAGGTTGAGGGGGCGCCATGACCGAGGCTCGCGATATCGTCATCGTCCATACGTCGGACGTGCATGTGGATAATGATTACACGGCCCGCGCCCATGGGGGCGACGGGGCGACGCCGCTGGTGCGCGTGCTCGACGCGGCGCGTGATCTGCGGGCCGACATGGTGCTGCTCTGCGGCGATACTTTCGACTGCCACAAGATCCCGAAGTTTCTCGTGGAGCGTGTCGGCCAGTTGATCCGCGAGGCGGGGGTGCCGGTGGTTCTTCTGCCGGGCAATCATGATCCGGCTGTGGAGGATTCGCTCTGGCTGACGCCTGCCCTCAGCGAGGTGGAGAATCTGCATGTGCTGGGCGTGCGCCATGAGGAGGCCGCCCATTTCGCCGATCTCGATCTCGAGGTGTGGGGCCGCGCTCATCGCGACTATAGCGACATGAACCCTTTCGAGACCGTCCGCCCCCGCCGCGCCCGCTGGCATGTTGCCATGGCCCATGGCCATTATGAGCCTGCGCCCGACCGCATCACCCGCCCCCGCGCCTCCTGGCTCATCGGCGACGAAGATATCAAGGCGACCGGCGCCGATTATCTGGCGCTGGGCCATTGGAACCGGGCCTTGCAGGTCGGCTGCGGGGCCGTGCCCGCCTTCTATTCCGGCTCCCCCGATTATGCGCGTACCGTGAATGTGGTGCGCCTGCGGGCGAGCGGCGAGGTTGCGGTGGACCGCCATGACCTCCATTGGCCCGAACCGCGTGAACATTGAAGGGGAGAAACACATGTCCAATCAACCAACGCCGATCCGCCGCATCATCACGGGCCACGACAGCGCCAACAAGGCCAAGGTGCTCATCGATGGTCCCGCGCAGAACATTCGCGGCAATCGTCCGGGCCAGTTCACCACGCTCATGTGGGCCTCCGACGAGATGCCGATGGACATGGCGGTCGGCGAGGATGTGGAGGACATGGGCGCTCGCCAGCTCGGCACCTATCCGCCGGTGAATGGCACACGCTTCATGATCTCCGAATATCCGCCCGGCAATCATCCGACCATGCACCGCACCGAGACTGTCGATTACATCATCGTCCTTTCGGGCAAGATCGACATGGAGCTGGACGATGGCGAGACCGTCACCATGGGCCCGGGCGACGTGATGGTGCAGCGGGGCACCAACCACGCCTGGATCAACCGCTATGACGAAGTCTGCCGCATGGTCTTCGTGCTGATCGACGCCAAGCCGCTGGGCTTCACCGAACATCTGCGCTCGCGCGACAACGAGCATCGGCAGTTGAACGAGGGGCACAAGGGGTAGGAAGTTTCGGAAGCATCTGAAATCAAAAGCGTATTTTTCCCTCCTCCTTATGGGGTGGGTGGACGCGCACAATCCTGATCGGGAGCGCGGTCGCCACAGGCGCTCATGTCAGAAATTCCGCTCGCCCCCCACCCCCAGCCCCTCCCCACGAGGGGGAGGGGAGCGGTGGGAATGCGCCAAATCACTGAAATAACGCGCGATTTCATACCCTCCCCCTCGTAGGGAGGGTCGGCCCGCGTAGCGGGACGGGGTGGGGGCGCGCGCGGCTCAAACACAGACAGCCCGCACGCGGAGCCGCGCCGGGTTGATGAAGCCTGCTTGCCCCCTGAGGGGCGGGGGGCGCCGTTTTGGCGCAATGGTGGTGTTGGGATGATCGCCTCGCGGCGCCCCCTGCGCGGATTTTTCGATCAAGGCTCCCGTACTTGGCCCCGGCCTTGATCCTTGCCGCCTCTGGCTGAGGGAAAAGGGAAGGCCCTGACGCTTCGAAGGGACCCGTCTGGGCCGCCGCTTGTCCGCATCATGGGTTTGTGAGCCTCATCGGCTCAGACCGGTCGTAGTGCCGGACGGACGGGTGACTGGGCATAGCGCCAGATGGCCCGGAGGCCACCGGCATGGTCACGGGCGGCCAGCCCGCAACCCATGCCTTTTGCGTTGATCGCCCGAGAAGCCGCCTCCGGTAGGCCGCCCCGCAGGAACCGCTCCCCGCCCACCCGAATACGACCGCTCGCGTCCAGTCCCTCATGGGGCGGGGATGAGGATTATGTGGGTGAAGTTGGGGTAAAAGTCAAGGTTTATTTTCTTTATGCGGCGGTCGGCATTAGGCGGTCGGCATTCGGGCGCTCATGGCTGAAGATTGTTCTTGACCCAAATACTTGATTCAAAAGGCTTACTGCCAACTGCCAACTGCCAACTGCCCATCTGGGCCCCTCCCGGGTTTTCTGATAACTATCATTGATATCCACCATTCCCGGAGGCTCCTATGCCGACCTCTGTCGAAAAGTCGCCCACCGCCAAGCTCTTCATGCATGGCCGCAGCCAGGCGGTGCGCCTGCCCAAAGAGTTCCGTTTCGAGGGCAAGGAGGTGCGGGTCAGCCGCGTCTGCGACAAGGTGATCCTTTAACCCATGGAGACGCCTCGGATTGACGTCGATGCGCTCTGGGCGAAGCTTGACGCCATGGGCGCACGCGATTTCCTCATTGAGGGGGCGCCTGATGAAGCGCCGGTGGAGCCCGAAGATGTTGATCTCGACTGAGGCGTCGCATGTTCCGCCTCGACACCAACATCATCATCCACGCCATCAACCGGCGCAGGCCCGCGTTCGCGGCGCGGATATCCGAAGAGTTGCAAGCATGGCGGACCATGATGGCTCCGGCCATCGTGCTCTGTGAGCTGGAATAATAAAGAGGCGTCAAATGAAACCAAGGTCCATTGTGCTCCTCGCCCCGACAGCGACACGCCTGCGTCAAGGCGGTCGGCAGTCGGGGTGCTTGCAGTTGAATCAAATTCTATGACCCAAAACTTCTTT
>CANCSY010000197.1 GCA_947380915.1 Beijerinckiaceae bacterium
GCTTCTATCGCTCCGTTCACGAATGGCCCGGGTCTGGATCAGGCGGAGAAATAACGGGGCTGGCGAGGAACGAGGGGGCTGGCGATGAGACGGACTAGCGAGACGAGCGCTCCGACTTCGGCCTATTCGGATGCGGAAGCCAATGCAGGCTCCTATGCGGGAACGCCTGTTCCGCGGGTGTTGCGTCGGGCGGATTATCGGGAGCGGCAGGCGCGGCTTGCGAGCGTCATCGCCCAGCAGATTGTGCCCCGGCTGTTGCTGATCCACAAGAACGCCCGGGTGGACGATGACGCGGGCGAGACCTTCACTGCGGAAGAGATCACCGAATTCGGGGACCTGACCATGGCGCCCGACAGTTCTGCCGCCCGCGCCTATTTTGAAAAGATGCAGGCCAGGGGCCATTCTCTCGATACGCTCTTTGTCCATCTGCTCGCGCCGACCGCGCGGCGGCTTGGCGAATATTGGGATCAGGACCTCTGCGACTTCGTTGATGTGACCATCGGCGTCGCCCGTCTGCAGGAGCTTCTGACGATTTTCGGCGCCGCAGACGACATTCCGCTGATCGATCTTCAGCATCGCGTCTTGCTGGCCACGGCGCCGGGCGAGCAGCATGTGTTCGGCATCGACATGGTGGGCAAGCTCATGCGGGCCGCCGGCTGGGATGTCGCCATTCGCAAGGGGCCCAGCATCAAGGAGATCGCTGCCGCAGTCGCCGCTGACTGGTATGCGGTGGTGGGCGTCGCCCTGAGCGCCGAGGAGGGGCTCGAGGAGATCGGGCGCAGCATTGACGAGATGCGGCGCGTGTCGCGCAATAAACATATTGGCGTGATGGTGGGAGGGCCGGTGTTCACGGGTCATCCCGAAAGGGCTGTTCAGGTCGGCGCTGATGGCGTGGCCGACGATGCGCCCGCCGCCGTCATTCTCGCGAAGAAATTGTTGCTCATGCAGGCCCGGATGTCCTGAGACCGCCAGGACGGTCTGTCGCAACTCTGCAAGTTCATGATCCGGCCGCGCCCCACGCGGCCGGATCACTCACTTCAAGGCGCTGTTACGCCGCCAAGTTCCGGATAATCCTTCGCCATCTGGGCCCCCAGGAGGGGCTTGTTGGCGCCCTGGTGGCAGGTGGCGCAGCTAACCTTGGGCGCATCGCCGAGCGGCCCCAGCCGGTTGGGCGGATAGACAGGCTGCAGGGGATCCAGATAGGTCGTGTTCAACTCCCGCGCCATCTGGATACCATGCCAGGCGGTGACGCGCTGCGGCGTGCTCTGGTCCCAATTCGAGAAAGACCTCGAATTGTGGCAGAAGGTGCAGTTTACCCCAAGGCTCGTCGACATGTGCATCATCAGCGAATAGGTGCGCTCGGTGGTCTGGATCGAGGCGCCATAGGGCTTGGCGGGCAGGCCCGTCGTCCCCGCGACCCGGATGGTCTCCTTGCCGAACAGCAGGGGCGAAAGGGGATCGAGGGGAAGCGACGACGAGGCGTTGGTCTTGTTGGGGTGACCCATGCCGTCGTTCGTCGCCATCACGCCAGCGTCCTTCTGCTTGCCGGGGTCGGCGAACCAGATATTGGCGGGCACCGGATTACCCTTGTGGCAAGTGTAGCATGTCACGCCAGTGGCCGCGACATGGTCCTTCCAGTCTTGGTTGATGTGGCGCGTCATCTCCAGCATGCGGCGCGCGACCTTTTTCGTGTAGAGGCTGTCGTCCGCCATGTTCTCGACATTGTGGCAATAGCCGCAACCCTCGTCCGGCGCGACCCATTCGGTGATGGACGACATCACACGACCGAACTGCTCGGCGCTGAGATCCTTCAGCACCTGCACGTTCTGATAGACGTCCGTCGCCTTGTCGCCATCGGGCGACGCGGGATCGAGCGCTTCAGGGACGACGTTGGCGGCCTTGAGGGCGCGTTCGGCGGCCGGGAACTGAATCTGCGCCATCGCCGTGCCGCGAAAGCCGTTCTGCTTGGCGTGGACGCGCTCTCCGGTCCAGCCCAGGCCAAGGAAGACGGAGACGGTGGTCAACACCCCGATCACGACGGCCAGGTAGCCCAGGGCGAGATATTTGGGCAACGTAACGTCGGGCTTCATTTGACCGCTCCCACGACAGAGGCCGGGTCGATGACGGGCGGGAACACATGGGGATAGGCCGGCGCAATGCCATGCTGAACGCCCCACAGGTACCAGTTGTCGACGACAGTGCCAGTTAGAAGGATGCCGATGCCGCCGGTCAGCGGGCACAGGACTGCGAACCACCAGGCCCAGCGATGGATGGATTCCATGGTGGCGTTGAAGCCCATGGTCCAGCGCCAGAACAAGGCGGCGCGCTCGGACGCCGTTCCACGATCCACGATCTGTTCGATCTCACGCTCGCCACCAAAACGGCTGACCGCCAGAATGGTCGCAGCATGCATCGCGAAAAGCAGGGTCGATCCATAGAGGAAGACGATCGAGAGCATGTGGAAGGGATTGTAGAAAAGATTGCCGTAGCGGATCGAGAAAGCCGCCGTCCAATCCAGATGCGGGAAGATGCCGAAGGGCACAGCCTCGCTCCAGTGGCCCATCAGCACGGGCCGGATGAAGCCCAGGACCAGACAGAGCCAGATGGCGGCCGCGAAGGCCCAGGCCGTATGGGTGCCCATGCCAAGCGCGCGCGCCCGGCGATACATGCGCAACCACCAAAGCAGCAGCGAAGCCGTCATGAAGAAGCCGGCGATCAGCCACCAGCCGCCTTCGCGCAGCGGCGGCAGGCGCAGGCCATATTGCGGCGGCGGCGGCTCCAGCCCGAGCCAGAACAACTGGCGGATGAATTCGCCGGGGCTCCAGTTCACCGAAGCCCACATGTTGAGGCCGATGATCTCGAAGGAGAGGAACCCGCATATCAGCGAGGCCACCCCCAGATTGCCCAGATAGATCGGCCCGAGTTGCGCATTGCCGAAGCGGCCGAACAGATGGACGAAGAAGCCCTTGCCGGTGCGCTCGATGGTCTCGTGCGCGACGCCCATGTCGGGCGCTTCTGCGCGGACCTGCACTTGTGTGAAGATGTTTTGATAATAGGCCACGGTCGCTGCTCCTTTCGCCTAGCGCCACACGGGAAGGTTCAGCCACCAGTTCCACCACTCGGGCCAGCCGCGTGTCCAGATGGGACCACTGATGATGATGCAGACCGCGCTCCAGAAAACCGCCGACAGGGCCAGGAACAGGCCGAGGCGGTGAATGCCCAGGGTGCCGATGGAATAGCCGATGGCGTCACGGAAGAAGGTGTCTTCATGCTCCGCTGTCTTCACATCCTCGCCCTTGGCCGGATTGACCGAGGAGAGCACCAGCGCGCCATGAAGGGACAAGGCCAAGGTGGTGGTGAAGAAGAAGGTGATCGCCAGCATATGCGCGGGATTGTAGTGGAAGTGCAGATATTGGTAGCCCGTGTTCGACACCCAATCGAGATGGCTCAGGATGCCATAGGGGAAGCCATGCCCCCAGGCGCCCATCAACAAGGGGCGGAAGATGACCAGCGTGACATAGGCGAGGATCGCGACGGAGAAGGCGAAGGGCACATGAAGGCCCATGCCCAGCTTGCGGCAGATCTCCACCTCGCGCAGCGCCCAGGACACGAAGGCCCCGGTGGCGCAAACGGTGATGACCTGCCAGAGCCCGCCCTCCTTGAGAGGGGCGAAGCCCAGGCCATATTTCAGGTCTGGCGGGGCTATGTTGATCTGCCAGATGTTCCAGGTCGGACCAATGGCTGCGCCATAAACGATCAGGGCGGTGCCAAGCAAGGCGAAGATCGCCGTCGTAACGCCGAAGAACCCGACATAAAAGGGGCCAACCCAGAAATCGAAAAGGTCGCCGCCGACAAGCGTGCCTCCTCGCACCCGGTATTTTCTTTCAAAACTCAGCATGGCCATCGCTGAACCTCCTGCGGATTCTCATGACGTTTTCGAGCGGCCTGGATGCCGGTTCGCGTGACGAAAACGCTTCAAAACAAATGAAACGAGAGTAGTTTCGATCCGGCGGGACACGAAACGGCTCAAGTGAGCGTGAAGACTGCGGGCGAAAAGGGGCTCATCGCCCGCAGCAGGAACCTCAAATGCTCGAACGCCTTTAAGCGAACGATTGAGGTTGCAGTCCCGGGATGGCCTGATGGATCTCGCTGGTCTTGGGCTTGACGCCCTCAAGCCAGTTGAACCGATCCGTGCTGAGCAGCACGAAATGGATCGTGAGAGCCAGAACGAAGAGGAACGAGAAGAGGGCCACGAGCGCCCGGCGGGGATCGAAAAGCAACCAGAGCTTGTACATTGCGCCGATCTCCTCAGCTGATTACGGGCAGGATGCTCTGCATGGCGCTGCCGACGCCATCGAGCAGGGCGTAGCCCTTGGGACCGGGAATCCACGGACGCCAACTCCACACAAGGAAGTGTGCGATGATCGCAATCACCGTGAAGCCGATAAAGCTGGTCACGAAAACCGCGTGGAATTCCTTTGCTTCCGCCTCTGTCAAACCTGACAGGGACGATCTATCGTTGTCATTGGCCATGTCATTGACCTCCGTTTAGATGCCGCGCACGCCTTTCGCGGCGACAATATCGTGATGGCAAGTCACGATGGGCGTTTCGCCTGGTCTTCACGACCGAACTGGTGAAGGGTCTTGCGCGCAGTGAAGGCGTAGGACAGCGCAATATGTTCGTTCTTGCGCGCTTCTGCGAACAGGGATGGTTGCCCGCTCAGGCCCGAGTCGCGCGCATCATGGCGCCGCAGCAGCTCCGCAAGGCAAAAGGCCGGGTAGGCGAGCGCGAACACCAGATTGTAAGAGAGCCAGTCCAGCCCCATGAGGCTTCTGGAATCGCTCGATCTGCGCAGGGGCTTTGCTGCGCGGGAGCGTGCGGCGCCGTGTTCCTGGGTGCGTTCCATGTCGAGTGAAAGGGTCATGCGCCTCGTCCTTCCGTCATCAATTCATGGGCGCGGCTGACCCGCGCCTTGCTGACTTGGTGTTCGCCCGCGCGCCGCGCGTCACGCTCGGCCGCATCGCGCAAACGCTTGGCGGCGGAGATGCGCACGAGCACAGGATTTGATTCCACGATGGCGTCGAGCATGGCCTTCGCCTCTTCTTCCCAGGCGAGTTCCTGGTGCAGGCGCGAGGGCGTGGGATCGACCTTGTCCATCTCCGTGCCCAGCGGCAGGATATGGAACAGGGCGTCGAAGAGGGCGTTGCAGACCTCCTGTACCACATAGGTCGCGCCCGCATAGCCCATGAAGGGCGTGCCAGTGTGTCGCCTGATGATGGCGCCCGGGAAGGAGGCGGGAATATACCTGGAGCGCCCGCCAGCTTCCGCAGCATACATGCGCTCGTTATAGCTGCCGAAAAGCACCAGCGGCCCCTTGGTCTTCACCAGGGTGCGCACTGCGTCGTTGTCGGTCTTCTCACCCGCGCGCCGCGCTATGGCGAAATTGCAGGGCAGGCCCATTTCATCGGCAAGGAAATTGCGCAGGCCCCGCGTATAGGTCTCGTTCGCCACGACAGCGAAGCTCGCCGTGCCGAAGAAGTCCTGCGTCACCGAACGCCAGAGATCCCAGAGCGGCTTGATGGTCGTGTGTTTCTCGCGCTCGATGAAGGGTTCGGGATCGATCTCCAGCAATTCGCCGAGCGTATGCAGGAATTTCGTGGTGCTGTGCAGGCCGATGGGCGCTTGCAGATACGGCCGATCGAGCTGCTCGCACAGGAGACGACCGAATTCGCGGTACATGCAGATATTCACATCCGCATCCGCGAGGCGCGGCACATCGGCCAGATGGCTGCCCAGCGGAAAGACCATGTTGATCTCGGCGCCCATGCCCTCCACGAGCCTGCGGATTTCCGCAAGATCAGAAGGCATGTTGAAGACGCCATAGCAGGGCCCGATGATGTTCACGCGCGGCTTGGCGCCGGGGGCGCGTGGCTTGCGCTTGGGGGCGGCGCCTTTCTTGGGGCCATATTCCGTCCACAACCAGCTCATGGCGCGGTTGGCGCATTGCCATTGATCTTCATCGATGGTGCGCGGCAGGAAGCGCTGGATGCCCGTGCCTTCGGGCGTCACGCCGCCGCCGATCATCTCCGCGATGGAGCCGGTGACGACGACGCTGGGCAGATCGGGAT
>CANCSY010000198.1 GCA_947380915.1 Beijerinckiaceae bacterium
ACCTTTTCCTTGGCCTCGAACGCCTTTTCGAGCTTGACCCAGCTCTCCTCGCGGCGCGCCTTGTCGCGCGAGATGACGGCTTCTCCGAGGGCGTTCTCGACGCGCTCCAGATAGACCTCGACCTCGTCGCCCACCTTGAGGACGATGTCGCGGTTGGGGCCTGCGAATTCCTTGAGAGCGATGCGGCCTTCGGTCTTCAGACCGATGTCGATGACCGCGACATCCTTTTCGATGGCGACGACGATGCCTTTTACGACCGAGCCCTCATAGGCCTCGTTCTCGGAAAAGCTGGCGTCGAGCATGGATGCAAAATCGTCGCGCGTCGGCGCGAAGCTGGACATGGAAGATGACATTGGGACTCCTGAGCGCCCTGGTCGGGCATGCGCCGGCGGTTCGAGTGATCCTCGCCTCATTCCGCCGGCGCCCGCCACGTTGGACGGAGCCACCGCCTTGCGGCGGGCCGGCGCAGACCGGCAGTCAGAGACAATAAGAGCCCGCGACGGCAAGCCGCAGGAGCGTGCTCTTTAGCAGGCTGGGGGCGGGTTCACAAGCGGGGGGAGAAACACGAGTGGCGGCCCATTGTCTTTCCGCCAGACCCTGAGATGATGCGCCCCGCGCCGCCTGGCCTCCGGCAGGCGAGCGCACCCCACGGGAGGACCACCAGTTGCAGCATCCGCCATTCCGCGCCGAACATATCGGCAGTCTTCTTCGCCCCGCCGGGCTGCTGGAGCTGCGCCGCAAGCATCGCTTCGGGCAGGTCAGCGAGGCCGCTCTGCGGCAGGCGGAGGACGAGGCCATCGGGGAGGCGGTGGCCTTGCAGGAGCGGGTAGGCCTGCGCTTCGTCACCGATGGCGAGTTTCGCCGCCACTCCTATCACAGCTTCTTCTTCTCCCAGCTGGGCGACATCCAGCCGGACTGGGTGCCCGCCGACCAGCAGGCAACGACGGAGGTTCCGCGCCGGGGCGTGCAGCCGCAGGCCCGCATCCGCTCGCGCCTGCAATGGACGAAGCCGATCCATGTACAGGACTTCAAGTTCCTGCAATCGCGGACGAAACTGACCCCAAAGATCACCATCCCCGGTCCCTGCGCCCTGCATTTCCGGGGCGGCGACCAAGCGGTTCTGGCCAGCGCCTACAACGACACCGACACCTTCTGGGCCGATACGGTGGACGCTTTCGTGAAAGAATTGAAGGCCTTGGCGGATGCGGGCTGTACCTATGTCCAGATCGACGAGACCGCCTTCGCCAAATTCGGCGATCCCCATGTGCAGACCGAGCTGGCCGCTCGGGGCGATGACTGGTCGTCTCTCATCGACCGCTATATTGAGGTGACCAACCAGGTCCTGCGCGCCGCGCCCGCCTCCATGCGCATCGGCATGCATCTGTGCCGGGGCAACCGGGCCGGGCAGTTCCACTCCGAGGGCAGTTATGATTCTGTCGCGGACCGGCTGTTCAATGCGCTGGAAATCCCCTTCTACTACCTCGAATATGATTCGGCGCGGGCAGGTGGTTTCGAGCCGCTACGATTTGTTCCCAAGGACAAGGTGGTGGTGCTGGGCCTCGTCTCGACGAAATCGGGCGCGCTGGAGGACAAGGAGATGCTGAAGCGCCGGGTGGCTGACGCCACCGCCTTTGTCGATCAGGACCGCCTCGCCATCAGCCCCCAATGCGGCTTCGCCAGCGTGGAGGAAGGCAATCCGGTCAGCCCGCAGGAACAGGAAGCCAAGCTGCGCCTCGTCGTGGAGACGGCGCGCGAGATCTGGAACGACGTCTGATTTACGGAGCACCCATGAAAATCGAGAAAATCCCCTATTCCGTCGGCGATGTGAGTTGTGAAGGCGTTCTGGTTTACGACGAAGCGGGCAGGGATCTCCCCCTCCTCCTGATGGCCCCCAACTGGATGGGCGTGACGGAGAAGGCCATCGAGGGCGCCAAGGGTCTGGCGGCTCATGGCTATGTGGTGTTTCTGGCGGACATGTACGGCCTCACCGGCCGTCCGACCGGTCAGGAGGTTCCCATGCAGTTCCTCGGGCCGCTGATCAAGCAGCCGACGGAAACCCGGGCTCGCATCAACGCCGCCCTTGAGGCCATGACGCAGGCCGCCGCAGCGCGCGGTATTGGCGACGCCACCCGCCGCGCCGCCATAGGCTATTGCTTCGGGGGCTCCAATGTCCTCGATCTCGCCCGCTCCGGCGCGGATGTGGCGGCGGTGGTCAGCATGCACGGCAATCTCAAGACCAGCCTGCCTGCCGAGCCCGGCGCCGTGAAGGCCAAGGTGCTGGTGGTGCATGGCGCCGATGACCCCATCGCGCCCAAGGGCGACCGGGACGCCCTCGAGGACGAAATGCGCCAGGCCGGCGCCCGCTGGACGATCCTCGCCTTCGGCGGGGTCTTCCACAGCTTCACCGACCCCAGCGCCAACCGTCCCCCGTCCTCGCAATATTCCGCCCACGCCAACCACTATGGCTATGGCATGGCCCACGGGATGATCGAGGATGCTTTCGCAGGGACGATCTAGGGCTTCCTGCCCATCACGATGGCGAGGGCGGCTGCAAAGGCGCCCTCCACGTCCAGCGCCGTGGTGTCGAGCATGACCGCATCCTCAGCCGCCAGCAAAGGCGCGCTGGAGCGGTGGGAATCGCGCTCGTCGCGCTTGCGGATGTCCTCCAGCACGGCGGCGTAGTCCACTTTCTCGCCGCGCCGGGCCAGTTCCAGCGCCCGCCGGTTGGCCCGGGTCTCCGGGCTGGCGGTGACGAAGATCTTCACTCTGGCGTCCGGGCAGATCACCGTGCCGATGTCGCGTCCGTCCAGAACCGCCCCTTCCGGGCGGCTGGCGAAGCTGCGCTGCATGTCGAACAGGGCCGCGCGAACGGCGGGAATGGCGGCGACCACCGAGGCCGCCTCGCCCATCTCGCGCCCGCGCAACTGCTCCTCATCGAAATCCATGAGGGCGAGGCCGCGCGCGGCCGCCACGGCCCGGCGCTCGTCGTCCAGCCGTTCGCCCGCCTCCATCAGCGCCCGCGCCGTGGCCCGGTAGAGCAGGCCGGTGTCGAGATGGGGCAGGCCGAAATGGGCCGCCAGCCGACGCGCCAGCGTGCCCTTGCCCGACGCTGCGGGCCCATCCAATGCGATGATCATGGCCTCACCCGAACAAGGCGCCGAGCCGTTCCATGGCCGGGCGGAAGGTGGGGAAGCTGGTGGCGATCATGTTGGCGTCATCGACGGTGACGGGCGCATCGCTGGCGAGGCCCATGACGAGGAAGCTCATGGCGATGCGGTGATCGAGATGGGTGGCGACCGTGGCGCCGCCGGGGACGCTTGTGGCGCCCTCCACGATCAGATCGTCCCCATCGATGCGGTTCTTGACCCCGCAGGCGGCGAGGCCATCGGCCACGGCGGCCAGACGGTCGGATTCCTTCACCCGCAGTTCGTTGAGCCCGCGCATGCGGGTCTCGCCCGTAGCGAAGGAGGCTGCCACCGCCAGGATCGGATATTCGTCGATCATGGCGGGGGCGCGGGAGGCCGGAATGTCAGCCCCCTCGAGGGCGCTGTGGCGCACCCGCAGATCCGCCACATCCTCGCCGCCCTCGATGCGGCGGTCGAGCACCTCGATATTGGCGCCCATTTCCATGAGCGAATCGAGCAGGCCGACCCGCAGGGGGTTCATCATGAGTCCTTCAATGGTCACGTCGGACCCCGGCACGATCAGCGCCGCCACCAGCGCAAAGGCGGCGGAGGAGGGATCGGCGGGCACGATCACGGGCCGGGCGCGCAGGATGGGGCGGCCTTCCAGCACGATTCTGCGTCCGTGCTCCCCATGGGGCTCGCTGGTGATCTGGGCCCCGAAATAGGCCAGCATCTTCTCCGTATGGTCGCGGGAGGCCTCGCTCTCGATGACCGTGGTGCGGCCGGGCGAGTTGAGCCCCGCCAGCAGCACGGCAGACTTCAGCTGGGCAGACGGCACGGGGGTACGGTATTCGATGGGGGTCGGATCGCTGGCGCCCTTCAGGGTGACGGGCACCCGCCCGCCCTCGGCCTCGGACACCACCTCTGCGCCCATGAGGGTGAGGGGATCGAGAATGCGCCGCATGGGGCGCTTGCGCAGCGAGGCGTCGCCATCGAAAGTGGCGGTGATGGCGTGGCCGCCGACGACACCCATCATCAGGCGCGTGCCCGTGCCGGCATTGCCGAAGTCCATGGTTTCGCGAGGCGTGGCGAGCGTGCCCAGCCCCGCGCCTTGGACCCGCCAGTGGCCCGGGCCCAGCCGCTCGACTTTCGCGCCCAGCGCCCGGCAGGCCTCGGCGGTCCGCAACACGTCATCCCCCTCCAGCAGACCCTCGATCATGGTCTCGCCCACGGCGAGCAGGCCCATGATCAGGGCGCGATGGGAGATGGACTTGTCGCCAGGGGGGCGCAGGCGGCCGGAGAGGGCCGCAGAGCGGCGCGCGGCCAGCGGACTGGCGGGAGCGTGGCCATGGACCTGGCCGTGGGATGGGGGCGCTGATGCGGCGGACACATGTACCTCTTTGGGCTCGCTGACCGGCTGGCTCCTAGCATGGCCAGCCGGTATCTGTCACGAAAGGCCGGGAGGACAGCCGCGCCGGACGAGCATAACGCATTTTCTCATTTGACAGGCGACGCTGGCCCGACTAACCGGGGCTGACAACCGCAGCATTCGCGCCCTGAAGCCCATAGGCGGGTTCGCGAATCCGGCCCATTTGCAGAGGTCCTGACCCAGTGGCGAAACCTGATCTTGGCATGAAGCGCCAGTGCCAAAGCTGTGGCGCGAAATTCTTCGATCTGGCGCGCGATCCGATCGTGTGCCCGAAATGCGGAACAACATTCCAGCCTGTGGCCCTGAGCCGCGCTCCCGCGCGCGCCGCCGCATCTGATGATGATTCGGAAGCCGATACGGGCAATGTCGAGCTCGTCTCCCTTGAGGATGCGGACGCGGGCGACGACAAGGTGGTGGTCGCCGCCGATGATGACATCGAGATCGAGGACGATGTGGCTGACGAAACCTTCCTCGAAGAGGAAGAGGGCGATGCAGACGACGTCGCCGACCTCATTGACGGCGATATCGAGGACGATGAGGAGGGCTGATCCCCTTCTTTTCCGGCCCTCCTGAAAAGGAAAAATGTTTTTCCGTCGGGCGGGCTTGTGGTGGGTGGATGATCAAGCTATACACCCGCCCGCAGCCTGACTTCACCGTCTGCGCCGCGCCGGTCTCCCCCAAGAGGCCGTGCTACCGGATCCTGCCCGCAGGATCTAAAAGTGGGGCCATAGCTCAGTTGGGAGAGCGCTTCAATGGCATTGAAGAGGTCGTCGGTTCGATTCCGTCTGGCTCCACCAAAAATACCAGCAGAAACAAGCACTTAAGTTTCTGACTCCTGCGAAAAGTAGCATACTCACACCCTATGCTACTTTGCCCGCTGGTTGCCCAATCCCACTTATCCACATAATCTGTCGCTCACACACTATAGCAGCTTTGCGGGCTTGTGGGGGCGCTGTGGCATTACCTGCTGAGGATATGGAAACGGACGCTGTGGACGGCGCTGAGAGCGTTGGTGGGAAGTTTCGCACCACGCCAATCACCAGCACCATACAGCAGGTTAAACAGCTGCCTCAGTCAGCCATCCTCTACAAATGCCTAGCCAGCAGCTACTGGCAGTTCCGTGTTTATTTGGACGGCGCTCAACGCAAGCGCAGCACGAAGAAGACAGACTTGTCTGAAGCGCAGCGTGAAGCCAAGCTTATCTACGCCGATATGCTACAGCAGATACACGGTAGTGAGCAGGGCAAACGCAAACTCAGCAGCAAGCGCACTCTCCACACAGTCGCCAACAGCTTGTGGGAGAAGCAGGCTGTTATGGTGTCACAGGGCGAACTGAACCCGCAGAAGAACCGCATAGACAAGTATGTGTATGACAAACACATCAAGCCGTTCTTCAAAGAATATGAGCTGAAGGACATCAACGCCGACACGCTTGAGCAGTTCAAGATGTATCTGGTGCGCAAGCGTTTGGCGAAATCGTCGCAGAAGAGCTACTTCACCATCATCAGCAAGCTGCTACAGGAGGCGGTGAAGAAGCAGTTCATCCACGCCGTGCCTATGATGCCCCGTGTGCG
>CANCSY010000199.1 GCA_947380915.1 Beijerinckiaceae bacterium
ATACGCCGCGCCTGAAACTCGCCGCAGACCGAGCAGGAGGAAATCTCGCGGAAGCGATCCTGCCCGGGCAGCCAGACCTCGATGTCATAGGTCTTGCGCGAGGCGAAACCCATGTCGCCGGCGCACAGCGTCATCACGCGGTAATGCAGCCCGAGGCGCTTCAGAACCTCTTCGGCGCAGGCGGTCATGCGCTCGTGTTCGGCCATGGCCTGCTCGGGCGTTGTGATGGAGACCATCTCCACCTTGATGAACTGATGCTGGCGGATCATGCCGCGGGTGTCGCGGCCCGCCGCCCCCGCCTCGGCGCGGAAACAGGGGGTGAGCGCAGTGACGCGCATGGGCAGGCTCTTCTCGTCGAGGATCTCCTCGCGCACCAGATTGGTCAGCGGCACTTCGGCGGTGGGGATCAGCCAGAAGTCCTCGCCCGCGCGAAACTGGTCGTCTCGGAATTTGGGCAGTTGCGCGGTGCCATACATGGCGTCGTCGCGCACCAGCACGGGCGGGTTCACCTCTTCATAGCCATGATCCCCGGTGTGCAGATCCAGCATGAACTGGCCCAGCGCCCGCTCCAGCCGCGCCAGCGCCCCGCGCAGGATCACGAAACGCGAGCCCGACATTTTCGCCGCCCGCTCGAAATCCATGAGGCCCAGCGCCTCGCCGATCTCGAAATGCTCCTTCGGCTTGAAGCCCTCCTCGAAGGTCGGGCGCGTTCCAATGACGCGGGCCTCCACATTGTCATGCTCGTCGGCGCCCTCGGGCACTTCGTCCAGCGGCAGGTTGGGCAGTTCGAGCAGCGCCACATCGAGGGCGCGTACGGCGGCGGTCTCTGCGGCGGCGGCGCCTTCGGTCTCGCTCTTGATTTCGGCGACGCGGGCCTTCAGCTCCTCGGCGCGGGCGAAATCCTTCTTGCCCATGGCCTGGCCGATTTCCTTGGAGAGGCGGTTGCGCTCCTCCTGGCCACGCTGGGTCACGGCGATGATGTCGCGCCTTGCGTCGTCGAGGCGGAAGAGCTCCGCCACGGTCTCCTCCACCTTCAACCCATCCCAGCCCCGCCGACGCAGCCCCGCCTTGAGGACTTCGGCATTGTCGCGGATCCAGCGGATGTCATGCATGGGAGTGACTTTCGAAACGGGAGGCTCATGGCGCGGCGCCACGGATTCGTCTGCACGCCAATAACAGATGGGGCTGCCTTCACTCAATGGTGAGGGCGCCACGCTTTCGGGGTTTGGCGCGGAAAGCCCGCTACGACTTCACCCGCACATACTCTCCCGGCGCATCGCAGAGCGGCTTGAGCTTGCCATCGCCGGGCTGGCGGGCGGGGACCATGTCCGGGGCCTGGGCGGTGACCCAGGCGATCCAGTCGAGCCACCAGGTGCCGGGATGCTCGGTGGTCTTCGTCAGCCAGGTCTCGAATTCCCCAGCGGGGCGGGGGCCGGTCCAGTATTGATACTTGGGCTTGCCCGCCGGATTCACCACGCCCGCGATATGGCCCGAGCCCGAGAGCACGTAGCGCATGTCGCCGCCGAAGAATTTCGCGCCATTGAAGACCGATTTCGCGGGGGCGATATGATCCTCTTTCGCGGCGAGGTTGTAGATGGGGATCTGCACCTTCCCCAGGTCCAGCCGCACATTGGAGAGGGTGATCCTGCCTTGCGTGAGATTGTTCTCGAGGTAGCAATTGCGCAGGTAGAAGGAGTGGTTCGCCTTGGGCATACGGGTGGAGTCGGAGTTCCAGACCAGCAGGTCGAAGGGCGGGGGCTCTTTTCCCTTGAGGTAATTGTTGACGAAATAGGTCCAGATCAGCTCGTTGGGCCGCAGCATGTTGAAGGCGGAGGCCATGCGGGCGCCTTCCAGAAAGCCCGCCTCGTCCATTTTGCCCTCGATGGACTTGATGCGCTGCTCATCGACGAAATGCTTGAGATCGCCGGGATCGGTGAAATCCACCTGCGTCGTCAGCAGGGTGGCGCTGGCGATGCGGTCGTCTTTCACAGCGGCCATCCAGGCCAGCGTCATGGACAGCAGGGTGCCGCCCACGCAATAGCCCATGGCCGAGACCTGCCGTTCGCCGGTGGCCTGCTCGATGGCGTCGAGCGCGCTGAGGATGCCCTCGTGCATATAGTCCTCGAAGCTCTTCTCAGCCTGCCGCTCGTCCGGATTGACCCAGGACATGATGAAGACCGTGAGCCCCTGGGACACCGCCCAGCGCACGAAGCTCTTCTCAGGGTTGAGGTCGAGCACATAGTATTTGTTGATCCACGGCGGCACGATCAGCAGGGGCCGCTTGTAGACGTTCGGCGTTGTCGGCGTGTACTGGATCAGCTCGAACAGGTCGCCCCGGAAGATGACTTTGCCCGGGGTCGAGGCCATGTTGACTCCCAGCTCGAATTTGGTGGGATCGCTCTGGCGGATCTTCAGCTGGCCCTTGCCCGCCTCCACATCCTCCGCGAACATTTCCATGCCGCGCACCAGATTCTCGCCGCTTTCGCGGATGGTGTCGCGGATCAGTTCCGGATTGGTGGCGATGAAATTGGAGGGCGAGACGGCGCCCGCGATTTGGCGCAGGTAGAATTGGGCGCGCTCGCGGGTGGCAGGGTCCACGCTGTCGGCATGGTTGACCAGCTCGTTGGCCCAGTTGTTGGTGAGCGAATAGGCCTGGCGCAGGAAATTGAAGACCGGGTTCTCCTGCCACTGGGGATCCACGAAGCGCTTGTCGCCGGGCTCGGTGGGGACCATGTCGGCGGTGTTTTCGCCGCCCATGCGCCGCAGGGCGCTGGACCAGAGGTCGATGAAGCCGGTGGTGATGGCCGTCTGGGCCTGCAGGCTGCGCTTGGGGTCGGCGAGCCAATATTCCGCCACCTTGCCGAAGGTCTTTACCGCATCGCCCACGCTGTCGGCGAGGTCCGCATTGGTGCGACCCTCCTCCATGGGCTTCATATAGGCCGCGAGCGCCTTGCCGCCGACCTCGACCAGCCGCGCGGCGTTGCGCGAGAGGGCCTCGAAATCCGGGATGGGCGTGCCCTCGGCGCCGGACGGGGCGGGCGCTGGCGACTTGGCGAGGGGTGGATGGGGCAGGGGGGTGGACAGGGTCACCGCCGGGGTGGGCTCCGCCGGCTTGATTTTGGCGCGCGACGCCTTGGGGGCCTGCCGGGCCTTTTTGGCGGGAGGCTTGGTCGGGACAGCGCTGGTCGCGCTCGGCTCGGAGGGCTTTCCGGCCTTGCCGCTGGAAGCTGGCTGCTTCGTCTTGGTGGTCATGACCGGTCCCCGTATAGGCCGCGCGCCTGATGTTCAATCAATCCTTTCCTTGCATAAGTCGCAAGGCGGCATTGTGTCATTGCTTCTTTCGCATAGGTCGGCGCGTCCGGCGGACGCCCCGGCATGTTACGATGGCGGGCTTGAAGGGGCGCAGAACGCATAAATCTTAACAAATTGGCAATGATCGAAACGAAGCGCGTATCCAATCTGCCGCTAGGATAACTCATTGATTCGTCATAGGTGGATCTGCCTTGCAATCGACCGTTGTCAGCCTCCCCGTCAAGGAAAACCCCTACGAGGCGTCACATCTTCTGGCGCTGCGCAGCTTCTTTGGCGCGATCGAGAGCATCCGCTCCTCATTGAACCTGGATGTGGAGGAAATGCTTCTCTACCTGAGCATCGGCTACCTGAACACGGAGCGGATCCAGCAGGTCGGGAGCAATGGCTACATATCCTCGACCAATATCTCTTCCGTCGCCGACTTCATGAAGATCCCCAAGGAGACCGCGCGGCGCAAGATCAAGCGTTTGATCGCCATGGGCTTCGTCGAGAACAAGCATGGGGTCGTCGTCAGCGACGCCGCGCGCTGGTTCGCCATCTCCCGACAACTGCCGTTGGCGCTGGACCGGGCTCGCTGATCTGGTTCAGGCGTCTTCGTCGGACTTCGGGAACAACAGCGAAAAGACAGAGGCGAATTCCACCTCGTCTTCGGGCTTCCAGCTTTCCGGGCGAAGGGGCGCATGACCCTGTCCAACCGATGTCGCGTAGGTTCGGAAATTGGTGGTCAGTGTATAGACACGCGCCAACAGCCGGGGCTTTCCCTTGAGAGGGTTGCCGAAGAGCTGCTTCTTCTTGCGCTCGACACGAAGGCTTTCGTAATTGGCGCAAAACCAGATGTAGGACATCAGCATGAGATCGAGATCGGAAATCTCGACCGACTGGATGAAGCCGAACAGGCGTTCCAGCCCATCTATCATGTCCGTTTCGAGCGCATCGGAGCTGTAAAGCTCTTCGAAGGCTTTGACGATTTCAACTACGATGTCTTCCGCACTATTGTCCTCGCTCAGAAAACGGCGCGCGGCTTGCGCGACCATGATCTCGAAAACGAATTGCGGCGGACAGCTGTCCTTGTTCTGGGCGCTCACTGGCGATCCTTGATCAACTTTGAGCCTTGCGAAACTGCTTGTACCATTCGTTCGCGCGGTTCTGGGCCTTGATGACGTCGCTTTGGTTCATGGTCGAAACGATCTGGTCGCGCTGGCGGCGCGCTTCGGTCTTGCCGGTGGAAACCGAGATGGCGGCCCAGTAGTAGGCCTCGATGGCGTTCGGTGCGCCAAAGGCTGGCAGATAGCTGGTTGACAGGGGCATGAGGCCCGTATCGTCCCCCGCCTCTGCATCTTTGATAAGACGCGTGCGCGCCCATTCCATCGCTTTTTTGACGACCTGAGGGTCGATCGCCTCAAGCATGGCTTTGCGGGCCGCCACGGCTTTCTTGTGGCCCCGGATGGCGGCCATGGTGGACCAGCGTATCGCCTCGTCGAAATTCTGGGGCGCGCCGACGCCATGCCAGTAGAAGAGCGAAAGATTATGCTGGGCTTCGATCTCGTTGTTTTCTGCAAGATACAACGTCTTGCGAAACGCGCCGGCCAAATCTCCGCTGCGCAGGGAATCGCCGAGATCCTGTGTTGTTTCCAACGCCTCAGCCGCAATGGCGCGGTCCGGGGCGCTGGGTAGCCAGGCGCCCATGGCTAACATGAGGATGATGACTTGGCGTGAACAGCGCAAGGTAAGCTTTCTGACGAATCCGACTCTGCAGCCGACCTGATCTATATGCCATGGTAGACACCGATGGCAATGTGAGGATGGGCGAGAGGTTTTACTTTTCCGTGAAGGATAAAGACCCATTTTGGTGTTTTATATTCATAATGAGGCTAAACATGGTTAAAGAATTCCTGCAGGGATCCGTTATCACAGTTACTGCCCGCAATGTCTGGAACACAGCCATGCTTGAACGAATTCAATCTGACGCCACCCTGCCCAAAGCAGCCGCACCCAATCCCGCCAATCGAGCGGAACTGGTCATTGCGCCAGCGCCTCCCTCGACGGAGTTGCGGGAAAAAGCCGTGGCGCCCGTCGGCAATATTCAGCGATCCCCTGCGGAGGTTGATCTGTTCAACGCCTCGGCGCGGGCAATTCAGCAGACGCGCGACGGGTTTCGCGAGATTCATCGCATCGAGATGGATCTTCAGGAGCTCGAAAAGCTCTATGAGAAGATCCTGCCGGGCTACAAGGCCCTGAAAGAGAAGATCGAGGCCCCCGCATTGGTCCATGCCGCAATGACTGCGGCTGCCGGGGTGGACGCTTTCCAAGCCAGGGCCTCCGGGGCGAGCAACGCGCAGGGCGCGCCAGCGGCTGTCGCCGAGCCTCAAACATCGACCGAAAGGGAAAGAACCCTTGCGCGCATCGAGGCGGCGATGATGAAAGTGGGCGCGCTTCGTTCCAAGCTGACGGATTCACGAGCCAGCGCCCATGACAGGCTCTTGAATATCAATGCCTCCATGAGCGGCCTCAATATGGCTCGCATGCAGGTGAGTGATGACAAGGTAATGACATCGCTCGCTTCCTCCGCCTGCGAAACCATCATGATGAACGTGCGCAGTGTTGTGGTCGCCCATGGCAACGTCTCTCCCGATCTGGTGCGGCTGATTCTCAACTGATCGAACCATCCAACCGTCGTCGGCATAAAAGCGCACCCGGGTGCGCTTTTTTTGTTTTCCCCGCGAAAAGGATGGGCTGATGGGCTGATTGCTTAAAGTAAGTCGCCTT
>CANCSY010000200.1 GCA_947380915.1 Beijerinckiaceae bacterium
GTGCGATAGACTTCATCATCCTCGTCAAGGCGTTGCACGGGCCTGTTGGTGGGGATCTCCACCACATCAAGTCCATAGATCTCAGCGAATTCGTCAGCCTCCGTGGCGGCCGTGCCGGTCATGCCCGCCAGCTTCTTGTAGAGGCGGAAGTAGTTCTGGAAGGTGATGGAGGCCAGCGTCACATTCTCGGGCTGGACCTGGACATGTTCCTTGGCCTCCAGCGCCTGATGCAGCCCTTCCGAGTAACGGCGGCCGGGCATCATGCGGCCGGTGAATTCGTCGATGATCACCAGCTCGCCATTGCGGACGATGTAGTCCTTGTCCCTCTGGAACAGCGTATGGGCTTTCAGCGCCTGCTGCACATGGTGCACGATGGTGACATTGGTCGCGTCATAGAGCGAGCCTTCCTTGAGGAGACCTGCTTCTTCAAGCAGCTCCTCCACGTGCTCGTTGCCCGCTTCCGTCAGATTGGCGGTGCGCTGCTTCTCGTCCACGTCGTAATCCGTGCGAACGAGTTTGGGAATCAGCACGTCGATCTGGTTGTAGAGCTCCGACTTGTCGTCCGAGGGGCCTGAAATGATGAGGGGCGTGCGCGCCTCGTCGATCAGGATGGAGTCGACCTCGTCCACGATGGCGTAGGCATGGGGGCGCTGAACCATCTGGGCCAGCTCGTATTTCATGTTGTCGCGCAGATAGTCGAAGCCGAACTCGTTGTTCGTCCCATAGGTGATGTCGGCCGCATAGGCCGCGCGGCGCTGGTCGTCGTCGAGGCCATGCACGATGACGCCGACGGTGAGGCCCAGAAATGTATAGACCTGCCCCATCCAGGCGGAATCGCGCCGGGCGAGATAGTCATTCACGGTGACCACATGCACGCCATTGCCCGCGAGCGCGTTGAGATAGGTCGCCAGCGTCGCCACCAGGGTCTTGCCCTCGCCGGTGCGCATTTCCGCGATGGCGCCCTCGTGCAGCACCATGCCGCCGATCATCTGCACATCGAAATGGCGTTGACCCAGCGTGCGTTTGGCGGCCTCGCGCACGGTGGCGAAGGCGGCGGGGAGCAGTTCGTCGAGGGTGCGGCCAGCGGCGATCTCAGCGCGGAATTCATCCGTGCGGGCGCGCAGGGCCTCGTCGCTGAGGGCGGCGACCTCCGCCTCCAGCGCGTTGATGGCGGCGACTTTGGGAGCATAGCCCTTGAGGCGGCGGTCGTTGGCCGAGCCGAAAATCTTACGCGCAAGCGCACCAAACATTGTGGATTCCCCAAAAGGCGGCCCGGCGCCTGCGCCCGGTAAACCGGGTGAGAGATAGGATTGAGGGTCTACCTTGTCAATCTGACCAATTTATTCCGCTTCGCCTCCCCCATGCCTCATTAGCGCCCCATGGCGCCCATCTGGCTTGCGGCGGCGCGCGATTTCAAGGAAAGTGCGCCCCGTATTGGGCGCCGCCCATCATTTGACCTGGAGTTTTTATGTCGTTTCTCGACCCTCAGCGCCTTCGCAACATTGCCTCCGGCGCCATTCTCGCGCTGGCCCTCGCCGCCGCTTGTCCCGCCAGCGCCAAGGTTCTCGCTACGGTCGACGGGATGGAAATCACCGATGATGACGTGCAGGTGGCGCTCGAGGATCTCGGCCCGACCCTGCCCCAGCAGATCGAAGGCCCGCAGCGCGAGGCCTATGTGCTTGATTACCTGATCGATTTGCGCCTTGTCGCCAGAAAGGCCGCCGCCGAGAAAATGGGCGAGAGCGCCGACGCCGCCCGGCGCCTGGCCTATTATCGCGACAAGGTCATGATGGAGACCCTGCTGGGCAAGGTCGCCAAGGATGGCGCCACCGACGCCGCCATGAAGCAGGTCTATGACGACGCCGCCGCCAAACAGACCTCCGAGGAGGAGATCAGCGCCCGCCATATCCTGGTGCCCACCGAGGATGAGGCCAAGGCCGCGCTGAAGCGCGTCAAGGGCGGCGAAAATTTCGCCAAGGTGGCTGATGAGGTCTCCAAGGATCCGGGGTCCAAGGGCGGCGATCTCGGCTGGTTCACCAAGGATCGCATGGTGCCGGAATTCGGCGAGGCCGCCTACAAGCTCAAGAAGGGCGAGATTTCCGATCCCGTGAAGAGCCAGTTCGGCTGGCATGTGATCAAGCTCGAGGACAGGCGGCGCAAGCCCTTCCCCTCCTTCGAGGAAGTGAAGACCCAGGTGGCCCAATATGTCGCCCAGAAGTCCCAGTCCGAGCTCATCATGAAGCTGCGCGATGGCGCCAAGATCGAGCGCATGGAGGCCCCCGTCGCCCCCATCCTGCCACCCCTGGCGCCCAGGTAAGATCATGTCCCAGGCCAGCCGCAGGGCGATCGAGGTCGCGGCGGCTGGCTTTTTTCTGGCTTTGGGGCTGGCTGGCCTCGCCCTGCTCCTGCAGCCCGCCGCCCCCGCGCCCCTTGGTCCATGGGAGCGGGTGAGCCAGATCATCGGCGGGCCGCAGGATTTCTCCCCCGTTGATTTCTCCACAGTGTCGCCCCGCCCCGGGGATGCGCTGTTTTGCCCGCCCGATCTGTGCGTTTCGACGCAGGCGGCTGTCGCCCCGCCGGTCTTCACCATTCCCGCCGAACGGCTCGCCTTCAAACTGCGCCGATTCGCGCTGGGGGAGGTGGGCGTCGAGGAATGGCCCGCCGCCGGGCCAGACCATCTGCGATTCGTTCACCGTTCCCTGATTTTGCGCCTGCCCGTCGTGATCGACGCGCGCATCATTTCGCGCAGCAGCGGCGCCGCCACGGTGGCCCTCCATGCGCGCCCGGTGCTGGGCGCGCTGGACTTTGGCGCCAATCGCGCCCGCATGATCCGCTGGATCGAGGCTCTCGGCCGGTAGACCGGCTTGACCATGACGCGCGGCTCCGCAAATGTGCCGCCGCAATCGCACAGGGAATCCCCATGGCCAAGATCACCGCCGTCTCGCCGCTCGCACCCAGTTCCTATCCCGAGATTCCGGAGATCGAGGGTGTGCGCTTTTCCACCGCCGAGGCGGGCATCCGCTACAAGGGCCGCACGGATGTGATGCTTGCCCTGCTCGACAAGGGCACCCAGGTCGCGGGGGTCTTCACCAAATCGAAATGCCCCTCGGCTCCCGTCGACTGGTGCCGCGCCAAGCTCAAGGGCGGCAAGGCCCGGGCGCTGGTGGTCAATTCCGGCAACGCCAACGCCTTCACAGGCAAGGTGGGCGCGAAGGCCGCCAAGCTGACGGCGGAGATCGCGGGCAAGGCGACCGGCGCGCCGCTCGGCGAAATTTTCCTGGCCTCCACCGGCGTCATCGGCGAGCCGCTGGACGCCACCAAGTTCAACGGCGTCATGGACGATCTGGTGGCCAAGGCCGCCCCCGGTGGCCTGCTGGAGGCCGCCAAAGCCATCATGACCACCGACACCTATCCCAAGGTCGCCACCGCCACGGTGGACCTGGGCGGCGTTCCCGTCACCATCAACGGCATGGCCAAGGGCGCGGGCATGATCGCCCCCGACATGGCCACCATGCTCTCCTATGTCTTCACCGACGCCCCCATCAGCGCGGCTGCCTTGCAGGCCATGCTGTCGAAATCCGTGCAGACCAGCTTCAACGCCATCACCGTGGATAGCGACACTTCCACCTCCGACACCCTGATGCTCTTCGCCACCGGCGCTGCGGCCAAGCGCGGCGCGCCGAAGATTGCGCTCGCCACCGACCGGCGCCTCGCGGCCTTCAAGAAGGCGCTGGACGGCGTGCTGCTCGATCTCGCCCATCAGGTGGTGCGCGATGGCGAGGGCTGCCGCAAGTTCGTGGAGATCCGCGTCGAGGGCGCCGCGAGCGCCGCGGCGGCCAAGCGCATCGCGCTGTCCATCGCCAATTCGCCGCTGGTGAAGACGGCGGTGGCGGGCGAGGACGCCAACTGGGGCCGCATCGTCGCCGCCGTGGGCAAGGCCGGCGAGAAGGCCGAACGCGACGGGCTCGCCATCTGGTTCGGGGATTTCCGCGTGGCCCACAAGGGCCTGCGGGACAACACCTACGACGAGGCCAAGACCTCCGCCTACATGAAGGGCGAGAAGATCGACATCACCGTGGATGTGGGCGTGGGCGGCAAGGGCGTCGCCACCGTCTGGACCTGCGATCTCACCAAGGAATATGTGGCGATCAACGGGGATTACCGGAGTTGATCGCCACTTGATTTCGGCGGCCGCTCGCGCGAAAAATATGGCCATGTTCAAGTTTTGGTTGCGAGCGTGCCATGCGTTGCTTTCTTCTCGTCGCCGCGTTTGCGGCCTGCCTTGGCGCCTGCGCCAAGCCTGACGTGGATGTGCCTTTCGATCCCATTGAGGCCGGGTTCATCCACAAGCCCGGCAAGGGCAAGATCGCGGGCCATGCCTTCTTCCGTTCGGAGAACGGGCGGGTGATCTTCGCGGCGGGGGAATATGTCTATCTCATCCCCGCCACCGCCTATACGGACGCGCGTTTCGAGACCTTCTTCGGCGAGCGTAAATATCTGAAAGCCATGCGGCTTTTCATCCGCATGGAGTCCGATCCCGACTATCAGAAGTTCACCCGCAACACGAAGGCGGAATCGGACGGGCGCTTCACCTTCGAGAATGTGGCGCCGGGGACCTATTACCTGTGGACCCAGGCCACCTGGTACGCGGACAATTCCATCCTGCCCTCGGGCGGCATCATCTATGAAAAAGTCACCCTGAGGGGCGACGAGAAAGAGCCGGTCAAGGTGATCGTGTCAGGCAAATAGTTGCGCCCGCGCGCCTCGCGCGCTAGGCGAGGGATGTCCTTGCGGGAGCCTCGCCCTTGAAAATTCTCCTCGTCGTCGCTGTCGCGCTCATCGATGCGGATGATCGCGTGCTGATCGCCCAGCGCCCGGAGGGCAAGGCGCTGGCGGGCCTGTGGGAATTTCCCGGCGGCAAGATCGACGCGGGCGAGCGTCCCGAGGCGGCGCTGATCCGCGAATTGCAGGAGGAGCTGGGGATCGCGGTGAAAGAGGCCTGCCTCGCCCCGCTCACCTTCGCCAGCTACGCCTATCCCGAGTTTCACCTGCTGATGCCGCTCTATGTCTGCCGCCGCTGGGAGGGCTTCGTGCAATCGCGCGAGGGCCAGGCCCTCAAATGGGTCCGCCCCCGCGAGTTGCGCCAATATCCCATGCCGCCTGCGGACGAGCCGCTGATTCCGCCGCTGGTGGAGTTGTTGGGGTAGGCGGGGTTGGGCAGTCGGCATTAGGCAGTCGGGATGCCGCAAGTCTTGGGTCCGAACCACGACTGTCGACTGCCGAACCCCGACTGCCTCAGACCCCGGCCATCTTGCACACCAGCGCCCATTCCTCATCCGTCACCGGCTGCACCGATAGCCGCATGGAGGTGACGAGGGACATTTTGGAGAGGGCTGGCGTCGCCTTCACTTCGGCGAGCGACACCGGCCTTGGCAGGGGCTTCACCGCCTTGAAATCCACCATGCCGAACTTGCCGCTCTCGTCGGAGGGGTCGGGATAGAAGGTCTTGATGACCTCCACGATCCCCACGATCTCCTTGCCCTCGTTGGAATGGTAGAAGAAGGCGTGGTCGCCGATCTTCATGGCCATGAGCTGCTGCTTGGCGAGATGGTTGCGCACCCCGTTCCAATGGGTGCCCTTGGCGCCCGCCGCCACCTGATGGTCCCAGGACCAGACCGAGGGTTCGCTTTTGACGAGCCAGTGCGCCATGTTTCCGACTCCTTAAAGCGTTGCGCCGAAGGTGCGCCGCCAGGGCCTCACCTCGCTGGCGCTGAACAGGCCCACCTTGGCGAAGGGATCGCACGCGAGCAGGGCCCTGGCGTCGGCCTCGTCAGCCGCCTCGACGATGAGCATGGAGCCGGTCATCTGGCCATCGGCGCCCAGAAATGGCCCCGCCAGCACGATGCGCGCCTTGTTGGCCTCCAGCCAGGCCAGATGCTCGGGCCGATGCTGCATGCGAATCGCAAGACCATCGGGCTTGTCGGTGCAAAGGGCGACGAAATGCATGGT
>CANCSY010000201.1 GCA_947380915.1 Beijerinckiaceae bacterium
GATCCATGAGGGCGCCAATGAGATTCGCCTCATCAACCGCACCCGCGCCCGGGCCGAAGCGCTGGCCGCCGCCCTCGGCGGGCCCGTTACTGTGCTGGGCTGGGACGAGCGCCACCGCGCGCTGGAAGGCGCCGCCTTGCTGGTCAATACCACCAGCCAGGGCATGGTGGGCAATCCGCCCCTTGATCTTTCCCTCGACGCTCTGCCCCGGACGGCGGAGGTCTGCGACATCATCTATATCCCCGGCGAGACACCCCTGCTGAAGGCGGCGCGCGAGCGGGGCGCCCGCACGGTCAACGGGCTTGGCATGCTGCTGCATCAGGGCCGGCCGGCCTGGCGATCCTGGTTCGACCGGGAGGTCGAGGTGACGGGCGAACTGCGCGCGCTGATCGAGGCTACGATTTAGGGGTGACTGGCAGTTGGCGCACCCGCCCCGTTCGGGTTAACGTCCTCCCATAGGAAAACCCAAGGGAGAGACGAATGCTGCCGCCCGATATTGACCCCGCGTCCCGTTGCCGCCTGCCGCTGCCCAAGCGCGAGGATTTTGACGAAGAGGGCCAGAAGGTCTTCGATTATGTAGCCGATCCCAAGGGCCAGACCATCAGGGGCCTCATCGGACCCGGCGGCATCAGCCTGCACAGCCCCAAGCTCTCGCAGATCACGCGTCCCGTGGGCAAGTTCCTGCGCTTCGAATCCGGCATCTCGCCGCGCCTGCGCGAGATCGCGATCCTCATCACCGCCCGCGAATGCGACAGCCGCTTCGAATGGGCCGCCCATGAGCCCGAGGGGCTGAAATGCGGCGTGTCGCAAGAGATCATCGACATCATCAAATATCGCAAGGAAACCAAGGGCCTCGACGAGATCGACGATGTCATCATCACGCTCGGCCGCGAGACCTTCGGCAAGCGCAAGGTCTCTTCCGAGACCTTCGCCCGCGCGCTCAAGATCTTCGGCCGCGAAGGCCTGCTCAATCTGGTGGCCCTGATGGGCAATTACGCCAGCACGGCAGCCATGCTCTGCGTCATGGACATGCAGCTCGATGACGGGCCGGATGTGTGCATCCTGCCGGTGGACTGAACAAAAAGGGCGCGCTCTCTCAAGGGCGCGCCTGCTTTTTCAAAGCTTCGAGCGATAGTGGTCCCAGGTCTTCTTGAAGAGACTGCGGGTCCACAGCTTCTGGCGGCAGAGCTCCTGCTCTTCGGCTGAGAAGACATAGGGGTCGCCGATCTGCATGGCCATGTATTGGCGCTCGGAATTTTCTTCCAGATAGACCGCGAGGGTGAAGGTCTCCACCACATCCGCGCCCACCACCGTCACCCCATGAGATTTCAGCAGCACCGAGGGACGCTCGCCGAGCGTCTGGGCGAGCTGTTCGCCCATGGCCTTGGTGTTGATGGAATTGGGCGAATCAAACAGCGGGATCTCGCCCAGCAGCACGCCCTGCGCATAGACCGGCTTGTACGTGTTACCCGTCATCGACAGATAGGTGGACCAGCGCGGGTGGGTATGCACCACCGCATTCACATCCGGCCGCGCCCGATAGATCTCGGCATGGAGATGGAATTCGAGGGGCGGCGGCACATTGCCGTCGAGCGGCTGGCCGTCGAGATCAATGGCGATGATGTCCTTCGCGCTCAGGGCGCCGCGCACGGAAGGACCGGAGTTGATGAGCAGGCGATTCTCGCCCACGCGCGCGCTGAAATGCCCGTTATAATCGACCACATTGGCGCGCTCGAGCATGCGGATCGCATCGACGAGCTGTTGGCGCGCTTCCGCTTCGGGGAGCCTGTCCGACACTGTAAATCTCCAAAATCAGAGGTCGCGGCCCCTTCTTGAGGGGCCGCAGGACGGTTACTTGGTGACGCGCATTTTCCACAGATCCCACGGACGCCCCACGACGCCAAGGTTCACCGCATCGGCGAAACGGCCCTCCTCCTCGTCAAGCGCAGCCAGAGGCGCGCCGCCGGAGATGATGGTCGCCTGGATCTGGAGCTTGGCGTTCACTTCGGTATAGACCGCGCGGAAGACAGCATGCTTCAGGCTCGGGCCAACGGCCACCGAGCCATGGGCGCGCATGAGGCAGACGGGCTTGTGGCCGAGCACGCGGGCAAGCTCCCGGCCCTTCTCATGATTGCCCACCAGCATGTCGGTGGCGCCGAACTTCTCGCGAATGTCGAAGACCGGCACGCCCTCTGCGATGAAGGCGGCGTTGTGATACATGGCCTGCATCTTGTTGGGCACGAGGCTGAATGGCACGACCGAGGGCGAGTGGCTGTGCACGATGGACATGACGTCCGGCCGCATCTTGTAGATCTCGCCATGGATAAAGCGCTCCAGGAAGCCGCTGCGACCCTGGGGATCGACCGCCTCGGCGTCGAGGTCGAATTCCATGATGTCATCGGGGCCGACCAGAGCGGGCGCCTGCGAGCGGGACATCAGGAACCGATCCGGGGAGGCCGGATGACGCATGGACAGATGGCCGAAGGCGTCGAACACGCCCTGATCCGCCAGAATGCGGCTGGCGCAGGCGAGTTCTTCCAGAACGTCACGGGCGACCGGGCCAGCCGAGGTCAGGGGCTTGTGGGAGGCGCCGCCGCCATCGGCGGGGCTGAAAGCGGCCTGGCCAAGAAAGCCGGTGGGTGCGCAGCAGGCGCATTCGAAGAGTCTCATGTTTCCTCCAGGGCATTGACCGGCGACCCGAGCGCCTCACCCAGCAGCCTATCCGCCAATCAGGCGTCCGGTTCAAGCATTTTGAGATATTTCCACGCCCGCGTCACCCGGGGCGCCCCGGCCTGAGGATTTCCTGCCGCACCGGACTTCCTTGCAGGACCGAAAAAGTCCACCATTGGCTCAAGGCGCGCAGGCGCAAGCTGCTCAGGAGACGGACATGTTGAAGATTCGCCATATCGCCCTCGCCAGCGACCACCCGGGCAAGGCTGCGGAATTCTACAAGAGCATGTTCGGCTTCAAGGAACTGCGCCGCTTTGGCCTCGACCCCGCCAGGCCCGATGAGGCGCCTCGCCCCTCCGGGGTCTTTCTTACCGATGGAGCGCTGAATATCGCCATCCTGAAATTCGCCGACGACCAGCTTGGCAAGGGCGTGGACTATCTGGGCATCCACCACTTCGGCGTGGTGGTGGACGATGTGGAGGCCTGGATGGACAAGCTGATCGCCGCAGGCGCCCCACAAGTAGAGTACAACATCCCCGCCGGAACCCATGCCGAATACAAGTTCCGCGGCCCGGACGGCGTGGTCTTCGACATCACCGGCCAGCCCTGGGAGGGCTCGGCGACAGATTGACAAGGTGCAAAGGCTGCCCATACGTGGCGACATGGATCAAGGGAGGAGAACACGTTGGCCAATGAAGATGGCGCCGCTGGCCTGAACGTGTCCAAACCCACCGTCGCTGACACCGGCAAGTCGGAGTCGGCCTTGTCGTGGCAGACGTTTCTGTCGACCTACCTGCCCGCGTTGATCTACGCATTGGGAGCAGGCATCGCCCTCCCCGCCGTTCCCACTTTGGCTAAATCATTCGACGTTGGATTTGGCGTGGCGAGCGGCGTCGTCACCGCTTTTCTGCTCGGTAATCTGGCCGGCACCATTCCCTCGGGCTGGCTGATCGATCGATTTGGCCGCCGCTCGGTGATGATCGCCGGCCCTCTGCTGACCTCGGCTACGGCTCTTTGGGTCTGGAACGCCAGTTCATTTTCAGAAGTCCTAGTCTTACGCTTTTTCAGCGGATGCGCGGCGCAGATGTGGGTCATGGGACGGCTTGCCGGTATTTCTCAAAACGCCCCCGAAAGCCAGCGGGGACGGCTAGTCAGCTGGATGTTTGGCATGGACAATACGGGCAAGCTGGCAGGTCCCGTGCTGGGCGGCTATATCGCCAGCGAATGGAGCGCCACGGCGCCATTCCTGGCTTACGCGGTCATATCATTGGTCGCTCTGGGCCTGACCCTGATGTTTGGCGAGAAACCGAAGCAGGCGCATCAGGGTCCACGAGCCCAACGACAATCCAAGCCAAGCCCTTTGACGCTGAAGCAGATCATCTTGCCGCGCCTCGTCTATTTCGCCGTCGCCCTGTTCGCCGGCCTGACGCGGGGGCCCGTCACGGCGGACCTTCTTCACCTGTATGCCGCCTACGCCTACCATCTGGGACCGGCGGAGATCGGCTACCTGGCGACAGGGGCGGCGCTGATCGCCTGGCCCATTGGCTTCATCGCCGGATGGATTCTGGACAGGTTCGGTCGCAAACGCACCATGGTTCCCGGGTTCAGCGGCGTCGCGGTGTCGATGGCGCTGCTGGCGGCGTCCGCCTATTGGGACTACGGTTATGCTTGGTATGTGGGACTGTTCTTTCTCGCCGTAGCGACGCAATCGCTGACGGGGGGATCGGTGCAGACCGTCGGCGCCGATGTGGCCCCGCCGGAGGCCCGTGGCGCCTTTCTCGGTCTATGGCGGTTTACCGGTCAGGGCGGCCAGGCCATAGGCCCGATCATTTTCGCCATTCTGGCGGCGCAGGTCGATTACACGGCGGCATTTCTGTTCACGGCGGGATGCGCGGCCTGTGTGGCGACCCTTTTGATCTTCCTGGTTCCTGAGACGCGCGCAGAGAGGCCATGATGACGCCGAGTGCCGCGTAGCGCCTGCGGCGAGGGCTCTCAGGTAAAGGCGCCCGGATCGTCATGATCTTGAAGGGGAATGGTGGACGGTGACTGTGTAAGATCGCAAAACTTACCTGTCAGCTTATTGAAAAAGCGAACGGAAAATGTCCCTCAAAAGCTCATTAATTGGGTCTTGTACAAACTCGTTTTATTGCTATGATTATGTGTTAGTTTTAGCTATTGGAGGTGTTCATGGCTCAAACGAAGCATAATGGAAATTGGGTGGCTTATTATGACGTACGCTCCCATCGGCGTGCCGATCAAGTGTTGTCAGAGGATCAGCAAAAAGACACAATCAGGACAACGCTCAACGGTGGCACCTGGTCGCTGCTCCGGGAATTTACAGAGAATATGGGGAAAGAATCGCGCAGACCAATGCTGCAAGAGGCGCTGGCCTTGTGCAGGGCGCAAAGCGCCACGTTGATCATGGCGACGATCGATCCTTTGCTGCGCAATAGGTATTTCCTGACACTGGTCCGCGACAGCGGCGTGCAGTTGATGGTGTGCGACGCGCCGGATGTGGATTACACCAACTTGCGCATGCTCGCGCGGTTCGCGGAAAAGGAGGCGTCCGTCGCGTCGGTCCGCATCAAGCGCGGCCTTGAGAAGGCCAAGGCGCGGGGCATGCGTATGGGCTCGCCGGATCCGATCAAGGGGGCCGAGCGCAGCGGGGAGGTGGTGGCTTTCAAGGCGGATAGGTTCGCCGAGCGGGTCATGCCGATCATCGAGGATCTGAGGTCAAAGGGTCACATTTCGTTTCGCGAGATCGCCCAGGCGCTGAACGACATGGGTGTGGAGACAGCGCGCGGCGGCGAGTGGTTCGCCTCGACAGTGCGGAACATTGAAAGGCGTTTCAAGGGAGAGTGATATGTCGCGAGCGAGTGCAAGGTTCAGGCAGGCGGACGTGCGGCGCGCCGTGAAGGGGGCGCAGGAGGCCGGGGTTGACATTACCGGGGTCGAGATCACCAGAGACGGCACAATCCGTCTGCTGTTCGCCAAAAAGGAGCAGGCGCAATCAAGCGCCTTCGACGCATGGCTGGCGGGCCAGCGCCTATGAGGATCGCGACGCGGATCCGGGACATCAAGCAGACCACCAAGCGGCTCGCCGATGGCTCGCGCCGCACTTATTACTATTTCCGGTCTACCATGGACCGCCTGCCGGACGACCCCCGCTCGCCGGAGTTCGCCGCCGCGATGCGCGCGCCCACTTAGATCACGACGCTGAGCGACCTTGCATCAAAAGACTGGTACCCGTGTGATGGTCCCGGTTAGCGCCGAGCTGAAGGCCCTGCTGACCACCCGCCGTGGGGCGCCGGACGCTCATGTGTGCTTGAACT
>CANCSY010000202.1 GCA_947380915.1 Beijerinckiaceae bacterium
TCGGTGCGCCAGTCGAAGGCGGCGAGCACGCGAGCGTATTTCTCCGGCCCGGCCACGAAGGCGGTCGCGACCATGGCCAGCAGCGCGAGGGCGCGCAGGGCGTAGCGGTCGCGCTCCACCAGGCGGGGGGAGGGAAGGCGCAGGGTCAGAGCCTGCGCCGCGCGCTCCATGCGGGTGCGATGCAGCGCCCAGAGCGCCCTTGTCGCCGGATCGTCATTGGCGTTGGCGAGCTGGTCCTCCATCGCCGTGGCTGGGCGATGGGGCAGGCCCGAGTCCCGGTCCAGCCGCGCCAGCTTCTGCGCGCGGGTGGGGGTGCGGAAACGGGCGAGGGTGGCGAGACTCGCCAGTGCGAGGAGCCCGAAGAGGCCGACGCCCAGCATCCGGCCCCAGCGCGGCGCCTCCAACCACAGGCCCAGGAACGAGATCGCGAGGAAAAAACCAAAGAGCGTCAGCAGCATGGCCGCCACGGGCCAGACCTGCTCCCAGCTGATCGCAAGCCCGGCGCGGGCCGCGAGCCGATCAAGCCGCTCCGCAGCGGGTCCTCTGGGGGTCTCGCGATCGCTCATGGCTACTCCAGCGCATTCGACCAAAGGTAACACGCCGGGCGCGGCTTTCCAGTCCGAAGTTGCGGGAAAAGCGCCGATTCAGCCCAGCCAGCCGGGAATCCTGTCGAGGCCGATCAATTCTTCGTAAGAGGTGCGGGGGCGGATCACCGCCCAGTCCGCGCCATGGACCAGAACCTCGGGCGCGAGCAGGCGCGAATTATAGGTTCCCGCCTGCACGGCCCCATAGGCGCCCGCCGACATGATCGCGATGAGGTCGCCAGCGGCGAGTTCCGGCAGATCCCGGTCGAGGGCCAGGTAATCGCCGGTCTCGCAGACCGGGCCGACCACATCCGCATGCATGGTGGGGCCGCCCGCAGGGGCCTCGCGCACCGGCTTCACATCGTGATGGGCCTCGTAGAGGGTCGGGCGCACCAGATCATTCATGGCCGCGTCGACAATCACGAAAGTCTTGCCATCGCCGCGCTTCACATAAAGCACCCTGGTCACCAGCACCCCGGCGTTGCCGACAATGAGCCGGCCCGGTTCGAACACCAGTTTGCAATCGAGGCTCTTGGCGTGTTTGCGGACTACTTCCGCATAGCGTTCGGGATGGTAGGCGTCGGGATCCTCGCCCTCGCGATAGGGGATGCCGAGGCCCCCGCCCAGATCCACATGATCGATCTGGTGGCTGTCGGCGCGCAGCTCGCGCACGAAATCAGCGAGCAGCGCGAAGGCGTTGTCGAAGGGTTCGAGATCGGTGATCTGCGAGCCGATATGCATGTCGACGCCGGTGACGCGCAGCCCCGGCAGGGCGGCGGCTTCCCCATAGACGGCCCTGGCGCGGGAGATCGGAATGCCGAATTTGTTTTCGGATTTGCCAGTCGAGATCTTGTGATGGGTGCGCGCGTCCACATCCGGATTCACGCGGATGGAGATCGGCGCGGTGACGCCCTTGCTCTGCGCGATCGCCGAGATGGCGTGCAGCTCGGGCTCGGATTCCACGTTGAAGCAGAGGATCTTTTCATCGAGTGCCAGCGCGATTTCGCGTGCTGTCTTGCCGACCCCCGAGAAGGTGATGCGCTCGCCAGGCACGCCAGCAGCGCGCGCGCGGCGCAACTCGCCTTCGGAGACCACATCCATGCCGGCGCCAAGATTCGCCAGCGTCTTCAGCACAGCCTGATTGGAATTGGCCTTCATGGCGAAGCAGACCAGCGCGTTCAGATCGGCGAAGGCGCCCGAGAACACCTCGTAATGGCGCCGCAGGGTCGCGGTCGAATAGCAATAGAAGGGCGTCTCGACGCTTTGCGCGATCGAGGGAAGGGCCACGTCCTCCCCATGGAGGACGCCGTCGCGATAGGCGAAATGATGCATGGATTGCGCTCGTTCAGAGAAGCGGATCGAGAAAGAAGGGCTCGTTGGGAGCCGAGATCCCCACAGGCTTTTGCGCCTTGGAGCCGTCAAGGCCAGGGGCGACCGTGGTTTGCCCCGAGACGGCGGGGGGCGCAGCGCCGGGCGCCGATTCAAGATTGCCGCGACGGCCGCAGCCGCTCAGGCCAAGGGCTGCGAGCGCAAGGGCGAGGGCGGCGCATCGGGTGAGAGCATGGGACGGCAAGCGGTTTCTCCGGGTTGCGCGCAGTATAGAGGCAAAAGCGGCGTTGCGGGAGCTTTCGCAATCGCCTTGGCGATGACGATCAAAACTGCGGCGTTTTGACGCGCCATCAGCCCCCCTTGGCCGCCTCTTTTCCCAGTTTCGCGATCCACCGCTTGGCCTGCGCCCGCACATTGGCGGGGGCGGTGCCGCCGTAGCTGGTGCGGCTGCGGACGGATTTCTCGACCCCAAGCACCCCGAAGACGGCTTCCGTGATCTGCGGCTCCACGCTCTGCATCTGGGCGAGGGTGAGCTTCTCCAGCCCCATCTTGCCATCGGAGGCGAGCTTCACGAGGGCGCCGGTCACATGATGGGCCTGGCGGAAGGGCATTTTCAGCTCGCGCACCAACCAGTCCGCCAGATCCGTGGCGGTGGCGAAGCCCGCGCCCGCCGCCGCCTTCATGCGCTTGAGGTCCGGTTGCAGGTCGCGAATCATGCCGGTCATGGCCGCGATGCACAGGGACAGGGACTGGAGCGCGTCGAAGGCGCCTTCCTTGTCCTCCTGCATGTCCTTCGAATAGGTCAGCGGCAGGCCCTTCATCACGATCATCAGCCCGTTCAGCGCGCCGATCACCCGGCCCGCCTTGCCCCGCACCAGCTCCGCCGCGTCGGGATTGCGCTTCTGCGGCATGATGGACGAGCCCGTGGTGAATTTGTCCGAGAGCTGCACGAAGCCGAACTGGGGCGTCACCCAGAGCACGATCTCGTCGGCGAGGCGCGACAGATGCACCGCGCAGATGGCCGCGCTCGCCAGCACCTCCAGCACGAAGTCGCGGTCCGACACGCTGTCCAGCGAATTGGCGGTGGGCCGGTCGAAGCCCAGCGCCCGGGCGGTCTGCTCGCGGTTGATGGGGAAGGAGGTTCCCGCCAGGGCCGCTGCGCCCAGCGGGCATTCGTTGAGGCGCTTGCGGGCGTCGGCGAGGCGGCCGCGGTCGCGCCCCAGCATCTCCACATAGGCCAGCAGATGGTGGCCGAAGGTGACGGGCTGCGCCGATTGCAGATGGGTGAAGCCGGGCATGACGGCCCCCGCGTGATCCAGCGCCCGCTCGGCGAGCGCCTGCTGGAGGCCGCGCATCTGGACATCGAGATCATCGACCGTGTCGCGGATCCAGAGGCGGAAATCGACGGCCACCTGGTCGTTGCGCGAGCGGGCGGTGTGGAGGCGCCCCGCGTCCGGGCCGATGATGTCGGCAAGGCGCGATTCGATATTCATATGGATGTCTTCGAGGGCGCGGGAGAAGACGAAGGTTCCCGCCTCGATTTCCCCCTGGATCTGGTCTAAACCCCCTGTGATGGCGTCCGCATGTTCGCGGCTCACGATCCCCGCGTCGGCCAGCATGGCCACATGGGCGCGTGACCCGCGGATGTCCTGGGCGGCAAGACGGTAATCGAAACCTATGGAGGCGTTGATCTCCTCCATGATAGCGTCGGGACCGCTGGTGAAACGCCCGCCCCACATCTTGCTGCTCATAGGCACCCCTGAGGTTCTGGTCCCGGCATGACGAACGCACCAATCCCGCCCAAGACACCCCGCCGTCGCGCCGGAGCCCTGGCCGTCCTGGCCGTCGCGCTCGTCGCCGGCGCCGGGGTGCTATACGGGATTTACGGCCAAGCCCGCAAGGAAACAGCGCCGGGCGCCTGCGCCGCCGCCGCCAGCACAGCGCAGGAGCTGGCCCCGCTGGCGCGCGGCGAGGTCGCGGCCCTGTCGGTGGCCAAGCGCCCGCGCGAGGCGACGGCGCTGACCTTCGCCGGTCCCGATGAGGCGCCGCTCTCATTGGCTGCGTTCAAAGGACGCACCGTGCTGCTCAATCTCTGGGCGACCTGGTGCGTGCCATGCCGGGAGGAGATGCCGTCCCTCGACAAGTTGCAGGCCCGCCTTGGGGGCTCCGATTTCGAGGTCGTGGCGATCAATATCGACACCACGCGGCTCGATCGTCGGCAGGCCTTCCTGAAGGAGGCAGGCGTGGAAAAGCTTGCTTTTTACACGGATCGCAGCGCCGACGTGTTCCAGACCCTCAAGAAAGCGGGCAAGGTCGTGGGCCTGCCGACCACCCTCCTGATCGACCCTGATGGCTGCGAACTGGGCGTCATGCCCGGCCCCGCCGACTGGGCTTCGGAGGACGCGGTTCGTCTTGTCAAGGCTGCGCTGCGGCGCTGATTCGCAGCCTTCGGACCCAGCCGGGGCATGATGGCCTTTTTGCGTAAGCGTTGCGCGACTGCACAACTTCCATTAGGGAGACCGTGCATTTCGCCACTGAGGGAACCAAGATGGCCGAGCTCGATACTCGCCCCGTCAATCCGGCGCTGAACCGGCCGTTGTCCCCGCATCTGGGCATTTATCGCCCGATGCTGACCATGATGATGTCGATCACGCACCGAATCACTGGCGCCGCGCTCTATGCGGGCACGCTTCTGCTGGCCTGGTGGCTGCTGGCGGCCGCCACCGACGCCAAAAGCTTCGAGACGGCGGCCTGGTTCATGGCCTCGCCTATCGGTCGGCTGATCCTCTTCGGCTTCACCTGGGCCCTGTTCCACCATCTGCTCGGTGGCCTGCGCCACTTCGTCTGGGACATGGGCCGGGGCATGGATCATCCCGAGCGGGAATATCTGGCCCAGGGCACGATGATCGGCGGGGTCGTTCTGGCGGTCCTCGTCTGGATCGCCGCCTATATGGCTCGCTGAGGGGAAACGCCGATGTCCAACGCCTCACGCCTGCGCACCCCCATCGCCGAAGTCCGTCATCTCGGCTCGGCCAAGTCCGGCACCAAACACGCCTGGCACATGCGCATCACCTCGGCCGCGCTCGTGCCGCTGACCCTCGCCTTCGTGTGGATCGTGCTGACCCTGGTCGGCAAGGATTACAATACGGTGCGCGCCACGCTCGGCGCGCCGCTCCCGGCGATCATCATGCTGCTGTTCCTGCTGGCGAGCGTGTACCATATGAAACTCGGCATGCAGACCATCATCGAGGACTATGTTCATGGCGAACACGCCAAGACATGGTCGCTGCTGGGTAATCTTTTCTTCTGCTTTGCGGTCGGACTCGCGTGCGTCTACGCGATCCTGCGCATCAGCTTCGTCTGACATCAGGCATTCGAGGGGCTTCAACACCATGGCCAATGCATCCGGATCCACCGCGCCCGGCGTGAACGGCAGAGCCTATCCCATCACCGACCACACCTTCGACGTCGTGGTCGTGGGCGCTGGCGGCGCAGGCCTTCGCGCCACCGTCGGCTGCTCGCAGGCGGGCCTTCGCACGGCCTGCATCTCCAAGGTCTTCCCCACCCGCTCCCATACGGTTGCGGCGCAGGGCGGCATCTCCGCCTCGCTCGGCAACATGGGCCCGGATGACTGGCGCTGGCACATGTATGACACCGTGAAGGGGTCGGACTGGCTGGGCGATCAGGATTCTATCGAATACCTTTGCCGCAACGCGCCCGAGGCTGTCTACGAGCTGGAGCATTGGGGCGTCCCCTTCTCCCGCACGGACGAGGGCAAGATCTACCAGCGCCCCTTCGGCGGCATGACCACCAACTATGGCGAAGGCACCGCCCAGCGCACCTGCGCCGCCGCCGACCGCACGGGACATGCCATCCTTCACACGCTCTATGGGCAGGCCCTGCGCAACTCGACCGAGTTCTTCATCGAATATTTCGCCATCGACCTGATCATGGATCAGGCCGGGCGTTGCTGCGGCGTCGTCTGCATCAAGATGGATGACGGCTCGATCCATCGCTTCCGCGCCAGCCAGACCATTCTGGC
>CANCSY010000203.1 GCA_947380915.1 Beijerinckiaceae bacterium
GAGGCGGACGGGGACAGTGGCGGCGTCGAAGCGCACCAGCTTTTTGGACGCGCCCAGCGCCGCTATGTCGACCAGCAGCGATTCTGGCGAGGCGAGCTTGAGGAAGGAGAGACCCGCGCGCACGGGTGCGTCCAGCTTGCGCGGATCCATATAGAGCACCGGCTTGCCCTTGGCGGGCACAATGGCGAAACACAGGGCGATGGGCGTATGGGCCACATCGGCGCCGCGAAGGTTGAAGGCCCATGCAACGGCATGCGGATCGCTGAGCGCCAGCGCATCGGCCTTGCCCAGCGCCGCCTGAATGCGCGCGATCTTGTCCTCTGCGCTCTCGCCGCTGAAGCGGGCGGGGTGCAGGGTCACGGCGCCCTGGGGCGGGGCGGGGCGGTCGGTCCAGATGGCGTCCAGCGGGTTCGTGTCCGCAGGAACCAGCACGCCGCCAGCGGCCTTTACGGCGCGCTCATAGCGGGCGAGCTGGGCGGGCGTGTGCAGCCAGGGATCGCAGGCGATGCGCCAGCCCTTTTTCACCTGCTTTTCGAGCCATGCGTCGGGGGCGGTCTCGCCACTGTTGAAAATCGCGAAGGCCTGCCCATCCACCTGCGCGGGCGCCTGCAGGGTGTAGCGCCCATCGACGAAGAGGGCGGCGGCGTCGCGCAGCACCACCGCCGCGCCCGCCGACCCCGTGAAGCCCGTCAGCCAGGCCAGCCGCTCGGCTGAGGGGGGCGTATATTCGTTCTGATGCTCGTCCGCGCGAGGGATCAGGAAGCCGTCGAAGCCCCGTCGCGCGAGCTCGCGCCGCAGGGCGGCGAGGCGCTGCGGGCCCATGGCCCCGTTGGCGTCATCAGTGAAGGTCTGGAAGTGGCTCTCGAACATGGCGCCAGACTAGCTGGCGCAGGCCCGCCCCGCAAATCAGATCAGCGGACGCCGCGCGGCTCCGCCCCGGCGCAGGCGCAGGCAGGCCCAGCCCTCGAGATTGATGCGGCGCGTGAGGGTGAAGCCCTGGGCCGCATAGCTCGACAGAACCCCCGCAACATCCGGCGCCAGCAGGCCCGAGAGCACCACATCCGCCCCATCCGCCGCCAAGGCGCAGATCGAGGGGGCGAGGCTGCGCAGGGGGCGCGCCAGAATATTCGCGAAAATGAGATCGTAGGGGCCGCCCGCCTTCAGGTCGGGGTGCATGACGCCGCGCGCCACCACGGGCCGCAGCCAGGGCGTCGCGCCATTGAGCCGCGCATTGGAGGCGGCGGCCTCCACGGCGATATAGTCGATGTCGCCAGCGGCGATGGGCTTGTGCAGGTAGCGCGCGGCGGCCAGCGCCAGCACGCCGGTGCCTGTGCCAACATCCAGCACCCGATGGGGGCGGCGCTCTTTCAGCACCGCGTCGAGCATCAGCAGACAGCCGCGCGTGGTGCCGTGGTGGCCGGTGCCGAAGGCAAGAGCCGCCTCGATCTCCAGCGCGATGTCGTTGGGGCGCACCCGCCCGCGATCATGGGAGCCATGGACGAGGAAGCGCCCGGCCCGCACGGGGGCGAGGCCCTCGAGGGAGGAGGCGACCCAGTCCTTCTGGCTGATGGTTCCAAATTCCAGAGCTGCGGCGATGTCCTTGCCCGCGACGATCGTCACGAGATCGCGGATCGAGTCCTGGTCGGGCTCGGCGGCGAAATAGACCTCCACCAGCCATGGCAGTTGCGCCCAGGTCTTGGTGTCCCCCTGCTCCTCCTCGAAGGCGGAGGCGGCGGTCTCCGCCGGATCGGAGGATTCCACGATGATGTCCGCGACCGCCACAGCGGTGGCCTCGTCACAGCGAAGCCGCATGATGAACGCGGCGTTATTGGGGGGCAAACCTTCGAGCATGGGGCCGCCTAGCATGGTTTTACGGGGATTGTCGATGGTGGGTCAGCGCGTGCAGGCGGGGATGGGGACGGGATTGGGGTCGGGAGGGACGTCGAGGCGATAGAGGTAGCGCCATTCTTCGACGATGGCGTCCTTGCCGATGAAGCGCAGGAAGGTCAGCGCCGGGTCATCGCTCAAGGACAGGGTCGCGCCGGCGGTGTAGGTCATCAGCAAGAGCGCGCTTCCGCCCGCGCGGGCGGCGACCTTCTTCATCGCGGCGAGGCCGTTGCGGGCTTTGTCTTCGAGGTCGTGTTGGCTCGTGAAGTCTTCAAACGATGGGGCCATGAACACCGGTTTGCGCCAGCGCACGAAGGTTTGCAGGCACCCGCCCGCCATTTCGAAGGTGGGAATGCGTAACATCCCGTTGACCTCGGCGCCGAGCAAGACGTCGATGGGTATGATGATCCGGGCGCCCGCCCCTGCCTCGCGCAGGGCCTCTGTGACTTGCAGGGTGGTGAAAACAGGTGTCATGAACTGGCGCAAACCAGCGACAGGGCCGCTGAGCGCGAGAAGGAAGATCCACAGGGCAAGTGGGCCATTGATCTGCTCGCTTGTCTTGTCCGCAGTCCAGAGCATGCCGATCATCAGGATGATCCAGAGGCTGAAATGCCGTGATCCGATGGTATAGACATGGATCGCCAGTAAAAAATTGGCGACGATGAACAAGGCTGTGAGCAGGGCGAGGAGCCGGGACCTGTTCGCGATGGAGCGGATCAGGAATATAGGCCCGACTAGTCCGAGGGCGACGATAAAAAGCGCGGTTCGCGATGGGTCCCAGCCGGTCAGACGCAGGTCATAGTCTACCGGCAGGATCGAAGTTCCGTTCATATAAGCCGAGCGAATGAAGCGAGTGAGCCAAGTCGTGTTCAGGCGCAGGGTATTGAGCGATTCGAAATCCGCCGCCGGCCACATCCACGCCAGCGCCACGACGCCACCGCACCCCGCCAGCAGAACGCCCCACCATTTCCACCCCTGCTCACGCAGAACAATGATCCCGCAGATCCCCGCCAGCATCACGCTCTGCAGACCGCCTTGCGGCAGCAGCGCGATGAAAAGCCAGCCGACGGACTGGCGACGGAAGGCGATGGCGCCGAAGAAGAACAGGACCGTCAGGGAATAGTTGCGGACGATGACGCCATATTCGAAAAACAGGAAATAATTGAGGCTGAGAAGGAATTTCACCCCCGGCGAAAACGGCGAGCGCAGATGCAGCAGGGCTGCGCTGCAAAGGACCACGACGCTCTGCACGATCTTGAGGGCGGTCGGGTCGTCGGTGAAGGCGAGGGGGATCTTCAGCAGCAGGTGCCAGAGCGGCGGATGGCCCTCGTAGCGGAAATTCCAGTACCAATCGGCCAGCGTGTGGCTTTCGCGGGCGAGCGCTGTCGCCTGCAATTCATCCGCCCAGGGGACATGGCTCCAGATCAGGGCCAGTTGGGTGGTGAGCGCCAGGGCGATCAGCCCGGCCCAGGGCCATGGGAGACCGGCGGTGGCGAGCCATTTCGGTTTTGTGTGGGCGCCGAGTCTCGGGTGATGGAGGCAACTCATTGAAAATGCGTCCTGATTGAATTTTTGGCGGTCACTCCCGCTTAAATTGCGGAGTCCGGGAAATTGTGAACTGTTTTTTCACCAAGAGCTATCCAAATAGTTTCAAAGGTAACAAATTATCTTGCTTTTAAGATTCATTTATAATAATTTATGTGTTAATTTGTTGCATTCATCAAGATGTTTCCCATGTCCATTTTCCAGAGTTCCGCGTCCCGATCATCGCCCGCCCCGGCGCCTTCCGGCCTTGTCGCCTGGTTCAGGCGGGCGATGCGCCGTCTCCCATTTGCGCCGATCATCTGGCGCATCGCACGCTTTCTGACGGTCGGCCTTGTCGGCCTTGCGGTCGATAGCGGCGTTTTCTGGACACTCCACCAAGCAGGCGTTTCTGTCGAGATCGCGCGCGCCTTGTCCCTGGCGGTCGCGACCCTCGTCACCTGGTTCCTCAACCGCCTCTTCACCTTCGCCCCGAGCGGGCGTCCGCCCGGGCGGGAATTGGCCCGCTATGTGGGGGTGGCCCTTCTGGCGCAGGGCTTCAACTACGGTCTCTTCCTCACGCTCCTGCGGTTTGACGCAGGCGCCCATCCCCTGATTTGCCTCGTCATTTCCGCCGTGGCCACCGCCGCCCTGTCTTTCACGGGGCAAAATCTCATCGCTTTCCGCAGCAGCAAGGGCCGCTGACGTTCATTGAACGGCTCTATTTTTCAAAGAGGTTTTCATGTCCGACATTTTTGACGTCATCATCATCGGCGCCGGCCCCGCAGGCCTCACCGCCGCTTATCAACTCACCAAGGAAGGGCGCCGGGTGCTGGTGATCGAGCAGGATGAGGTCTTCGTGGGCGGCATCAGCCGCACGGTGAGCTACAAGGACTATCTCTTCGACATCGGCGGCCATCGCTTCTTCTCGAAATCGAAGGAGGTCGTGGACCTCTGGGACGAGATCCTGCCCGACGATTTCATCGACCGCCCGCGCCTGTCGCGCATCTTCTATGGCGAGAAGTTTTATTCATACCCGCTGAACGGCTTCGAGGCCCTGCGCAATCTCGGGCTCATCGAGAGCGCGCTGTGCATGCTCTCCTATGGATATGCGAAACTGCGGCCGATCCCGAACCCCCGCACCTTCCACGAATGGGTGCGCAACCAGTTCGGCGAGCGGCTGTTCTCCATCTTTTTCAAGACCTATACGGAAAAGGTCTGGGGCATGTCCTGCGATGAGATTTCGGCGGACTGGGCGGCCCAGCGCATCAAGGGCCTGAGCCTGGGGTCGGCGGTCATCAATTCCCTGATACGCCCCTTCCGCCGCAAGGGCGCGGCGCGTCCCGGCCAGCCCGTCATCAAGACCCTGATCGAATCCTTCCGCTATCCCCGCAAGGGGCCGGGCATGTTGTGGGAAGAATGCGCCCGCAAGGTCACGGCGCGGGGCGGGGTGATCCGCATGGGCTGCAAGCTGGAAAGCCTGTCACGCAACGAGCAGACGGGCCAGTGGACCGTGAATGCGAAAACCGCGACCGGCGAGCCCGCCAGCTTCAGCGCGCCCCATGTGATCTCCTCGGCGCCGATCACCGAGCTGATGGCGGCCCTTGGCCCTGCGCCCATCACGCTGCCCCATGCCCGCGCATTGAAATATCGCGATTTCCTCACCGTGGCGCTGATCGCCAAGAGCTCCGCGAGCTTCCCCGACAACTGGATCTATATCCACGACCCCGCCGTGAAGGTGGGCCGCGTGCAGAACTTCCGCTCCTGGTCGCCGGAGCTGGTGCCGCAGGAGGGTATGACTTGCCTCGGCCTCGAATATTTCTGCTTCGAGGGCGACGGGCTCTGGGCTGCGCCCGACGAGGAGCTGGTGGCGCTCGCCAAGCGCGAGATCGACCATATCGGCCTGATCCGCTCCGACGAGGTGGTGGACGCCTGCGTGGTGCGGCAGGCCAAGGCCTATCCGGTCTATGACGACGCCTATCGCAGCCATGTGGACGCCATCAGGGCGGAGCTGGCCGAGCGCTACCCGGGCCTGCATCTGGTGGGCCGCAACGGCATGCACAAATACAACAATCAGGACCACGCCATGATGACCGCCATGCTCACCGTGCGGAACATTCTGGCGGGCGAAGAGCTCTATGACATCTGGGATGTGAACGAAGACGCCGAATATCACGAGGGCGGAACCTCCGGCGAGCGCGAGGCCCTGCGCAGCGAGCGCATGGTGCCGCGAAAGGCCGCGTGATTTGGAGGGTGGGGTGGCGCTGGATTAGAGTGGGCCCATGATCGTCACCCACCTCCGCAGCACCCTCCTCGCTCTCGCGGCTTGCCTGTGCTTCCTCGCGCCAACCCGCGCCGACGATCTGCCGGAGGTCCCCACATCTGCGCCCGAAGGCGCCCCCGCCACAGTCTTCAGCTTCGGCCGCGACAATCCCACCTGCGGCGAGTGGACCAACGGCTGCCAGATCTGCACCCGCCCCGCCGCAGGCGAGATGCAATGCTCCACCCCGGGCATCGCCT
>CANCSY010000204.1 GCA_947380915.1 Beijerinckiaceae bacterium
GCACGCGCCTCACCTCTCAGATCCGCGGCCTCAACCAGGCTGTCCGCAACGCCAATGACGGCATCTCGCTGATCCAGACCGCGGAAGGCGCCACCGAGCAGGTCACCAACATGCTGCAGCGCATGCGTGAACTGGCCGTGCAGGCTTCCAACGACACGAACAACGAAAAGGACCGTGGCTTTCTGAACGGCGAATTCCAGCAGCTGCGTGCGGAAATCGACCGTATCGGCCAGAACACCCAGTGGAACGGCGCGAACATCCTTGATGGCACGGGCGGCAACGGCCACGACGGCACCTTCTCCTTCCAGGTCGGCGCCAATTCTCGCCAGACCATCCAGATCAAGCTCCCGAACATGCAGACCGGCGTCGCGGCTACCAACCTCAGCGCGACCTGGAAAACCTTGACGACGAACACCTCCGCGGAAGCCAAATTTACTTTCAGCAGTGTAGACTCTGCGATTGATGCTACCCACCCTGCGAGTGACTATCTTGGTGCGACTTACCAGGTTATGGTCGCTGACCGGAAGTTCCAATATCAAGTCACGCAGAGTGATATTGACACCTCCGATGCCGCAGCCACGCCGAACCTTTCTTCCGCGATTGTGAAGGGTCTGAAACAAAAGCTTGAAGCTGCATTCGGGACAGATGGTACCACGTATGACTTCACATCTAGCGATACCACCACTGGCGTTCTGTCGATCAAGTCTGGTAGCGACGGCACTAAACTCCCGCTCAAGTTAGACGGTACAGGTGCAGCTTCAGGTGAATATGTTGAGGGCGCACTGTCCGCCATCGGCGGCAGCACGATCATGATCACCGACGCCCAGAAGGCCTATGATGGTCTTCAGGCCATCGACAGCGCGCTCCAGACGGTCAATGCGCAGCGTTCCAACATGGGCGCTCTGATCAGCCGCCTGCAGTTCGCCTCAGACAACCTGTCGAACGTGGCGGCCAAGGCTGCGGAATCGCGCAGCCGCATCGAAGACACCGACTATTCGGTGGCGACGACGGAACTGGCCAAGCGCAACATCATCCAGCAGGCGGCGCAGGCCATGTTGGCCCAGGCCAACCAAGCGCCCCAGATGGTGCTCCAGCTCCTGAAGTAAGCTTCAACAAGCTGAATAACGGATAAAAGAGGGCGGGGTTGATCCCCGCCCTTTGCATCGCGCCGGAGGCGCAGCGACAGATCCAGGCCATCAACACTGCGGACACAAAAAACCCGGCCTCCTGAGAGGCCGGGCCATGATGTTCGATCCTCAATGCGTGATCGAAGCTTACTTCGTCACCTTGCCGGGGAGCTTTGTTTGCGGCGCCGGCGCATCGAAGCGATAGGTCAGGCCAAGGCTGATGATGTCGACGTGAGCCTTCACATCGACATTCAGTTGATCGATTGAAGCGGCGGGAACAGCTACATTGTAATAGCTGCCCTTGTAATTGGGATTGGACTTGTCGAGGATGCTCGCCTTGGTCGACTTCGGGAAAATATGCGTGTAGCCGAAGTCGAGCGAGAGTTGCTCGCTGAATTTATATCCGGCGCCGAGAGAGGTCCATATCCGATCATTATCGGGCAAACGTGTCGAGCGGCTTTCATCCTTGACCGGCGTCGACTCGAAAGCCAACCCCGCACGCAAGGTGAGTTTGGAATCCCACTTGTATTCACCGCCCAGCGAGGCGTACCAGCCATCCTTGTACTCAAAAGGCAGAACAGGCGTCGCCAGATGGGCGCTTCCAACTGACCAGATGGACCCGCTGTTTCTGTAGGTGATCGCGGGAGACTTGAGCTTGCTCCATTGCGCCCACTCGAAACCTGCCAGAAGGGTCAGGTCTTGTGTCGCTTTTTGTTTCAAACCGAGCGTGATCATCTGAGGCAGGGGAACGCTGATCTGGATCGGGTTATCGAGTACATAAGCTGCCGTAGGCGCGCTGCCGCCAAAGCTTGCAGCGGCCGCAGCGCCGCCGAAGAAGGCGCCCTTGAGCGTCGGCTTCACATCAGAGCGATAGCCAATGCCTACCTCGGTGGTGTCCGAGGGTTTGAAAGTAACGCCGAGCGTATAGCCGATGGCGGCGCCGTCGCCCTGCAAGCCAAGGACTGCCCAATCAGAAGCAGCAACTCCGTTTTTCGCTGCCGCCGTGGTGTATCGGGCCTTCAGGTCCAGATAACGAACACCTGCCGCCACAGACACCATTTCATTGATTTTATAGGCGACGGAGGCATTAACCTCCTTGGAGCTGGCGCGCGATGTGCTGCCATAGGTTCGGCCCACATAAGCGCTGTCGGGCTTGGTGGCGAGGCCATAGGGAGCATTGACGCTCAAGCCCAGCCAGATGCTCTGATTCAATTGCCAGCTGAGATAGGCGTTTGGCACAATCGCGTCCTGGGCCATGTCGCCACTGGTCGATTTTCCATTCATGAATGAATAGGCCGCGCTTGTGCCGGGTATATTGGTCAAGCTGGTGTAGGGAATGAGACCCGTCAGGCCAAGGGAGCTCTGTATGCCCTTATATTCCGTCATCGTGGCGGGGTTCCAGAACATGGATCCAAGGCCCGCGCCGCCAGCCGCCGCGCCCGCAAAGGACAGGCCCTGCCCCGCCGCGCTCTGCTCGCGCAAAGCAAAAGCGCCTGCATGGGCCGCGCCGGACGCAGCCACCAGTGAGCCAGCGGCGACGCTGGCCAACAAAACCTTCTTCAACATTTTCGCCCCCTGATAACCTTAAGATAAGCTTACGCTACGACAGCTTACCGCAAATTTGCAAGGAACCCGTGCGTACATTGGCAGAACATGTCCGTGCCGTTTCATATCTCATACGTTTCAGTAAAATTATTTACAAAATTTGCACATTATATGAGCATAAAAAAATCAAACGTATCTCTTTTCGCCAGATCAATGATCGTGGGACCAAGCTGGTGGCGGAGCCTGATGTCAGCCCATTTATATCCTTTGCGACCCTATTCTCGATTCGTTTCGATCAAGACCAGCGCCATTTAACTGTTCGTAAAGTCGGAGTGTTCGTATCCTCAGGCGGTGCATGACGACCGGGCGATCGTCCCACCAGCGAACTGAGCGTTCAGCGGGATCGACAAAGCTGACCGCATGTGGAGCCAAAAGATGGATGAGCAAAAAACAGCGCTGGAGCGACTTCCCGCCGGATCCATGATCGGCGGCAACTTCAATATCGTCGATCAGGAAAAATTTGGCGCCGCCATCAAACTTCTCAAGGAAAGCCTGTGGGACAATGGGGCCACCTTGTTCTGCGCAGACAATCTGATCACCTGGAACAAGAACCTCAGTTTTCTGAGAGATCCGTTTTGCCATGCCATTCTGACCGATGACGCCACATCGATCGAGGAAAAAAGCATCATCTGGCGCACCTACGCCTTGTTGTATTTCGCTGAACTCGCCAGCAGGGCGGAGGGCGACTTCGCGGAATTCGGTTGCTACAAAGGCCATACCGCATGGCAGATCGTGAAGACGCTCGACTTCAGGCGATTGGGCAAGCGCGTTTTCCTGTATGATCTGTTCGAGTGGAAAGAAGGCGACGTCCATACGCATCACAAAGGACTTGATAATCCAGGCCTGTTTGAAGATGTGCAGGAGCGATTCCGCAGCTTTGAATTTGTAAAGATCATCAAGGGCTCCGTGCCCGGCTCATTCGCACAGGGTTTCCCTGAAAAAATAGCCTTTGCGCATATCGACATGAACCATCCCGATCCCGAGGTCGGCGCCCTCAAGGCCATATTGCCGAAACTGGCGAGCGGCGGCGTCGTGATTCTGGATGACTATGGCTGGTGGGGATATTCGGCGCAGAAGGCGGCCCTGGATCCGATCATCGCGGACTTTGGATTGAAGGTTCTGGAACTGCCGACCGGACAGGGCCTGATCATTCGCTAGTTCCCGGCTCTTCCATGATCCAGCGTGAGGGATCTTCGTAGCACCTTCAGGGCCTCGCCCATCTGTCAGGAGCGCGGCATGAACGCAGGCATTCATTGGCTCTATCTGCTGGCGGCGGGCCTGTGCGAAATCGGCTGGCCGCTGGGGCTGAAGCTCTCCGACGAGCCCGCCTTCAGGATCTGGGGACCGGCGCTATCCCTGCTCTGCCTCGGCGCCAGCGCCTGGCTGTTGTGGCTCGCCCTGAAAGGCATCCCGCTGGGCACGGCCTATGCGGTGTGGACCGGCATCGGCGCCGCCGGGACCTTCGTGCTGGGGGTGATCGTCTTCGGCGATCCCACCTCCCTGCTGCGCTGGCTCGGCCTCGTGCTCATCGTGTCGGGGGTCGCCTGCCTCAAGGCGGCGTGAGCTTCGCTGATCCGGCGCGCCCACCACAGGCGCCAGCGCCGCGCTTGAAGGTCGGGAGGCTTGGGATAACCCTCAATCCGGTTGCCCCGCCCGGTTCGGGGCTATATCGTCCCTCCATGCTGCGTCGCGTCATGTTCATCTGCCTCCTGATGCTGGCCTCCGTCTGGGCTGCGCCCGGCGCCATGGCCCATGGGGCGCATGATCACGGCCATCAGGCGCAGGCCCAGCCCGCCGTTTCCCACGAACAAGCCGCGCCCATCGCCGCGACAGCGCAACCCTCCTGCATGACCTGCAGCCGGGAGGCCGCTCATCATCACGATGGCGACTGCTGCTCCTTCGGCTGCCATCTGCTCTCCCTGCCGTCGCAGGCGACCCTGTCCCTGCGGGACACCCTGCAAGTCGCGCCGCCTGTAACGCAGGGGCGTGCGGCCCATGGCCTGAACCCCTCCGGCCTCGAGCGACCCCCCAGAACCTGATCCCTCCCGGACATCGCGGGCCGCAGCGGGCGCCATTGGCGCGCCCCGTCGCTGGCCATCCGTCCAAGGATCTGGATCTCACTCTCCATGCTGAAACCCATCGGTTTGTGCCTTCTTGGCCTCACGCTCGCAGGCTGTGCGCGCGAGGCGCCCGCTTGGCTCGCCGGCCCCGCTGACGCGCCCGCGCCTTCCCGAGCGGCGCCTGCGCCCCTGACGGCGGACGCCCGCGCCTGGGCCACTGTCGAGCCCGGCGATTGGGTCGAACTCAACCGCAAGGTGACGCCCAAGGGGACCGCGAAATGAGCCGCTGGCCACGCCTTGCGCGCCTCCTCGCCGCAGCGTCCGTGACGGCGCTGGTCGGCGGCTGCATGCCCTCGGTCGGCTTCCAGCCCGTACTGGATCTCACCGCCGCCGAGACAGGCGCGCAGGCCGCCCTCATCGGGTCGCCGGAGAGCGCAGCGGAGGCCTCCGCCCAGACGCAAGCCCTGCTGCGGGGGCCCCTCACCCCGCAGTCCGCAGTTCAGGTGGCCCTGCTAAACAACCGCGCCCTGCAGGCCGCCTATAACGAGCTGGGTCTGGCGCAGGCCGATGTCATTCGCGGCTCGACCCCCGCCAACCCGCGCCTCGCCTATACGCGCACGCAGGGCAGCGGCGAGCTGGAGATCGAACGGGAGATTCTCGTGGGGCTCTTCTCCCTCGTGACCCTGCCCGCCCGGGCCGCCATCTCGCAGGAGCGCTTCAAGGCCGCGCAGATGCGCGCGGCGGAGGCGACCCTGAGGCTCGCCGTGGATGTGCGCCGCCAATATATCCGCGCTGTCGCCGCGCAAGAGCAGGTGGCGACGCTGACCCAGGCCAAGCAGCTGACCGACGCCCAGGCGCAGCTCGCCACAAAGCTGGGCGAGACCGGCGCCCTGAACAAGCTCGATCAGGCCCGCGAATATGCCCTGGCCGCCGAACTCGACAACCAACTCGCCCGCGCCAGACTCGACCAGCGGCTGGAGCGCGAGCGCCTGACCCGCCTGCTGGGCCTGTGGGGCGCACAGGCGGACTATCGCCTGCCAGCGGCCACGCCAGCCCTGCCCGCCCGCCTGCGCAGCGCCCATGACGTGGAGGCGCAGGCTCTGGCGAGGCGCGT
>CANCSY010000205.1 GCA_947380915.1 Beijerinckiaceae bacterium
CACATGATGGACGCGCTGACGGAAATGTATCCGCATATCCCGATCTGCGTGCATCTGGACCACGGCAATGTGGAGGCCACCTGCATGACCGCGATCCAGTCCGGCTTCACCTCGGTGATGATGGACGGCTCGCTGAAGGCCGACGGCGCGACCCCCGCCGACTATGACTACAATGTGCGCGTCACCAAGAGCGTGGTGGACATCGCCCATATGGGCGGCGTCTCCGTGGAGGGCGAGTTGGGCGTGCTGGGCTCCCTGGAGACCGGCATGGGCGACAAGGAAGACGGCCACGGCGCCGAGGGCAAGCTGAGCCACGACCAGCTGCTGACCGATCCTGATGAAGCCGTGAAATTCGTCAAGGCCACCAAGGTCGATGCGCTGGCCATCGCCATGGGCACCTCCCACGGCGCCTACAAGTTCTCCCGCAAGCCCGATGGCGAAGTGCTAGCCATGAATGTGATCGAGGAGATCCACAAGAAGCTGCCGAATGTGCATCTGGTGATGCATGGCTCGTCCTCCGTGCCGCAGGATCTGCAGGATCTCATCAACCAGTTCGGCGGCCAGATGAAGCCTACCTGGGGCGTGCCGGTGGAGGAGATCCAGCGCGGCATCCGCCATGGCGTGCGCAAGATCAACATCGACACGGACAACCGCATGGCCATCACCGGCCAGATCCGCCGCGTGCTGCAGGAAAACCCCGGCGAGTTCGACCCGCGCAAATATCTCAAGCCCGCCCTGGAAGCCATGTCGAAGATCTGCCGCGAGCGCCTCGAGCAGTTCGGCACGGCGGGCCAGGCCTCCAAGATCGGCAAGATCCGGCCGCTCTCGGAGATGGCCAAGCTCTATGCCGCTGGCAAGCTGGACCCGACGTTTTCGTGAGGTGACGGCGGCTGGCGGGTTACCGCCAGTTGCCCCTTGATGCTGTTTCCAAATCTGGCCCCTTGCGCGAGGCCCTGCTTTCGCCCCATTTCTGCACGATGCAGCCCTCCCGATTCCCGGCAGGCGCGGCGGATGCGGATCAAGTCCAGATGAGCAAAAAACCAGCACAACCAGCCCTGGACCCCCAGCGGCTCTATCTCATCAGCCCCGCCCTTGCGGAGGCGGAGAGCTTTGCGCCTGCGCTGGAAGCAGCCCTTGCGGCGGGGGATGTGGCCTGCGTGCTCCTGCGCTTCGCCGGTCCTGACGAGGGAACCGCCAAGAAGATCGTGCGAGCGCTTTTGCCCATCGCGCAGAAATATGAAGCGGCCCTGCTGGTGGAGGGCGACCCCAAGGTCGCCGTGCGCACCGACGCCGATGGCGTGCATGTGCGCGGTCAGGGCGATCAGCTCGAAGAGCAGCTGGGCGAGGCCATCGAAACCCTCAAGCCAGACCGCATCGTGGGCGCGGGCGGGGTCAAGACCAGGCACGATTCCATGGCCGTGGGCGAGCTGGAGGTCGATTACGTCATGTTTGGCGATCCCTCGCCCGATGGCTGGACCCCCTTGCTTGAAACGGTGCTCGAGCGCGTGTCCTGGTGGACGGAGATCTTCACCGTGGCCTGCGTGGGGTTCGCCACGAAGCTGGAGGATGTGAGCGCCATTTCGCAAGCGGGCGCCGATTTCGTCGCCCTGGGCGATGCGGTCTGGAATGACGCGCGCGGCCCCGGCGCTGCGGTGGCCGAGGCGCAGGCCGCGCTGGTGCGCGGCGCCCCTCGATGATCTGGCCGCGCATGGCTGGCGTCGCCCTGCTTCTGGCGGGGACGGCGCCGGTTCTTGCGCAGGCGCCCCTGCCCCCGACCTTCACGCCTTCCAAAACGCCCCTGACGACGGCCCTCGCCCCCATCCCCGGCGCAAGGACCGCAGGGGTGATCGACCCGGACGTCAATTATCTCGCCCCCGGCGTGACGCCCGACTTCGCCTTCGCCGCCTTCCAGCGGGGCTATCATGTGACAGCCCTGCGCGAGGCCATGAAGCGGATCGCCGCCGATCCCGACGACGCCACCGCCATGACGCTCATGGGCGAGCTCTACCGCGACGGGCTGGGCCTGCGCCGCAACCCCGAAGAGGCCGTGCGCTGGTACAGGCTGGCCGCCGACCGGGGCGACCCGCAGGGCGCCTTCGCGCTGGCGGTGTCCTATCTGCTGGGCGTTGGCGTCGCGCAGGATGCGAAGACGGCCCTGCCCTGGCTGGAGCTGGCCGCCGCCGCAGGCCATGCCGGCGCCACCTATAATCTGGGCATGCTCGCCATTCAGGGCGAAAAGCCGGACCATGTGAAGGCCGCAGCCCTGTTCCGCCGGGCGGCGGATCTGGGCAACAGCGAAGCCGCCTATGCGCTGGGCCTGCAATATCTGCGGGGTCTGGGCGTTACCCGCGATGGCCCGCGCGCGGCCCAATGGCTCAAGCGCGCGGCCGACGACAATCTGGTCGCCGCACAGGTCGAATATGCGATCCAGCTTTTCAACGGCGATGGCGTACCCGCCGATGAAACCACCGCCGCCCGCTATTTCCGCAAGGCGGCCGCCACCAACAATCCCGTGGCCGCCAATCGGCTGGCGCGGCTGCTGGCCATGGGCCGGGGCGCGCCGCGCGACATGATCGAGGCCATGAAATGGCACATTCTGGCCCGCACCGCCGGGGTGCAGGACGAATGGCTCGAAAGCCAGTCCAAGACCCTCTCCGACCGTGACCAGGCCAGAGTGGATGAGGCGGTGCGTCGTCATATTGGTGAGCCCTGAGGCTCGCGGGCCGTGACTTTGGCGCATGGCTTGGGGTAGAAGCCCTGACGGGCGTTTTGCGCCACCCCCTTTCTTCGCCTTTGCGCGAGACCAGAGACCCACCATGATCACCTCCGCCCTGATGAATGTGATGACCAGCGCCGCCATCAAGACCGGCCGCGCCCTCAAGCGCGACTTCGGCGAGGTCGAGAATCTCGTGGTCTCCGTCAAGGGCCCCGGCGATTTCGTCAGCGCCGCCGACCGCAAGGCCGAGAAGACCCTCTATGAGGAGCTCTCCAAGGCCCGTCCCGGCTATGGCTTCCTCATGGAGGAGAGCGGCGTGGTCGAGGGCACAGACCCCTCCCATCGCTGGATCATCGACCCCCTCGACGGCACCACCAATTTCCTGCACGGCCTGCCGATCTTCTCGATCTCCGTGGCGCTGGAGCGCGAGGGCCAGCTCATTGCGGGCGTGGTCTACAATCCCGCGACCGACGACATGTATATCGCCGAGAAGGGTCAGGGCGCCTGGCACAACAACCGGCGCCTGCGGGTCTCGCCCCGCCGCAACATTTCGGATTCCCTGATCGCCTGCGGCATTCCCCATCTGGGCAAGGCCGAGGGCCATCCCCGCTTCAAGGCCGAACTGGCGGCCGTCATGGCCCGCGCCTCCAATGTGCGCCGCCTGGGGGCCGCTTCCATCGATCTCGCCCTGACAGCGGCCGGTCGCTTCGACGCCTATTGGGAGCGCGACCTGAAGCCCTGGGACATCGCGGCGGGCATCGTGCTGCTGCGCGAAGCCGGCGGCTATGTGAGCGATCTCGACGGCGGACAGGACATGCTGGAGAAGGGGTCGCTCTGCGCGGGCACGGAACTGATCCAGCGCGAATTGCTGGCGCTGCTGCGGTCCATCTGACGCTGGGATGTGAAAATCCCAAGCTGGCGCTTGATTGTGATGGCGCTATGCCGTCTGCTAGGCGAGCCCGGCGCGCTGCTGGCGGCAAGGTGACTCATGGCTGCGGACAAGGATTCCTACAAGCTTTCATCGCCTCACATCTTTCTGGTGAGGATGATCGTCTTTCTGGTGCTGATCGGCTTTGTCGCGCTCATCCTGCAGCGCCAGATCATCGTGGCCTTCATGGCCAATCCGGGCCTCAACGGCCTGATTCTGGGCGTTCTTTTCATCGGCGTCGTGCTGGCCCTGCGACAGGTCGCGCTGCTCTTTCCCGAGATCCGCTGGGTCAATGGGCTGCATCAGGCGGAGGGGCTGAAGCTGCGCGAGCCGGTTCTGCTGGCGCCGGTGTCGCTGATTCTTGGGCAGGGGCTGGCGCGGCGCGCCATTTCGGCCCTGACCCTGAGAGCGGTGCTGGATTCCATCGGAACCCGCCTCGACGAATCCCGCGAGATCGCCCGCTACCTCACGGGTCTGCTGGTGTTTCTGGGCCTGCTGGGCACCTTCTGGGGCCTGCTGGAGACTGTGGGCTCCATCGGCAATGTCATCAAGAGCATGCAGACGGGGGCTGACGCCGCCGTGATGTTCGATGATCTGAAGAATGGCCTCGCCGCCCCCATCGCGGGCATGTCGGTCTCCTTCACCTCCTCGCTGTTTGGTCTTGCGGGCTCGCTGGTGCTGGGTTTTCTGGATCTGCAGGCGGGGCAGGCGCAGAACCGCTTCTTCACCGAGCTTGAGGACAGTCTCTCCCTCAACGTGATCGACGCGCCGCTCGACACCCGCATGGCCGCCGACGCCCGAGACCTTGCCGCCGCCAATGAACCCGCCAACGCCCGCGCCGCCACCGCCGCCATCGCCAATCTGGCCGAGGGGGTGCAGGGCCTCGTGCATCACATGCGCCAGGAGCAGCAGCAGATCCGCGACTGGGTGGAGGCGCAGGCCGCCACCCAACGGGAGCTGAAAGCCGCCATCGACAAGCTCACCGCCAGGCTGGAGAAGCGCTGATGGCGCTGGGGCGCGCAAGACGGACCACACGCGGCTTCGATTACTGGCCGGGCTTCGTCGACGCCCTGTCGGTCATGCTGCTGACCATGATCTTCCTGCTGTCGGTCTTCATGCTGGCCCAGTTCTTCCTGTCGCGCGACATCAGCGGCAAGGATACGGCGCTGGCCAAGCTCACCCGCCAGATCGACGAGCTGACCTCCATGCTGGCGCTGGAGCGGGCGGGCAAGAGCGAGGCGCAATCCAGCATCGCCAGCCTCACCAATGCGCTGGAGGCGGCGACCCGCGAGAAGCTGAGGCTGGAAGGCTTGCTGGCGGGCAATGCGGCCGCTGCGGGCGCCGCAGGCGGACAGGCGAGCGAAATGAGCCGGGCCCTGGAGGCCGAAAAGCAGATTTCGGCCCGCGCCGCCGCCCAGCTCGATGTGCTGAACCAGCAAATATCCGCCCTGCGCCGCCAGATCGCCTCGCTGGAGGATGCGCTGACCCTCTCCGAACAGCGCGACCGGGAGTCCCAGGCGCGCATTTCCGATCTGGGCTCAAGGCTCAATCTGGCGCTTGCGCAAAAGGTGCAGGAACTGTCGCGCTATCGCTCCGACTTCTTTGGGCGCCTGCGCGAGATTCTGGGCTCGCGGCCCGGCGTGCGCATCGTGGGCGACCGCTTCGTCTTCGAGAGCGAGGTTCTCTTCGACACGGGCCGCGCCGAAGTGAGCGCCGCCGGGCGCGCGCAGATGGAGCAGGTGGCGGTCGCCCTGCAGGATCTGGAGCGCGAGATCCCGCCGGAAATTCCATGGGTCATGCGCGTCGACGGCCACACGGACAAGCGCCCCGTCACCGGCCAGTTCCGCTCCAACTGGGAACTGTCGGCGGCCCGCGCCATCGCGGTGGTGCAATATCTGGTCTCCCGCGGCGTCTCGCCCCAGCATCTGGTGGCGGCGGGCTTTGGCGAATTCCAGCCGCTCGACGCGGGCGACAACGACGAGGCCCTGCGCCGCAATCGCCGCATCGAGTTGAAGCTCACGGAGCGATGACCCAAGCCAGCGTGGAGATCGCGCCGCTGACGCAGGCGTTGATGCCCGAGCTCGCGGACCTCTGGGTCGCCGCCTGGACCCAGGCCATGCCGCAGATCGACTTCGAGGCGCGTCGGCCCTGGCTCAAAGCCCATCTGGAGGGGCTGCACCAGCAGGCCTATGTGACCCGCTGCGCCCTGGAGGCCACCGGCGCGCTCGCGGGCTTCGTGACCCTGCA
>CANCSY010000206.1 GCA_947380915.1 Beijerinckiaceae bacterium
TGCGAAGGCGGCGGTGAGCGCATTGCCGCCGAAGGAGACGGCGTAGTCCTTGGCGACGGCCTTCTCGTCCCCCTTGGGCATTTCGTCGGCGATCAGGGTCACATCGATATAGGTCTGGCCGATGAAGAGCGCTTCCATTCTGTGACCCCTGTCTGGTGCTCTCTTCAGTCTAGCGCGCATGCGGGCGAATGAAAGGCGCGAGCGCGCTTGTATTATCCCCCCCGGGGGGATATGCAGGCCCCATGTCCCATGCTTCCGATCCTGCCCTTCTCGCCCGGTTGCGCCGCGCCGAGGGCCACCTGCGCGCCATCGTCACCATGGTTCAGGAGGGGCGCGACTGCGTCTCCATCGCCCAGCAATTGCAGGCGGTTGAGGCGGCTGTGGTCGCCGCCAAGCGCGAGATGATCCAGCATCATATTGACCATCGTCTGGAAGATCGCCTGCCAGACCAGGACGCCGAGGGCGTCTCGCTCGCGGCCGAGCTGAAAACCCTCGCCAAATATTTGTGAGCCCCATGCCAGACATCATCAACCTCATCCAGACCCATGGCGCCAATCCCTGGGCCTATCTGCCATTGGCGGTCCTGCTGGGCGCGCTGCATGCGCTGGAGCCCGGCCATTCCAAGAGCATGATGGCCGCCTTCGTGGTGGCCACGCGCGGCACGGCTTCGCAGGCGGCGCTGCTGGGCGGTTCGGCGGCCTTGGGGCACACGCTGGTGGTCTGGGCGCTGGCGGCAGCGGGCCTGTGGCTGGGCGACGCGCTGATCCTCGACAAGGCCGAGCCTTGGCTGATCCTGATATCCGGCCTGATGATTATGGGCCTGGCCTGGCGCATCGTCGTGCTGTTCCGCCGGGAGCATCACGAACATGAACACCATGATCATGATCATGATCATGATCACGATCATCACCATCACGACGAGCACCATGAGGAACGCGAACGCTCCCATGCCGAGGAGCACGAGCGCGAGATCGCCGAGCGTTTCGCGGGCCGTCAGGTTGGCAATGGCGCCATCGCCTGGTTCGGCCTGACCGCCGGCCTCATGCCCTGTCCCTCGGCGGTGGCGGTGCTGCTCATCTGCTTGCAGACCCGCGCCTTCACCTTGGGCTTCGGCATGGTCGCGGGCTTCAGCCTCGGCCTCGCCATCACGCTCATTTCGGTGGGCGTTCTCGCCGCATGGGGCGCGCGCAAGGCTTCGGAGGGCTGGGCGGGCTTTGCGGGCTGGGCGGAGCGTCTGCCCTATCTCTCCGCCGCGCTGGTGGGCCTCATCGGCGGCGTCGTCACCCTCAGGGGGTTGCTGGCGACGGGGCTGCTCTGATCAGACGGCGAAGCTCGTCCCGCAGCCGCAGGACGCGGTGGCGTTGGGGTTTTCGATCTTGAAGCTCTGGCCGATGAGATCATTGACGAAATCGATGCGCGATCCCCGCAGGAAATCCAGCGACACCACATCCACCAGAACCACAGCCCCCTCGCGCTCGATCACGAGATCGTCCGCCTGACGCTCCTGCGTCACATCGAAGGCGTATTGGAAGCCCGAGCAGCCACCGCCATTCACGGCGACGCGCAGCATGGACCCCTGCGGCTCCTTGCGCAGCACTTCGAGGATGCGCTTGGCGGCGCGCTCGGTGAGGTCGACGGGGAGGGCTTCGGCAACTTCGGTCATGGGCTATGCTCTCTCAGGACTCGCAGACTTGCCACGGGTCACCCCACAGATATAAGCGCTGACGGGCGCGCGTTCAACGCACCGCTTTGTGAGAGGGCCAGAGATTGACCATGCAGCCCCCTTATTCCGCCAATCATGCACCCTTTGCGGTGGACTCGCGGCTGAGCCGGGGGCGGCTGTTTCCCGAGGCGCCCTCGCCCACGCGCACGGAATACCAACGCGACCGCGACCGCATCATCCATTCCACCGCCTTCCGCAGGCTGGCCCACAAGACCCAGGTCTTCGTGCCCCACGAGGGCGACCACTATCGCACGCGCCTGACCCATACGATCGAGGTCGGCCAGATCGCCCGCGCCATCGCCCGCTCGCTCAGGCTTGACGAAGATCTGGCGGAGGCGCTGGCGCTGGCCCACGATCTCGGCCACACCCCCTTCGGCCATACGGGCGAGGATGCGCTGGAGGAGGTCATGGAGCCCTATGGGGGCTTTGACCACAACGCCCAGGCCCTGCGCATCGTCACCCGCCTAGAGAAGCGCTACGCCGATTACGACGGCCTCAACCTCGCCTGGGAGACGCTGGAGGGCCTGGTCAAGCACAATGGCCCGCTGTTGCAGCGTGACGGCGCGCCCATTCCCAAATACGCCGGGCGGGGGCTTCCGGTCGCCATCGTGGAGTTCGACGCCCGCCTGCCCCTCGATCTCGCCAGCTTCGCCAGCGCCGAGGCCCAGGCGGCTGCCATAGCCGATGACGTCGCCTATAACGCCCATGACATCGACGATGGCCTGCGCGCCGGGCTCTTCGCCATCGAGGATTTGCGCAGCGTCGATTTCGTCGGCGATCTCGTGCGCGAGATCGAGGCGCTGCACCCGGGGCTGGAGCCGGGCCGCTTCGTCCATGAACTGGGCCGACGCCTCATCACCCGCTTCGTGGAGGACGCGATACGCGAGAGCGGCGAACGCCTTGCTGAGGCCGCCCCGCAAAGCGCGTCCGATATACGCGCGCAGGACAGGCCGCTTGTGACCTTCTCCGCGCCCATGCAGGCCGCCGACAAGGCCATCAAGGGCTTTCTCTATCCCCACATGTATCGGCACCCCCGGGTGATGAAGGTGCGTGTGCAGGCCGCCGAAGTGGTGCGCCGCCTGACCCGCGCCTTCCTCAAAGACCCCGGCCTTATGCCCGGCGAATGGGCGCTGACGGCGCAGGCGATGAAGGGGGAGGAGCAGCGCATCGCGCGGCTCATTTGCGACTATATCGCGGGCATGACCGACCGCTTCGCGCTGGCCGAACACCGGCGGTTGTTCGGGGAGGCGCCGGAGCTGCGGTGAGGGTCGGCAGCACGGGGGAAAGCAGGGTCGGAGGCGCCCCGTAAAGCAGGAAAATTCAAACTTTATTTCAATTATCTAGCGCAATGGCCTCAGCTCCCCTCCCCCTCGTGGGGAGGGGCCGGGGGTGGGGGGCGCGCGCGATGGTGCGTTAGCACCCTTGGCGACCTCGCTCCCAATCAGCATCTCGCGCCCCCCACCCCGTCCGCTGCGCGGCCCACCCTCCCCACGAGGGGGAGGGTATAAAACTGCGCTTTATTTCAGGGATTTAGGCGGCCGACTGCCCCCAACCCCTACTTCTCCGGCGGGTTCACCCGCACATGCAGCTCGCGCAACTGCTTGTTGGTCGCCTCCGAAGGGGCGCCCATCAGGATGTCTTCGGCGCGCTGGTTCATGGGGAACAGGGCGACCTCGCGCAGGTTCTGCTCACCCGCCAGCAGCATGATGACCCGGTCCACGCCCGCCGCCATGCCGCCATGGGGCGGGGCGCCATACTGGAAGGCCCGGTACATGCCGCCGAAGCGTTCCACCACGGTCTCCTCCCCATAGCCCGCGATCTCGAAGGCCTTCACCATGGCCTTGGGGCGATGGTTGCGGATGCCGCCTGACGCGATCTCGTAGCCGTTGCAGGCGATGTCGTACTGGAAGGCCTTGATGGTCAGGGGATCCTGAGTCTCCAAGGCCTCAAGGCCGCCTTGCGGCATGGAGAAGGGATTGTGGGAGAAATCGACCTTCTTCTCGTCCTCGTTCCATTCGAACATGGGGAAATCGACGATCCAGGCGAGTTCGAAGCGATTCTCGTCCACAAGGCCAAGATCCTGCCCGGCCTTGATGCGGGCGGCGCCGGCGAACTTGGCGAATTTCTCCGGATCGCCCGCCGCGAAGAAGCAGGCGTCGCCAGCCTCAAGGCCCATCTGCACGCGGATGGCCTCGGCCCGCTCCGGCCCGATGTTGTTGGCGATGGGACCGGCCGCGCCGTCCTCACGCCAGAAGATATAGCCCAGCCCCGGCTGGCCCTCGCCCTGCGCCCAGGAATTCATGCGGTCGCAGAAGGTGCGCTGGCCGCCCTTGGGGGCGGGAATGGCCCAGACCTCGTTCTTCGGCGCGTCCAGCATGCGCGCGAAGACCTTGAAGTTGGATCCGCGGAAATGTTCCGACACATCCTGCATCACGATGGGGTTGCGCAGATCGGGCTTGTCCGAGCCATATTTGCGCATGGACTCGGCGTAGGGAATGCGCGGCCATTTCTGCGTCACCGGACGGCCATTGCCGAACTCTTCGAAAATGCCGGTGATGACCGGCTCGATGGCGTCGAACACGTCTTCCTGGGTGACGAAGCTCATTTCGAGATCGAGCTGGTAGAACTCGCCGGGCAGACGGTCGGCGCGGGGGTCCTCGTCGCGGAAGCAGGGGGCGATCTGGAAATAGCGGTCGAAGCCCGCCATCATCAGCAGCTGCTTGTATTGCTGGGGCGCCTGCGGCAGGGCGTAGAACTTGCCGGGATGGATGCGCGAGGGCACGAGGAAGTCGCGCGCGCCTTCGGGGCTCGAGGCCGTCAGGATCGGCGTCGCGAATTCGTTGAAGCCTGCGCCCTTCATGCGGCGGCGCATGGCGTCGACCACGTTGACGCGCAGCATGATGTTCTTGTGCAGGCGCTCGCGGCGCAGGTCGAGGAAGCGATATTTCAGGCGGGTCTCTTCGGGATAGTCCTGATCGCCGAAGACCGGCAGGGGCAGTTCCGCCGACTGGCCCAGCACTTCGATCTCGGTGACATAGATCTCGACCTGGCCGGTCGCCATGTCGGCGTTCTCGGTTCCGGCCGGGCGGGCGCGCACCTTGCCATCGAACCGCACGACCCATTCGGCGCGCAGGGTCTCGGCGGTGGAGAAGGCGGCCGAGTCCGGATCGATGACGCATTGGGTCATGCCGTAATGATCGCGCAGATCGATGAACAGCACGCCGCCATGGTCGCGGATGCGGTGGCACCACCCCGACAGGCGGATGTCCTGCCCGATCAGGGATGCGGCGGGCTCGGCGCAGGTATGGGAACGATAGCGATGCATGACGGCCTCGGAGACTCAAGTGCAGGCGCAATGCGCCGGTTGAGCGCGTGTGTAGGGGAAAATGCGGGTCGGGGAAAGGTGGGAGGTGGAGGTGGAGGGTCGGCTTGATGGAGGCGGCTGCGCTGCGACAACCCGCCGCTGTTTTATCTGTGCAAAAGTGGTCAGGAGGCAAGCGGGCGATTGAACCCGTCGGGCGATCATGTTCACCTGAGTTCGGCTGTTGGGCCAAGGGTCGAGTCGTCATTTGCGGGTTGCGTCATGTCACAAGGCGTCAGAATCAGGGACTTCGAGTCCAGCAGGCGTAAGTTCGAGCGTATTTCCTGGGCCCTGGTGCAGGCTTCGCTGGCGTTCTTCCTCGCCCTGCTCTTCACCACTGTCATTCCCGCCCTGGGCTTTGTGAGCTTCATCAAGCTCGTGGCTGAATTGATCAGCAACTGAGCGAAGGCTGCGCGGACTGCCGTAGGCGCCCTGGTGCGGCCCTATGAGGCGCTTTAATCCGTGATGTTTCGTGCAGCTCCCGCCAGCGGGCGCAACAGCTTCACCGATTCCAGAGCCAGCAGCATCACCATTCCAGCGCCCGCCACAATCAGCAAATCGTCGCCATGGAGCGGGCCGAAGCGGAAGAGATCGCGCGCCAGCGGCCAGACCAGCGATCCCGCCAGCACCAAGGCCACCAGCGCCAGCACCATCAGCATGGCCCAGCTGGGATGGGCGAAGGCCGCCCGCAGGGAGGGGCTGAACGAGCGGTTCACCAGCACAAGGCACAGGATCGCCACCACCAGCGCGAAGAAACAAAGGGCCCGCATCTCCGGCACGGGCAT
>CANCSY010000207.1 GCA_947380915.1 Beijerinckiaceae bacterium
GGAAAGCCGTGCAAGCCGAAAAGACCCCTGAAAAAGAAAGGAGGCCGCTCGTTTGCACAAGCGGCCCCAAGTCAAGGGAGGAAACGCCCAAGAAGGGCAGCAGCAACAAAGTTGCTGCATAGCGGTAGGAATAATACCGCACTGCACAAAAGGCAAGCGCGATCGACACGCCCTGCCTGTGGCGGAATGTCGCACCTCCCGTTCATTCGAGCCGGGCGCCGAGACCCGGCCACTCGCGCCAGCCCGGCGCCTCATGTATGTGTCATCACGTCGCGCCCATGGGCGAGCAGGAGAGGCACCGGAATGAAGCCCGTCGATTTTGCCCAATTCGTGGAGGAACTGGCCACCATCTCCGGCGAGGCGATCCTGCCCTTTTTCCGCACGTCCCTTGGCGCGGACGACAAATCGCGCGGCGGCGTCTTCGATCCGGTGACGGAAGCCGACCGCGCTGCCGAAGCCGCCATGCGACGGCTGATCAACGCCGCCTTTCCCGACCACGGGATCATCGGCGAGGAATTCGGCGATCAGCGGGAAGACGCCGAATGGGTCTGGGTGCTCGACCCCATCGACGGCACCAAGAGCTTCATTTCGGGCATGCCGGTCTGGGGCACCCTGATCGGCCTCCAGCACAATGGCCGCCCCTGCTACGGGGTGATGAACCAGCCCTTCACCCGCGAGCGTTTCAGCGGCGACGGCGCCAGCGCCTCCTGGCGGGGCATTGGCCTCAAGGACAAGCCCGCCGAGCGCCGCCTGCATGTGCGCGCCTGCGCGAGCCTGGCTGAAGCAACCCTCATGACCACCCATCCCGCCCTGTTGGCGCCCGGCACCCTCGAGCCCTTCCAGCGTGTGGAGGAACAGGTGCGCCTGTCGCGCTATGGCGGCGATTGCTACGCCTATTGCATGCTGGCGGCGGGCCATGTGGATCTGGTCATCGAAAGCGGGCTCAAGCCCTTCGACATCGTGGCCCTAGTGCCCATCGTGGAGGGGGCGGGCGGCGTGATCACCAGCTGGGATGGCGGCAGTCCCGCCAAGGGCGGCGCGATCATCGCGGCGGGCGACAAGCGCGTCCACGCTCAGGCGATGGAACTGCTCGCCAGGGGCTGAACGGCAAGGCCTGAGCCGGGGATGAAGGCGTCGAAAGCCGCCCAGAACTGGCTGCGGATGAAATCCCGTTCCATCAGGATTTCGTGACGGGCGCCCGGCAGCGCGATCACCGCTCCGGCCTTGAGCCGTTGGGCGAAGCGCTCGACGGCGCGGCTGTCGACGATGCGATCATCCCCCGCCGCGAAAACCAGCGTCGGCGTGAACACACGGCGGGGATATTCCCCATCGGCGAATTCCCCCATCAACCGAAAGGCCGCATTGATCCAGCCGATGGTGGGATCGCCGATGGCGAGCTCCGGGGCGACCGTCCAGATATTGGCGATGCGCTGGTACCGCAGGGGGTCGGATGTCAGGCGATTGCCCTCGAAGGGCCGCGCTATGGCCGCCCGCGAGCCTCCGCCGGGAATGAAGGCGCCGCCAAGACCCACCGCATCCAGCGTCTCGGCCAGGGCGCGGGCGAGGCGCGGGAACCGCAGCCGATCAATGTCGATCATGGGCGCCGTGGTCACGATCCGCGTGAAAGGCGAGCGGCCCGCGCGCGATTGGGCGATCAGGATGGCGCCGCCCATGGAATGGGCCAGAGCGAACCAGGGTTTGGGACAGAAGGGCTCCAGCACCTGCGCCACCAGCGCGTCGAGGTCCCGCTCGTAAAAGGAAAAATCGTCGACATGGCCCTTCCAGCGGTTGCGGAGATCGCGGCCGGACAGGCCCTGCCCCCGCCAATCGAAGACGACCACGCTCAGCCCGCGCGCCAGCAACTCCCCCACCGTCTCGAAATATTTCTCGATGAACTCCGCCCGCCCCGGGCAGACAAGCACCGTGCCCCGGCTTTCGCCCGGGGGATGCCAGCGGGCGACGCGGATCATCATGCCGTCGACCGCGCGGATGGTGGCGGCGACGCCGCCAGCAGGCGCAGGATTGTCGGGGGTGAGGATCAATTTCATCGATTCGCTGGCTCCACCCCTCCCTTATAGCGCCGCTGCGCCCGGCGGAAAGCTGGGCTGTTCGCCTCTTGCAATCGCGCAGGACCATTCCCACGTCCTCCTCGCGCGGGCCACTGATGGACGCGCAAACAGGCGCCCGGCAGGGGCCGCAGTCAGGCCACCGGGTTATCCATGTCGCTCAAATGAGGATATGAACCATGCGTCACTTTGATCTCTCGCCGCTCTACCGCTCCACTGTCGGCTTCGACCGTCTTTTCTCCATGCTGGACCAGGCTTCGGGCCCGGAGAGCGCAGTCACCTATCCCCCCTACAATATCGAGCGGACCGGCGAGACCGCCTACCGCATCACCCTTGCGGTCGCGGGCTTCAGCGAAGAGGACCTCGCCATCGAGATCAAGGAGCATGTGCTCATGATCAAGGGCGCCAGGGAGGCTAAGGCGGGGACGGAGCCGCAACCCGAAATCCTCTATCAGGGCATCGCGGCCCGCGCTTTCGAGCGCCGGTTCCAGCTGGCCGAACATGTGGAAGTGACCGGCGCCACCCTGCGCAACGGGCTGCTGCATGTGGAACTCGTCCGCAGGATCCCAGAGGCGCAGAAGCCGCGCCGCATCGAGATCGGCGGCGCCAAGGTCGTGGAAGCCGCCCGTCAGGCCGCCTGAACCAGGGCCTCAATCACGAAGGGCGCCTCGCGGGGCGCCCTTTTTGCGTCAATCCAGCGGATTGATCGGCACGCCATTGGCGTAGCCCGGGCCAACGGTGGGCGCCGGGAGAGGTGCGGCCGGCGGCGCTGCGGCTGTGGTTGCGACTGGCGGCTGCGCCGGTGTGGGGACCTGTTCAGGCGCAGGGGCGACCGTCGCCTCGGAGGGAGCGGGCTTGGCGCGGGGCGCTGGCCGAGGCTTGGCGAGGGACGGGGAGCCTTCCCCGGGGGCGAAACCGGGCGCGGGCGCGAAGGCCTCGCCATCGGTCACGCCGCCGCGCGGATTGGCCATGGCGTAGCGTTGCAGGATGGCGCCATCGCGCGCATCCACCACCAGACGGATCAGCCGCGCGCTCTGATCCCTCGCATCCACCAGAAAGACGCCGCCATTAGGCTGGATCTGAAGGACCTTGAACCCGGAACGGCTCAAGCGCTGCACGACGGCCTCAGCCATCATCCGCGGGGGAGGCTCCATCCGGCGGTAGCCCCAGGATCCGAAAAATTGCGCCTGCGCGGGCGCTGCCACTGCGATCAGGCCCAAGCATAGCGCCGCCGCCAGCGCCAACGAGCCCTTGAAATTTTTCGAGCGAAACGCGCCCATACCAACCTCCGATGCGAACCGGAGGGTCCGCTAAATGACCATGCGACAAAAAACCAAATAAATTATGGCGGGCGTGACCGCCCTACCGGGCCTCGCGAAGAATTTCCACGAAACGATCAACGTCCTGCGCCTGCGTGGCGAAAGACGGGATGAGCCTCACGAAGACCTCCTCCGCGCCTGGCGCCTCCTCAGCTCCAAGACCCCGACTTCCCCAATGGTAATACCGGGCGCCCGCCGCCTTCAAGGCGGAATCGGCGGCGCGCGGCAAAATGGCGAAAACTTCGTTAGCATCGCAGGGCCAGGGCAGGCGCACGCCGGGCGTTCCCGCCAGCCCCAGCCGCAAACGGTCCGCCATGGCGTTGGCGTGGCGGGCGAGATCGAGCCAGTGCCCGTCCCTGAGATAGGCCGACATCTGGGCGCCCAGAAACCGCCCCTTGGACAGGGTGTGCCCGCCCCGCTTGCGGCGAAAGGCGAAGTCATGGGCGAGAGCCGGATCGAAAAAGATCACGGCCTCGCAACAGAAAGTACCGTTCTTGGTCGCGCCGAAGGACAGGACGTCCACCCCCGCCCGCCAGCTCATCTGCGCCGGTGTGCACCCCAGCCGGGCTACGGCATTGGCGAAGCGCGCCCCATCCATATGCACCCGCACCCCCGCCCCATGGGCGGCGGCGCAGAGAGCGTCCAGCTGTTCGAGCGAATAGAGCGTGCCGCATTCGGTCGCCTGGGTGATCGACAGGGCCGAGGGCTGCACCTGCTTCACGAGGCCACGGGGGAACCGGGCCAGCGCCGCCTTCAGAGTTTCGAGCGATATGCGGCCCTGGGCGCCGGGGAGCCCCACGAGCTTGGCGCCCGCCGCATAGAACTCGGGCGCGCCGCACTCGTCATTGGCGATATGGGCGTCCTCGTGACAAAAGATCGCGCCATGGGGCGGGGTCAGCGCCGCCAGAGCCAGCGCATTGGCCGCCGTGCCCGTGGAAACGAGGAAGACGGAGCATTCCCGCTCGAAAAGATCCTGTACGGCCTTTTCCGCCGCCGCTGTCCAGGGATCGACCCCGTAGGGCATGGCCGCCCCGCCATTGGCCGCCAGAAGGGCCGCCATCACGAGATCGGAGGCGCCTGAAGTATTGTCGCTCGCAAAATCCATGGGAGATCCCGGCTCCTGTTCACCCGCTTTGTGGACGAGAAACCGCCTCCTGTTCAAGCCGTCCAAAGGAGCGCAAGCCCCGGTAAAGCGGCGTGACGCAAGTCAACGGCGCCCGCTTGTGCGAAAGAGGTAAATCTGTCATGTTCCATCTTCCCAGATAGGACAGCTCTGCTGACCATTTGTGGGACGGGCTCCCAAAATCACGAAAAGCTTCGATTTGGCTGCTCTGGGCGACCTTTCAGGTGGTCCAGCTGACCTGCCGGAGCGTGATAGGGTGTGCGGTGGCGAGGCGTAGCTCGGTGGCATCACCGAACGGAGCGGACAATGGACGGGCACGACAACAGGGGACTGGATGGCATGGACGCGCAGGCGATGAGCAGCGCGCTCAAACGCACGGACGCTACCGCCACCACCAGGACTCCCCCCGCATTTGGAGCGCCCGCCATGCACATCCCCATGATCGACCCCGCCATGCCGCAGGCCCAGGGCCTCTTTGATCCCGCCCATGGCAAGGATTCCTGCGGCGTCGGCTTCATCGCCGACATGCACAACCGCAAGACCCACGAGATCGTCCAGCAGGGCCTGCAGATCCTTCTCAATCTCGATCATCGCGGCGCGGTTGGCGCGGATCCCAAGCTCGGCGACGGCTGCGGCATCCTCGTCCAGATCCCCCATGACTTCTTTGTGCAGGAATGCGCTGGCCTCGGCATGACCCTGCCCGCCGCCCAGCACTATGGCGTTGGCCAGTTCTTCATGCCCCGCAACGACGCGGCACGCGCCGAAGCGGAGAAGATTGTCGCAGCGCAGCTCGCGCAGGAAGGCCTGGCCCTGATCGGCTGGCGCGACGTCCCCGTGGACAATGCGGACCTCGGCGAGGCCGTGAAGGCCGTCGAACCGGTCATGCGTCAGGTTTTCGTGGCCTATGGCGCCGCGACCAAGGACGAGGATCATTTCGAGCGCCAGCTTTATTTGGCCCGCAAGTGCATCTCCAACGCCATCTATGCGCTGGCCCGCCGCGACATGGCGGAATTCTATCCGGTGTCGATGTCCTGCCGCACCATCGTCTACAAGGGCATGGTTCTGGTGAGCCAGCTCGGCTCCTACTACAAGGACCTGAGCGACCCGCGATTCATCAGCGCCCTGGCGCTCGTCCATCAGCGCTTCGCCACCAACACCTTCCCGTCCTGGCGGCTCGCCCATCCCTATCGCATGGTCGCCCATAACGGCGAGATCAACACCCTGCGCGGCAACGTCAACTGGATGGCGGCCCGTCAGGCCTCCGTGGCCAGCGAGCTCTTCGGCGACAATATCTCCAAGCTCTGGCCCATTTCCTATGAGGGCCAGTCGGACACCGCCTG
>CANCSY010000208.1 GCA_947380915.1 Beijerinckiaceae bacterium
CCGCAACCGTTCGGCCTCCTGCCGTATTCCGTGGACGAACAACCCCAAGGCCAAGCGCGTCGAGGTTCGCTTCCCCGACCCGACCGCCAACCCCTATCTCGCCTTCGCCGCCATGCTGATGGCGGGCCTGGACGGCATCCAGAACAAGATCGATCCGGGCGCGGCCATGGACAAGGATCTCTATGATCTCCCCCCCAAGGAGCTCAAGAAGATCCCGACCGTTTGCGGCTCCCTGCGCGAGGCCCTCTCGAACCTCGACAAGGATCGCTCGTTCCTGAAGGCCGGCGGCGTGTTCAACGACGACTTCATCGACAGCTACATCGAGCTGAAGATGCAGGATGTCATGCGTTTCGAAATGACGCCCCATCCCATCGAGTTCGACATGTACTATTCCTGCTGAGCAGGCTGGCGGGCGGCTTCAACCCCTCATCCAGATTGGACAAAATTCAGATCCGGGCGCGCAAGCGTCCGGATTTTTCCTTGCGTGATGGATCCGCGTTCCGAGCCAGCCTTTTGATCGCTCGCTATTTTTTCGGACGATTGCTCCGATATCCCCCGCTATCTGGCGCCTGACGCGAATATAGGCGATGGCGCCTATCATCGGCGCTTGACGGAGCGGGGTCCAAGGCGTGACCTTGGGCTTGTGGGTTCGCCGGGGGCGTCAGGTTTCATGGTCAAGCAGCAGGAGATGCAGGCGGCGCCGCTGCTGTCGCTGCGCGGGATCGTGAAACGATTCGGCTCTTTCACCGCCAATGACCAGATCAGCCTCGATATTCACGAAGGCGAGGCCCATGCGCTGATCGGCGAGAATGGCGCGGGCAAGTCGACCCTGGTGAAGATCATCTATGGATTGCTTGAGCCCACCGAGGGCGAGATCGCCTTTCGCGGGCGCGTCATGCGTCTCGATAGCCCCCAGGAAGCCCGCGCACAGGGCGTGGGCATGGTGTTCCAGCATTTCTCCCTCTTCGACAATCTGACCGTGGCGGAGAATATCGCCCTTGTCCTGCCCGGCGACATATCGCGCGCGGCCCTGCGCGGGCGCATTCTCGATGTGGCCGAGCGCTACCGCATGCCGCTGGATCCAGACCGGCAGGTCTGGTCCCTGTCGGCGGGCGAGCGCCAGCGCATCGAGATCGCCCGCTGCCTGCTGCAAGATCCCGCTCTGATCATCCTTGACGAGCCCACATCCGTGCTCACCCCGCAGGAGGCGGACGGGCTTTTCGAAACCCTCGACCGGCTGAAATCCGAAGGTCGGTCCTTGCTCTACATTTCGCACAAGCTCGACGAGGTGCGCCGTCTTTGCGAGACCGCGACCATCCTGCGTCTGGGCCGCAAGGTCGGAAGTTGCGATCCCCGGCAGGAGACCTCGCGCTCCCTGGCCGCCCTCATGGTGGGCGCGGCCATCGCCGACATTCAGGCGCCGACCACGCGCGCTGCGGGCGCCGAACGCCTGACAATCAAGGATCTCACCCTGCCCTGCGCGCAGATTCATGGGGTGGATCTCGACAAGGTGTCGCTGAACCTGCGCGGCGGCGAGATTTTCGGCATTGCGGGTGTTGCGGGCAATGGCCAGGCGGAATTCTTCGAGGCGGTTTCGGGCGAGCGCCTCTGCGACGACGATGGCGCCATTCTGCTTGATGGCGTCCCGGTCGGCGCCATCGACATCACCGCCAGGCGCCTGCGCGGCGCGGCCTTTGTGCCGGAGGAGCGTAATGGCCATGCGGCCGCGGGGGAGTTTTCCCTGACCGAAAACCTGGTCCTGTCTCGCCACGCCAGCACCGGCCTGACGGCGCGCGGTCTGATCCGGTTCGACAAGGCGCTGGCGATGACGCAGGCCGTTATCAAGGCCTTTGACGTGCGCAAGGCAGGGCCTGACCCGGCTGCGCGCACCCTGTCGGGCGGCAATCTGCAAAAATTCGTGGTGGGCCGTGAGATCCTCGGCGAACCCCGGGTCCTGATCATCAACCAGCCGACCTGGGGGGTCGATGCGGCCGCCGCCGCCACCATCCGTCAGGCGCTGGTTGATCTGGCGGCGCGGGGCGCGGCCGTCTTGCTGATCAGCCAGGATCTCGATGAACTCTTCGAAATCTGCGACCGCATCGCGGTCATGCACGAGGGTCGCCTGTCGCACGCCCATGATGCGCACAGCGTCACCCGCGAGGACATCGGCCTGCTGATGACGGGCCTCGGGATCGCGGAGAGCGCCCATGCGCATTGATCTCGAGCCCCGTCCCGAACGCACCCTCGCCCTCGACATCGGCGCCCCCGTCATCGCGCTGGCGGTGGCGATCATCTTCGGCGGCTTCGTGATCTGGATGCTGGGCAAATCCCCCGCCCTCGCCTTCGAGGTCTATTTCATCACGCCGCTGACCGAGGGCTGGTCCCTGCAGGAACTGGTGGTGAAGGCCTGTCCGCTGGTGCTGATCGCGGTGGGCCTGAGCTTCTGCTATCGCGCCAATCTGTGGAACATCGGCGCGGAGGGGCAATTCATCATGGGCGGGCTGCTGGGCGGCTGGCTGGCCATCGTCACCCATGACGAGGCCTACCAGGACCTCATCGGCGGCTGGTGGATCCTGCCAAGCATGCTGGTCCTTGGCGCGATTGGCGGGGCGCTCTATGGGCTGATCCCCGCGCTGCTGCGGGTCTGGCTCGGAGCGTCGGAAATCCTTACCAGCTTGATGCTGGTCTATGTGGCGGAACTGGGTCTCGACTGGCTGGTGCGCGGCCCCCTGAAAGATCCCAACGGCTTCAACTTCCCCCAGAGCGTGGTCTTCGACGACATCGCCCGCCTGCCCTTTCTCGCCGAGGGGGAGCGTCTGCATGCGGGCGTGTTGCTGGCGCTGATCGTGGCGCTGATCGGCGCCTTCGTCTTCGCCCGCTCCATCTTCGGCTTCGAGGTGCGGCTGATCGGCGAGGCGCCCCGCGCCGCCCGTTTCGCGGGCTTTGACGACCGCAGGCTGACCCTCGCCGTCTTCGCCATTTCCGGCGCCCTGGCGGGGCTGGCGGGCATTTGCGAGGTGGCCGGCCAGATCGGGCAACTCACCCCGAAGATTTCGCCGGGCTATGGCTTCACCGCCATCATCGTCGCCTTCCTCGGGCGCCTGTCGCCCATGGGGATTCTGGTGGCGGCGCTGGTGCTGGCGCTGACCTATATCGGGGGCGAGGCGGCGCAGGTGGAGCTATCCCTGCCCAATGACATGACCCGCGCCTTCCAGGGCATTCTGCTCATGTGCGTGCTGGTGGCGGATACCGCGACGCGCTACCGCATCCGCCTGCGTTTCGGAGCGCTTGCATGACCTCGCAGATGTTCCAACTCATCCTGATGACCGTGGTGACGGCGGCGACGCCGTTGATACTGGCGGCCATCGGCGAACTCGTGACCGAGCGCGCGGGCGTGTTGAACCTTGGCGTCGAGGGCATGATGATCATGGGCGCAGCCATGGGCTTTGCGGGCGCCTATGCGAGCGGCTCGACCATGATCGGCGCCCTTTGCGGCATCGTGGCGGGCGCCCTCATGGCGGCGCTGTTTGGGCTGCTCACCATCGGCTTCGCCATCAATCAGGTGGCCTCGGGTCTGGCCCTGACCATATTCGGCATCGGCCTGTCGGGCCTGCTGGGCGCGGGTTTTGTCGGCCTCAAGCGCGATCCGCCCGCGCATCTGCATGTCCCCGGCCTCTCCGACCTGCCCTATGTGGGCCAGCTTGTCTTCGGGGAGGACCTCTTCGTCTATGTGGCCTTCGGACTGGTGGCGGGGGTCGCCTGGTTTCTGGCGCGCTCACGCGCCGGCCTCGCCCTGCGCGCCATCGGGGACAACCATCAATCAGCCCATGCGTTGGGCCTGTCGGTGCGGCGCACACGGTTTCTGGCGACCCTGTTCGGCGGCGGTTGCGCGGGCCTGGCGGGCGCCTATCTCACCCTTGCCTATACGCCCTTCTGGTCGCCGGGCATGACGGCTGGTCGTGGCTGGATCGCGCTGGCGCTGGTGGTCTTCGCATCGTGGAAGCCATGGCGCGTGGTTTTGGGCGCCTTGCTCTTCGGGGGCGCAACCGTGCTGCAATTGCATGCACAGGCTGCCTCCCTGGGCCTGCCCGGACAGTTACTCTCGGCGGTCCCCTATCTGGCGACCATCGTCGCCCTGCTGTTGTTGAGTTCCGGGGCGCGAAAGAGCGCCGCAGCGCCGGCAGCTCTTGGCCAGGCCTTCATCGCGCCCCGGTAAGTAAATTGCATGAGCCTCGTGCATGTGATGTGAAAAGTAGCGTTCACGTTTGTAGGATCTGTCCAGAAGGGATTAAAAAATGAAGAAAACCGTATTCAAACTGGTGCTCGCGTCCGCGGTCGCCATCGCCGCAGGCAGCGCCGCCTTCGCTGCCGAAAAACTCAAGGTCGGCTTCGTTTATGTCGGCCCGGTTGGCGACTTCGGCTATTCCTATCAGCATGATCAGGGCCGCATCGCCATGCAGAAGGCGCTCGGCGACAAGGTCGAGACCACCTTCCTCGAGAACGTGCCCGAGACCGACAGCGATCGCTCCATCGAGCAGCTCGCCCGCTCCGGCCACAAGCTGATCTTCACCACCTCCTTCGGCTATATGGAGCCGACCCTGCGTGTCGCGAAGAAGTTTCCGGGCGTGAAGTTCGAACACGCCACCGGCTACAAGCGTTCCGAGAACGTCGCCACCTATACGGCGAAGTTCCACGAGGGCCGCTATGTGATCGGCCAGATCGCCGGCAAGATGACCAAGACCAACACCCTTGGCTATGTCGCCTCCTTCCCGATCCCGGAAGTGGTGGCTGGCATCAACGCCTTCATTCTGGGCGCGCAGTCGGTGAACCCGGCCGTGAAGGTCAAGATCATCTGGGCCAACACCTGGTTCGATCCGGGCAAGGAAGCTGACGCCGCCAAGGCCCTGCTGGCCCAGGGCGCCGACATCATCACCCAGCACACCGATTCCGCGGCTCCCCTGCAGGAGACGGAAAAGGCCGGCAAGCTCGGGTTCGGCCAGGCCTCCGACCAGGCCCGCTTCGCCCCCAAGGCGCAGATGACCTCCATCGTCGATGACTGGTCCAGCTACTATATCGAGCGCACCAAGGCTGTGCTCAACGGCACATGGAAGTCCAAGGACACCTTTGGCGGCATGGACGTCGACATGGTGCATCTGGCGCCCTACGCCAACATCCCGGACGACGTGAAGAAGATCGCGGAAGAAACCGCAGCCGCCATCAAGGCCAAGAAGCTGCATCCCTTCAAGTGCCCGGTTCTCGGCCAGGATGGCAAGCCTGTCGAATGCAAGGACGGCAAGGCCCTCACGGACAAGCAGATCACCAGCATGAACTGGTATGTGAAGGGCATTGACGACACTGTGCCGAAGTAATCGACCAAAGTAAGCGCAAACCGACCCGCGAGCCCCCAATGAAACGAGATCATATCAGCTTCATCTTCCGGGGCGCGCGGGTCGATCTCGCGGGTTTCTCTCCCCACGCCACCTTGCTTGACTGGCTGCGGCTCAACGCCCACGCCATCGGCACGAAAGAGGGTTGCGGGGAGGGAGACTGCGGAGCCTGCACCGTCGTTCTGGCCCGAGCCAGCGACGGCAAGCTCGATCAACGCCCCGTCAACGCCTGCATCCTGCTCATGGGTCAGGTGGACGGGTCGGAGATCCTGACCATCGAGGATCTGGCGGAGGGCAATGCGCTGCACCCCATCCAGCAGGCCATGGTCGACCATCACGGCTCCCACTGCGGTTTCTGCACGCCGGGCATCGTGATGAGCCTTTTCGCCTTGCAGCAAGATGCGCAAGGCCCTGTCACACGCCCTGAGGTCGAGACCG
>CANCSY010000209.1 GCA_947380915.1 Beijerinckiaceae bacterium
GCGTCGCCCTCGACGCGGCACAGCAGGTCATTTTCGTCTGGGGTCAGCATGGCGTCCTCCCGATGGACAACTTAGCGATCTAACGTGATGATATCGCCGGTTCAGGCCGAAGTCGAGCGGGGCGCCATGGAAAAAGCCCGACCAGATGGCCGGGCTTTGACTGTTCGAACCAGAGCGGGCCTTACCGGCAGCCGTCCAGCTTGCTGGCGGCGTTCTCGACCGTGAAGGGGCCGAGCTTTTCCATGGCCGCGTCCACATATTCGTTGTTCACGAGTTGGTCGACGCTCAGCTCCTTCGAGGCGAGGCCTTCCTTGATGTAATATTTCTGCATGTCCAGCAGCACCGGAATATTCATGCGGCCGCTGACGTTGCGGGCTGGCCACGGGGTGTTGGCGATGATCTCGGGGCGCTCTTCAAGGCCCGTACGCACGATGATGTCGATGACTTCCTGCCGGTTCTTGCCGCCGTGATAGGCCTGGCAATATTCGCGCACCGCGCGCGAATAGGCGAAGTAGTAACGACGCATCAGATCCTTGTTCTTTCCTGCCCAATCGGTGTTCACCATGTTGACGGCGATGGTGAGGGGCTTGGGATCGGCGTAATCGTCGGGATCGGCGAAGACCTTGCCGATGCCCTTCTCCACATATTGGGAGGCCCAGGGCTGAATCACCAGCGCGGCGTCCACCGCCTTGTTGGTGAGGGCGATGCCCATGTTAACGAAGGACAGGATCTTGATGTCCACGTCCTTGATGCCCACCCCGTCCTTGCCGAGGATCTTGGCGACTTCATAGGTCGTCACCGAGCCCGGACCATTGGAGGCGATGATCTTGCCCTTGAGGTCGCCGGGGGTCTTGATCGAATCCGCCAGATCAGGGCGGATCAGCAGCTTGTGGCTGAGGGGCGTGGAGACGCGATCAGCCACGATCGTGATCGGCAGGCCGCGCTCGATGGCGTTGAAATAGCCCACGGAGATGCCGCCCTCGATGATCTGCAACTGTCCCTGGGCCAGCAGCGCCATCACATTGGCGGAGGAGTCGAGATTTTCGATCTCCACCTTGACGCCGGCTTCCTTGAAGTAGCCCTTCTCGATCGCGATCATGGTGGCGGCGGTGGCGAGCGCCTTGGCGATGCCGACCTTGACGGTCACTTCCTGGGCCTGCGCGCCCGCACTGGCGCAAAGGAGGGCCAGAAGGCCTGCTCCGGCTGATTTCAGTCTCGACATGGGTTTTCCTCCGGGGGCGCAATGATGCGCGCTTGCGTGAATCGATTGGGCGGACTGAATAGCGATCCGCCCGGGCGCGCACAAGACGCGCGGGTCAGGCCTTTGGCGCGCCCATGATATAGCGGCCTTCAGGATCGCGGGCGACGCCGACGGCTGCGCGCAGGCGGTCAAGTTCGCGCACAATCTCGCGACCGTCGCGGCTGCCCACGGCGGACATGAGGTCTTCGAAGACCTTCGGCCCATGGGCGAGCGCCGCCTCCACGCTGGGAAAGCGCGCGCCCTGATACTTTGGCGCTTCAGGCACCTGCGCGTCGAGCCGTCCGCCCGAGCCGAAGGGCCAGGTGCAATCAAAACCCGCCTTGGCGCCCTGATGGGAGCCCATGAGCGAGGGGTCGAGCGGCATGGCCCGCAGGCCCGACATGATCAGGAAATCGCGATCCGCCTGAAAGCGGGTCGCCAGCGCCCAGTCCATCTGCTCGTCATTGGTCACGTCGATGTCCGGGTCCACCACGAAGGCGTGTTTGACATTGGCCAGCGAGCCCAGCGCCGCCGCGATGGCGTTGCGCGCCTCGCCCGGCACCCGCTGGCGAATGGCGATGCGGATGTTCAGCAAGCCGCCACTGGAGGCCGCCGCATAGACCGCCACCGGCTCGCGCACGGCGGTCTCCAGAGCCCGCCAGACGGTGATCTCCGCACGCAGTGCCGCCAGTTGCGCCGTGTCGGTGCGCGCCAGCGCCGGGCCGCTGATGCTCATGGTCTGGAACAGAGCGTCGTGGCGCTTCGTGATGGCGGTGAGATGGAACACGGGATTGCGCTTCAGCGCGCCGTAATAGCCCAGAAACTCTCCATAGGGCCCTTCGGGCTCCACATGGCCGCGCTCGTCGAAATAGCCTTCGAGCACCAGTTCCGCATCGGCGGGCACCATGATGTCATTGGTGACGCATTTGACCAGCGGCAGCGGGCTGTCGCGCAGGGAGGCGACAAGGCCCGTCTCGTCGATGGGCAGGCGCATCATGCCCGCCACATAATCGACGGGATGGGCGCCGCAGACGAAGCTCACCGGCAGGCGCTTGCCCTCGCGCGCGCAGGCCTCATAGATCGCCTTGAGATCGCTGGGGGCGACCAGATCGGCGCCAGCTTCCTTGCGGCCGCGCAGCATGAGACGGCGGATGCCCACATTGGTGAGGCCGGTTTTGGGATCGACCACATAATCGATGGAGGAGGAAATATAGGGCGCGCCATCCATGCCATGCTGCAGATGCACGGGCAGGGTGGTCAGATCCGCGTCGTCGCCGGTCAGCACCACCTGCTGGCAGGGCGCCTCCTCACGCGTCACTTCGATCACCTGCGGGCGGTTGCGCAGGCGCCGCAGCACTTCCGCCATGACCTGCGCGGGCGGCACGCCAAAGGCCTGAGCGATGCGCTCGCGGCTGCCGCAGACGCTGGCGACCAGCTCCTGCCCCTCGGGGCCGACATCGCGGAACAGGATCGCCTTGGGGTTGCCATCGACCACGCTGGCGACATCGGCGAGATCGGTCTTGCCCTCGCGAATTTCGAGCTGGTCGGGCGACAGGCTCTCGATGAAGCGGCGCAGGCGGAAGCGGTCGAAATCCACAGCCGCGCCCGCAGCCTGGTTCGTGTCCGTCTCGATCTGTCCCATGGCCGTTTCCACTCGTGTTGCAATGTTATAGAAGCGACCGACTTGCCGCCGGACGCCCTTCGAAGAGGGGCGAACTTATACAGGCGGCCAGCGCATGTGCAACAAGGGGGACGCCAGGTGGCGAGTGGGCGACATAAGAGCGGCGGAAACGGCGGGCCATGGATCGGGCGGCCTCTGCCACGATTCGAGGATTTGCGTCTGGTGCGCGGCGCGGGCCGCTATACGGATGACATTTCGATCCCCGGCGAGGTCTTCGCCGCTTTCGCGCGCTCGCCCCACGCCCATGCGGTGATCGATCGCATAGATTCGACGGCGGCGCGCGCCATGCCGGGCGTGCTGGCGGTGCTGACGGGCCAGGACTATCTTGCCGAGGGCTACGGCGGCTTCGCCCAGGGCGCCGTCTCCGCCGATGCGGTGGACTGGAAGCGTGGCGCCTTCATGGCCAGCCTTGGCCATATGGTCCATGACAAGCCCCATATTCCCTTCGCCGTGGACAAGGTTCGCTTTCCCGGCGAGCCCGTCGCCATGGTGGTGGCGCAATCGCGCGAGCAGGCGCGCGATGCGGCCGAGGCGCTCGAGGTGGCTTACACGATCCTGCCGGCGGTGGTGGACGGCCCCACGGCCCTGAAGCCCGGCGCCCCGCAACTGTGGGATGACGTGCCCGGCAATCTGGCGCTTGACGCCGATGTGAATGATCGCACCGGGGTCGCCGAAGCCTTCGCCAGCGCCGCCCATGTCGTGGAGGAGCGGTTCCGCAGCCAGCGCACGGTCACCGCGCAAATGGAGCCGCGCGCGGCTCTGGGCCAATATGACGCCGCTACCGGACACTATCTGCTCACGTCAGGCTGTCAGGGCGCCCATCGCATGCGGGCGGGCCTTTGCGCCGCCATGAAGCTGACCCCTGATCGCCTGCGCGTGGTGGTGCCGGATGTGGGCGGGGGCTTTGGCACCCGCACCAACACCTATACCGAACAGCTTGGCGTGCTCTGGGCCGCCCGGGTGGTGGGCCGTCCGGTGAAATGGACCGGTGACCGCAACGAATGCTTCCTCACCGATTATCAGGGCCGCGACAGCGTCACCCACGCCCGCCTCGCCTTTGACGCGAGCGGCCGGATCCTCGCCTATGACGTGGAGATCATCAGCAACATCGGCGCCCATATGGTCACCTATACGCCGCTGCATAATGGCTGGCGTGTGGGCACTACGGTCTATGACATTCCCAGGGCTGGCGTGCGCCTGCTGGGCGCCATGAGCAACACCGTGCCCATCGCCCCCTATCGGGGCGCGGGCCGTCCCGAGGCGACGCTGGTCATCGAGCGCCTGCTCGACATGGCCGCATCGGACATGGGGATCGACCGGATCGAACTGCGTCGGCGCAACATGATCGGGCGCGCGGCGTTGCCCTATCGCGCGGCCTCGGGCCTCACCTATGACAGCGGCGACTTCTTCGGCAATCTCGACCGGGCGCTGGATCTGTCGGACTGGAACGGCTTCGAGGCGCGGCGTCTGGCGGCGCTGGCGCGCGGCAAGCTCGCAGGGCTCGGCCTCGCCAATTATATCGAGACGCCCGTCGGCGCGCCCCATGAGCGGGTGGAGATCGCCATCAATCCCGAAGGGCGCGTGGAGCTGGTGGTGGGCACCCAGACCACGGGCCAGGGCCATGAGACCAGCTTCGCCCAGGTGGTGGCTGATCTGGTGGGCGTGACGCCTTACGATGTGAAGCTGATCTATGGGGACACGGCGCTGGTGGAATCGGGCGGTGGCACCCATTCGGATCGCTCCATGCGTCTCGCCGGCGCCCTGATGGTCGAGGCCAGCGATGCGGTCATCGATCAGGGCAAGCTGGTGGCGGCGGCGCTGATGGAGGTTCCCGTCTCGGAGGTCAGCTTCGAGGATGGCTTCTTCCAGACCACCCGCAACAACCAGCGCTTCGACATCTTCGATCTCGCCCGCGCCATCGCCGGGAATCCGGCCCTGCCCGAAGAGCTGCGCATCCCCCTGGGGGCGAAGAAGACCTTCAATGGCCGCATCCCAGCCCATCCCACGGGCTGCGCGGTCTGCGAGGTCGAGATCGATCCGGAGACGGGCGAACTGGAAATGATCCAGTATGCGACCATCGACGATGCAGGCCAGCCGGTGAACCCGCTCATCCTGCATGGGCAGGTGCATGGGGGCGTGGTGCAGGGCGCTGGCCCGGCGCTGGGCGAGGGCGTGGCCTACGATCCGGACTCCGGCCAGGTGCTCACCGGAAGCTTCATGGATTACGCGATGCCGCGCGCCTCCATGTTCCCCATGTTCAAGGTGGACATCACCGAAGACGCCACGCGCGGCAATCCCCTGCGCATCAAGGGCGGCGGCGAGGGCGGCACGACGCCCGCCTCCGCCGTCATCATGAATGCGGTGCTGCACGCCCTCGCGCCCGTCGGCGTGCGCCATCTGGACATGCCCGCCACCCCCGAGCGGATCTGGGCGGCGATCAACGCGGCGAAAGCATGACAACAGGGCTGTTTGCCCGGCGTTTCCCGCCGTGCTAGCGATTTCCCGCATTCAAGAGATAGGTTTCACCATGAAGCGCAGCACTGATCGCATCCTCACCACCCATGTCGGCAGCCTCATCCGCCCCGAGCCCCTGCGCGCCTTCATCCGCGCCCGTCAGACCCGCCAGCCCTATGACGAGGCCGCCTACAAGGCCTGCCTCACCTCAAGCGTGGCCGAGGTGGTCCGCCAGCAGAAGGCGGCGGGCGTGGATGTGCCCAGCGATGGCGAGTTCGGCAAGTCGATCAGCTGGTCGCAATATGCGCTCACCCGTCTCAGCGGCTTCGAGCGTCGCCCCTTCAACGGCGTGAACCCCTTCGCCACCGGCGCCGACCGCACGCGCTTCGCAGGCTTCTACGCCGAGATGGACTCG
>CANCSY010000210.1 GCA_947380915.1 Beijerinckiaceae bacterium
AACTCCAGCGCCAGCGCGCGGGCGGCGCGGCGGGTCGGCACATAGATTGTCGCGCCCGACAGGCGCAGCGGCCCCACATGGGCGCCAAAGCCCGGCACGATCTCGCCGTTGAGAAAGGCCTGCGCGAAGGTCGCGAGCCAGGGAACCCCCGGCGGAATGGAGTAGAGGCGCGGGGCCGTGGTGAGGGAGGCCATGGTCAGCGCACCGAGCGGTCGATGGCGGCCTCCGCCTCCCCGATGGCCTCGGGCGTGCCCACATGCAGCCACAGGCCATCGAGACGCAGGCCGAAGAGGCGGCCCTTCTCGGCGGCCTCGAAGAGGAAGGGCGAGAGGCGGAAGACCTCGCGCTCATCATTGGCGAAGGGCTCGGCCTTCAACACGCCGACGCCCGAATAGACGAAGGCGGCCACCTCGCTCTGCCCGCGTTTCGTCAGCCGCCCCTCCTGATCCATGTGGAAATCGCCGGGCCAATCGACGCCCACGCTGGTGGCGGTCGAGGCGACGAGCAGCAGCGCATCCATGCGCTGGGGGTCCCAGGCCTGCGCGAGGCGGCGCAGGTTGGAGGTGGGGCCTTCCACCCAGAAGGCGTCGGTGTTGGCCACGAAGAAGGCGCCGTCGCCCAGCAGCGGCAGCGCCTTGCGAATGCCGCCGCCCTGGTCGAGCAGCTTGTCGCGCTCGTCGGAGATGGCGATGCGCGGCGCGGTGCGGCCCGCCAGATGGGCCTCGATTTGGTCGGCGAGATAATGGACGTTCACCACCGCGTCCGTGACGCCAGCAGCGGCGAAGGAGTCCAGCACATAGTCGATCAGCGCTCGGCCATGGACTTTCACGAGGGGCTTGGGGACCGTGTCGGTGATGGGCCGCATGCGCGTGCCAAGGCCTGCGGCGAAGATCATGGCGTGGGTGGGCGATGATCCTGCGCTCATGGGTCTCTCGTTCAGCAATCAGGCGCGCGAGGAAACCGCGCGCGGCAGATGGGTCTCATACCACGCCCGCAGGGGGGCGAGATCGGGATGGGCGAGATCCTTGGCCAGATAACGCTCCACCCGGGGCAGATGGGCCAGATATTGCGGTTTGCCGTCGCGCCGGTCGAGGCGGGCGAAGATGCCCAGGATCTTCGTGGCGCGCTGGGCGCCCAGCGCCGCATAGGCGCGGGCGAAGTCCATCATGTTGAAGTCAGGCGTCTCCGCCTGGCGCAGGCGCGCGTAATGGGACAGCAGCTTCAGCTCCAGCTCGTCCGAAACGGTGACGCGGGCGTCCTGCAAAAGCGACACAAGGTCATAGGCGGGATGGCCCAGCACGCAGTCCTGAAAATCGATGATCCCCACCTTGCGCACCCCCTGCCGATCCGGCAGCCAGATGAGATTGGGCGAGTGATAATCGCGCAGGGACCAGGTGGTTGGCGCCGCGCAGATCTGCTGGAGCAGTGGGCGCCACAGATTGACGAAGGCGGCCCGGGCGCTGGAGCTGAGGGGGGTGCGGGCCACATGGGGCGCATACCATTCCAGAATCAGCTCGACCTCGATCAGCAGCGCGTCGATGTCATAGACCGGCACGCGGTAGGTCTCCTGATCGTCCAGCGGCAAATCGCCGGAAAGATCAGAACCGTGCAGGGTGGCGAGCGCGGCGGTCGCCTCCGCATAGCGGTCGGGGATCGGGCCGCGATCATCGGCGACGGGCAGGGCGCCGAAATCCTCCAGCACCGCCAGCCCCGCCTCCAGATCATAGGCGTAGATTTCGGGTGCGGAGAGGTCCTGCGCGCGCAGGGCCAGATCGACGGCGATGAAGGGGCGCATGTCTTCGGCAAGGCGGGCGATGGCCGAATAGGGCTTGCCATTGCGCACCGGCGGCCCATCGGGGCGCGGCGGCGAGATCATCAGGATCGCCTGGGATCCATCGGGCTTCGTCAGCCGCTCATAGGCGCGCACCGAGGCGTCGCCGAGCATGAAGGCGCGCTTGGCCTCGCCCCAGCCGGCGCGCTCCAGCAGGGCCTGGATGTCGCGGGCGCGGGCCACGCGCGCGGCGAAGGCGCCATTGCCGGTGATGGTGGCGATGCGCTGATCGGGTTCGCGCGGGGAGGCCATCGCGAGGGATATGTCGAGCCGGTCAGGGGGCAGGCCGCCCGCCTTGTCGGCCCATTCCACGATCAGCAGGGCGCCTTCGGCGGCCTCATCCCAGCCCAGTTCCGCCAGTTCCGAGGGGTCGCGGATGCGATAGAGATCCGCATGGACCACGGGAAAACCGGGGGTCTGGTAGACCTGCATCAGGGTGAAGGTGGGGCTGGGCACCTCAAGTTGCGGGTCCTGCGTCAGCAGGCGGATGAGCGCTCGGGCGAAGGTGGTCTTGCCGGCGCCCAGGTCCCCGGAGAGGGTGACGAGATCATTGGGGCCGACGAGGGGCAGGATGCGCTGGGCGAGGTCAAGGGTGGCGGCCTCGCCGGGCAGATCGATGGTCCAGATGGTCTCGTGATCCGCTTGGGCCTGCATGGTCGCTCCCCGTTACGCCACTTCGGCCGAATGGTTCTGCGCGATCCCGGCCTCCGGGAAAATGCAGGTGACCGTCGTGCCCTCGCCGGGGGCCGACTCGATCTGCACCCGGCCGCCATGCAGTTCGACGAAGGCGCGCACGATCGACAGGCCCAGGCCCACGCCCTTGTGCCGGGTGCCGATGGTGTGGGTGCGGAACCGGTCGAAGACCTGGGCCAGGACTTCCGCCGGAATGCCGCGTCCCTCGTCCGTGACCTTGAAGACGATCTTGTCGCCGCGCCGCATGGCCGCGATGGTGACGGTCTGGCCGGGAGTCGAGAAGCCGATGGCGTTGGACAGAAGGTTGAACAGTACCTGCCGCAGCCGTTTGGCGTCGGCGCGGAAGGTTCCCACATTGTCCATGGCCACGATCTGGAGATGGATCGAGGATTCCGACAGGCGGTCCTGCAGGCCCTGGGCGGCTGCCTCGATGGTGCGGCGAATGTCGACGTCGCTCAACTCAAGCTCCATCGCATCCGTATCAATGGAGGCGAGGTCGAGAATGTCGTTGATGATGGCGAGCAGCGCCCCCGACGACTTCATGATGTAGCCACTGTATTCGAGCTGCTTCTGGTTCAGCTGGCCGACAGTGCCATCGCTCAGCAACTGGCTGAAGCCGATGATGTTGGTGAGGGGCGAGCGCAGTTCGTAGGAGACATGGTGGACGAAATCGTTGCGGATCTTCTCCGCCTCCACCAGCGCCTTGTTGCGCTCGGTGAGGGCGCGCTGGATGTCGACGGCGGCGCTTACGTCGGAGAAGGTCAGCAGGGTCGCCCCATCGGGCAGGGGTGCGGCGGCGCAATCGATGGCGCTGCCATCGAGGCGCGCCATCCGTCGCTCGAAGCCTGTGCGCTCGTCATGCAGCCCCGCCACCAGCGCGCGCAACCGGTCCCAGTCGGCCATGGCGCCATAGGCTCTCGTGCAGGCATGGGCGATCTCGTCCACATGGGGCTGGTCGGCCAGGGTCGCTGCGGAAAGGTTCCAGAGGCTCTGGAAGGCGGGATTGTGCAGCTTCAACCGCCCGTCGCTGCCGAACACCGCAACGCCTTCGCGCAGGGAGTCCAGTGTCTCGCCCTGCACCCGCATGAGCGAATTGTAGCGGGATTCCAGATGGAACCGCTCGGTCACATCGTCGAAGAGATAGGTGACGCCGCCTTGCGGATTGGGATTGATGACGGCGCGCAGGGTGCGGCTGTCGGGCAGATACCAGACCTGCTCGATGGTCTCGACCGATTGATAGGCGCCCATCATCTCCGCCTTCCAGGCGCGGAAATCGGCCTGTTCGGGCAGGCGACGCTCAGCGCGCAGGCGATCGAGGATTTCCGAATCGGTCGGGTTCTGGTCGAGGAAGGCCTGATCCAGATCCCACAGATGCCGATAGGCGGCGTTGTGGAAAGCCAGACGCTTGCCCCGGTCGAAGATCGCCACGGCCGTCGAAAGCTGGTCGAGGGTGCGGGTATGGGCGTCCATCTGGCGCGACAGGTCGGCGCGCACGCCCTCGAGCTCTGACAGGTCCGTGGCCTGGCCCACCGATCCGCCAGCGCAGTCCAGATCCAGCACATCCATGAGATTGCGGCGTCCGGCCACCACCGCATGGACGCGTCCGCGCCACATGCGCGCCCCGGCGCGGGCGGCGGCGGCGGTCTGGCGGTCGTCCCGGTCGAGAAGTTCGAGCCTGCGGTATACCGCATCCTCGCCATCGATGGCCTCCACGGCCCGCGCATAGGCTGCGTTGGCCCAGGTCAGGTTTCCATCGGGACCACGGGTCCAAACTGGCGTCGGCAAGGCGTCGAGCAGGCTGCGCAGGGCGTCAAGTTCTGCGCGGGCGCCCGCATTGCTCTCGCGCAACTGGGTCAGTTCCAGCCGGTCGCCGGAAATGTCGCGGATGCGCAGCACGGCGCGGCCGCCAACCGCGCTGCCATCGGCCTCAAAATGGCGGCCCTTGAGGCTGGTCAGGGGCAGGCGAAACCCTTCGCCCCGCTGGCGCAATTGATCGACGGCGCGCTCAAGGCCCTGCGCGGCTTCAGCGCCCAGCCAGGTGCCGAAGGCCAGCACATGACGCCGCGTCGTCATTTCCCCGATCAGGCTGAGGTCGCCAGCAATGTCCGGCTCCTCCCCCGCGCCCCAGGCGACGAGGATCTGTGATTCGGAGGACAGGAAAACATTGGCGCGGTGCAGACCGGCGCGGGCGGTGGTGAGTTCGGCTGTCAGCATGGTCTCGCGCTCGCGCCAGTTCCGGCGGCCAGCCAGATGCACGAGGGTCGTGGCGGTGGCGATGCCCGCAAGGGCGACCATGAAAAGAAGCCCGATGAAGGGCTGGGAGGCGGCGGCCTGTTGGACGGGATCAGCGCCCTGCGCAAGGGCGCCCGAAGCCGTGACGACCGCCAGCAAGGGCAGCGAGGCGAAGCGGGCGATCGGCAGGGGGATCCTGGGTGCGGCGATCCTTGGCGCGGCGGGCCAGGTTGCGACAGGAAAAGTCGCGACAAGGCGCGATCTGTCCCCTGTCCGCTCCAAACGTCCCATCTTGCTTGCCCCAATTCCCGGATCGCTGAGCAAAATGCTCCCACGATCCATCCAGCGCGCGAATCAGTGCACTTTACCCGCAGCAGGACTCCTTGAGGAAGTGGTTAATGAAACGAAATCGCCTCCGCGCAGCCACGCGGAGGCGAATTTTTGCTGGTCGGCCAATAAGACCCGTAACCGAACCTATCAATAGCGATAGGTGTCGGGCTTGAAGGGACCCTGCTGGGGCAGACCCAGATAGGTGGCCTGCTCATCGGAGAGCTTGGTGAGCTTCACGCCGATCTTCTCCAGATGCAGCATGGCGACCTTCTCATCGAGGTGCTTGGGCAGGGTGTAAACCTTCTTCTGATAGTGGCCCTGCTTCGTCCAGAGCTCGATCTGGGCGAGGGTCTGGTTGGTGAAGGAGGCGGACATCACGAAGGAGGGATGGCCGGTGCCATTGCCAAGGTTCACCAGGCGACCTTCGGACAGAAGGATCATCCGCTTGCCGCTGGGGAACTCGATCTCGTCCACCTGCGGCTTGTTGTTCGACCATTTGAAGTTGCGCAGGCCCGCGACCTGGATCTCCGAGTCGAAGTGGCCGATGTTGCACACGATGGCGCGGTCCTTCATGGCGCGCATGTGATCGACGGTGATGACGTCCACATTGCCGGTCGCGGTGACGAAGATGTCGGCGCGCGGGGCGGCGTCGTCCATGGTCACGACTTCATAGCCTTCCATCGCCGCCTGCAGGGCGCAGAT
>CANCSY010000211.1 GCA_947380915.1 Beijerinckiaceae bacterium
CGCGCGCGCGCAAGGCAGGGGGGCGTGCAACTGCCCCTCGTCATTTCAGACCATGCGGATTGGGACGAGTTGCGCGCCACGGTGGAGGAGACTGGCTGCTGCGAGCTCTGGGTCACCCATGGCGCGGAGGATGCGCTGGTGCATTGGGCCGCCCAGCGCGGCTTGCAGGCGCGCCCGCTCAATCTCATCGGCTATGGGGACGATGGTGAGCCGGCGGCGGAGGCGCAGCCATGAACCGCTTCGCCGAGCTGCTGGACCGTCTGGCCTATGAGCCCTCGCGCAACAACAAGCTGCGCCTGCTGGTGGATTATCTCCGCACCCAGGCCGATCCTGATCGCGGCTATGCGCTGGCCGCCATGACCGGGGCGCTCAGTTTCGCCCATGCGAAGCCTGCGCTCATTCGCACCCTGATCAGCGAGCGCACCGACCCCGTGCTCTTCGCCATGAGCTATGACGATGTAGGCGATCTGTCGGAGACCGTGGCCCTGCTCTGGCCTGCGCCGCAAGCGCCAGAGCGGCCCGCAGGCTCCAACCAGCCGCTGGCGCCGACCCTGTCGGGTATCGTCGAGCAATTGCACGAGACCAGCAAAAGCGCGCTGCCCCTGCAACTCGCCCTCTGGCTCGATGCGCTGGACGAGACGGGACGCTGGGCTCTGTTGAAGCTCATCACCGGGGGCTTGCGCATTGGCGTCTCCGCGCGCCTCGCCAAGACGGCTGTGGCCGCCATGGGCGGGCTGGACCCCAATGATGTCGAGGAGGTCTGGCATGGCCTCAAGCCGCCCTATCTCGATCTCTTCGCCTGGGTGGAGGGCCGCGAGCCGCGCCCCGTGACCGATGATCCCGCGCCCTTCCGCACGCCCATGCTGGCCCATGCGCTGGACGAGGCCGATTTCGCCACGCTCGACCCCGCTGAATTTTCGGCCGAGTGGAAATGGGATGGCATTCGCGTGCAGGCGGTCACCGGCTTTGACGCTGCGGGCGCCAGCGTGCAGCGGCTCTATTCACGCACGGGCGAGGATATGTCCCATAGTTTCCCCGACCTGCTGGAGGCGCTGGGCGCCGCGGGTCTGGGCGATGTCGCCATTGACGGGGAATTGCTGGTGGTGCGCGAGGGGCTGGTGCAGTCCTTCGGCGTCTTGCAGCAGAGGCTCAACCGGAAGAGCGTGACGGCCAAACTGATAAACGAATATCCGCTGCATATCCGCGCCTATGATCTGTTGACGGAAAATGGCGAGGACCTTCGCCCGCTGCCTTTCATGGAGCGACGCGCGCGGCTGGAGGCGCTGCTGACGCGCTGCGGTTCGCCACGGCTGGATCTGTCGCCTCTGGTGCCCTTCGACACATGGGAGGCTTTGGCGGAGGCAAGACGCGATCCCGCAAGCGCGGGTGCGGGCGCGGATGCGGACGCCATCGAAGGGGTGATGCTGAAGCGGCGCAAATCCATTTATATTCCTGGCCGCCCAAAGGGGCCCTGGTGGAAATGGAAGCGCGATCCTTTCAATGTAGACGCTGTCCTGATGTACGCCCAGCGCGGCCATGGAAAGCGTTCGTCCTTCTATTCGGATTTCACCTTTGGCGTCTGGCGCGAAGGCGCCAATGGCGATGAATTGGCGCCCGTGGGAAAGGCCTATTTCGGCTTCACCGATGAGGAGTTGGGCCAGCTCGACAAATGGGTGCGCAACAACACGACCAACCGCTTCGGCCCCGTGCGCGAGGTGAGCCACGGCCTTGTCCTCGAAATCGCCTTTGATGGCCTCAATCGTTCCACGCGCCACAAGTCCGGCGTAGCCATGCGCTTTCCCCGCATTTCGCGCATCCGCTGGGACAAGCCCGCGAAGGACGCTGATCGTATCGAGACCCTGGAGCGCTTGTTGCGCGAGTAAGCGTTCAGGCGCCTTTGTCGGGGCGGAGCACATCGCCTGGCCCGTGCAGCAGGCCAGTCACGAAGGCGGCGCCCTCGCTCGTGGGGTCGGCCGGATGCAGGAAGCTGGCGCCAATGCCGGCGGCTATGGCGGTTGCGCAGCCTACCACGGCCGCTGTCGCCAGAACTTCGACCGTCGGGTCATGGCCGGGCAGCAGTATGATCGCTTCGGCCATGGCCAGGCCCGCCACAAGGCCGATGGCGCCATCCTGTCCTTCTGCGCGGGGGCAGAGACAGAGCGCCAGCAGGGGCGCCACCGCCACCGCGCTGAGGCCGAGGGCGGTGGCGATCAGAAGGCGCGGATCTGGCGTTATCTGTGACAATATCCAGACGCCGCCGCCGATGGCGCCGAGCAGGATCAGGCGTCTTGTCGCAAGGCGGCGGCTTGTCAGGCGGTAGGCCTTGCTTGCCCGGTAGAAGGCGCTGTCGCCCAGCGCTGTGGCCAGCGTCAGGAAGCCCGCAGCGCAAAGGGCCATGGCGATGGCCATGCGTCCCGCCATCGCCAGGCCTGAAAAGGCGGCGCCATAGCCGCGCAGGTCAGGCAGGCCCAGCAGCAGATATTCGACGCTGGCGGCGATGTCGCTGGGCCGCAGTGCGTCCGCAAAGCCCGGCAGCGCCGCGCAAGCTTCTTTGGCCTGCGCGATTGTGAGGGGATTGGCGCCGCAGATCGAGACCAGGCCTCGCGCGCTGGCCGCCAGCAGAAAGGGGGGCAGATCATTGAGGCGCAGGCCCGTCACGCCAGCTTGCAGGGCGAGGGTGGAGGCCGCCACGACCACCAGCGCCATGAGCGCAAGCAGGGCGAACCACAGGAGCCCCGCAAGGCCGCCGCTTCTGGCTTCGCTCTCGCGCGGGGTGGTCAGGAGGGGAGCGATCAGGGGTGGCAGCGCCACCAGCCCCAGCGCCATGGCGGCGATGAGCATGCCGTCCCCGTCGGCAGGCGCGTTGGCGGCGCCATGCCATTCTGACAGGCGCGCAAGCGCTTGCTCAAAGGCGGCGCCGTCGCCGGGCAGGGGCAGTGGAATGGTCGCGCCGCTGGCGATCATCAGGGCCAGCGGCGCGGCGATCCCCGCGATCAGCAGTCCGGCGGCGCCTGTCGCGGACCAGACAAGGCCCGTCATGCCGCCGGGAACGACCATCACCGCCACGATGCAGGCCGCGATCATGGCGCAAACGTTCGGCCTGAGGGAGGTCGCCTGGGCGATGACGCTCTGGGCCATGGCCAGGCCCGCCAGCCCCAGACAAAAGCCCAGGGCGCCGATGGCGAGTGTCACGCCCACGCGCAGGGTCAGGCTCGGGAAGCGGGTCGCGATCAGGTCGGCGATGGAGAAGGCGCCCGCCTTGCGCAGCAGGGGGCCAGTGACCAGCCCCGCCAGGGCCAGACCGCCACCAAATCCGATCACCAGATCGGACAGGGAGGCGCTGGCGAGCGGGCGCCATGCGAAGGGTGCGGCGAGCGCTGCCGCGAGCGCGGCCATGGCCAATCCCCCATAGACGCCCGGCGTGATGCGCCCTGCCCCATGAAAACCGGCGATTCGCATGGAGCGCAGCATGAATCCGATGGTCGCCAGTCCTGCTGCGGCGAGGGCCGGGCCGAGCGCCGCCACCAGCCGCTCGGGCGCCCCGATGCGGTCGAGCAGGACGAAGGCCCCTGCGCTCACTACAAAAACGGCGGTGGCGAAGGCGACCCGTCCATCAATGGCGGCGCGGGTCGTCCCCTCGTCCCATTCCGGCTTGATCCCCACTCGCTTGTCCTGCGTCACGATCAACTCCAAGGGGCTATATTGGCGGCTTGATAACAACTTAACATCGGGCCAATTGACAGGATTGCAAGAGTGTCCGCCAATAGGCCTATTCCTTGGGGGGATTTCACCGTGAGTGTTTCGACACGCATTATCATAGCTGACGACCACCCGCTCGTGCGCGGAGCCCTGCATCAGGCCGTCGCCGGCGCTGTTCAAGGTTGCGCCATTGTCGAATGCGCCGACCTTGAGGCGCTGACCAAGGAGCTCGACGCCAATGACGAGGTCGATCTTGTCTTGCTTGATCTGGCCATGCCCGGCGTGCGCGGCTTCTCCGGGTTGATGTATCTGCGCGCCCAGCATCCCGGGGTGCCGGTGGTCGTCGTCTCGGGCAACGAGGACAGGGGGGTGATGCGCCGCTGCATCGATTTTGGCGCCTCGGGCTTCATTCCCAAGACCACGGATATGGAAGTGATGCGCGCCGCCATTCGCAAGGTGCTCGAGGGCGGCGCCTGGACCCCGCCGGATGTGGATCTTTCCGCGCCCGCCGACAAGGACACCGCCGACATCGTGCGTCGCATGGCGACCCTCACGCCCCAGCAGGTGCGGGTGCTGATGATGCTGTCGGAGGGGCTGCTCAACAAGCAGATCGCCTATGAACTGACGGTGTCCGAGGCCACCGTGAAGGCCCATGTCTCCGCCATCCTGCAAAAGCTGGGGGTCGAGAGCCGGACCCAGGCGGTCATCACCGCCAAGAAGATCGAGGGAGATCATTTTGGCGGCGAGGGGCAGGGCTAAAGCCGCCCTGATTTGGCCTTTTGGGCGAACTAGGAATGGGGCGAGCCGAATCGCGGCGCCTGGCTAATTCTGGATTTACTCATGGCCGACACACTCGCCCGCTTCCTTGGCGGCCCGCCGCTCTCGGTTCTGGCCCGCCTGCTGATGCTCTCGCTGATCGCGGGCGCGCTGCTCATGTGGCTGGAGATTCATCCCGCCGAAATCATTGAAAACGTGGAGCGCCTGTTCCGCCGCCTGTGGAATCTGGGTTTCGGCGCTGTGCGGGTGGTGCTGGAATATGTGATCGCCGGGGCGGTCATCGTCGTGCCGATCTGGCTGGTGCTGCGCCTCCTCAACGCGGGGCGCGGCCCGCGTTGATCAGGCCAGATCGCGAGCCCAGTCCAGCGCGCGGCGGCCCACCACATCCTTGATGCTGGCGAGGTTCTGCTCGTCGAGCTTGCCCGTGAGCCCGCGCAGGATCTCGCCCGGCAGGCCCGCACCCTTGTAGACCATGGACGAATAGAGCTGGATCAGGCTCGCGCCCGCCTCGATCTTGGCGAAGGCGCTGTCCGGCCCATCGACGCCGCCTGCGCCTATGAGTGGAAAGCGCCCCTCGACGCGCAAAAAGGCCGCGCCCAGCATCTTCGTGGAGAGTTCGAACAGCGGCTTGCCCGAGAGCCCGCCCGCCTCCTGCGCCGTCGCGGCCTCCCGGAGGGTCGGGGGCCGGGTGATGGTGGTGTTGCCGAGAATCAGCGCGTCGATGCCGCGCGCGGCGCTGACGCGGATGATGTCGTCGAGATCGCCCATGGCGAGGTCCGGCGCGATTTTCAGGAAGACCGGTTTGCGGCCATGGACCTGCGCGGCGGCGTCGCGCGCATCCAGCACGCGGGCGAGCAGATCGTCGAGGGCGGCGGCCTGTTGCAGGTCGCGCAGGCCCGGCGTGTTGGGGGAGGAAATGTTGATGGTGAAATAGCTGGCGACATCGGCGAAGGCCTTGACCCCCTGCACATAATCGCCCGCGCGATCCGCCGAGTCCTTGTTCGCCCCCACATTCACGCCGATCAGGCCGGGCTTGCCTTGCCGGGCCAGCAGCCTGGCATGGGGCGGGGCGTGGCCCTCGCTGTTGAAGCCGAGCCGGTTGATGACGCCCTCGTCCTGCGGTAGGCGGAAGAGGCGGGGCTTGGGATTGCCGGGCTGGGGCAGGGGGGTGATGGTGCCCACCTCCACAAAGCCGAAGCCGAGGTGAAGGAGAGCGTCCGGCGCCTCCGCGCCCTTGTCATAGCCAGCGGCCATGCCCAGCGGATTGGGAAAATCAA
>CANCSY010000212.1 GCA_947380915.1 Beijerinckiaceae bacterium
CGGATGAACTGGAACAGCTTGGTGCAGAACAGGCGCACCGCGCCCGTGGGCAGGCGATCCGTGCGGTAATTGTATTTCTGGTCCTGCCGGATCGACTGGAAATAGGCGCGGAAGATGAAATTCGACCCGTCCACGAGAAAGACATGGTCGCCGGGCTGAACATTGCGATGGGTGAGGCTCATGGGATCCGCGTCTGGCTCGAAAACAGAGCCGGACCTTAATCCGCCGCGCGCGCGAGCGCCATGCCCTTGGCCTGTTGTCCGTCACCTCATGCCCTGGCTTGGCGCTGCTGCGGTAAGGCGGGCAAGGGCCGGGGCCGGTTGATCCAGACAAAGAAGATGGCCGCGGCCGCCGCATAGGCCCAGTAATTTTCTTCCGTAATCGCAGCGGCGCAGGCCACCGCCCAGCAAACCGCCAGGATATTCTCCTTCAGGGAAACGATCTTGGGCGCATTGTGGCGGCTTGCGGAATTCTCCCGCCTCGCGGGGGCGGGATGCCAGATATTGATCAGGGCCGTGGAGATGCAAGCGGCGATGGCGAAGATGACCGTCAGCAGGGCGTCCCGGAGCTCGAACAAGCACAGGCCCAGCGCTGGCCCCAGCAGGATGAGGCCGAGCGGCAGGGCGATGGCTTCCAGCTTGCTGCGCAGGATCTGGTCCGCTGTCACAGGGGCGGTTGTCATGAAGTCCGGGGCGTCCTCGCTCAGGACGGTTAGCCAGGCCATGATCCCCGCCAGATGGGACAGGACCATGATGAGCAGCGGCGCCACAAGAAGCGACAGGGATGCATCGTCCTGGCTGATCCAGATCACGATGCAGATGGGGGCGAGATAGAGACCTTGCAGCAGGGCCCGCGAGAACAGCCAGGGGTCGCGACCCAGCAGTTTCAATTCCTTGCGGCGCAAGGCGGCGCCCGCGCCGGGGCGAAAGGGTTTTTCCGGTTTTTCGCGCGCCACAATCTGCCGGGCGGCCAGCCCTCCCGACCGGATCGCGCTTCTGAGGAAAGTCGGTCCCAATCTTATGACCGCCAGAACAAAGGCCAGAGATCCCAGGCTTATCCAGAGCAGAAGGGAGCGGAGGTCTCCTGCAATCCCATGGACCGGCGCCAGTATGAGCCAGTCCATGAAGTCCGGCGCCAGAGGCATGCCCCTGATCAGGGCCGAAGTGGGCCGTTCGGGGCTTGAGAGCAGGTATGCCAATTGTCCGCCCAGGATCAGAGCCGAGGCGAGAAAAGCCGCAGTGATCTGCGCCGCCATGCGCGTGCGCCGTGGCCCAAGCAATTTGAATAGCCCGATCGTGATGGCGAGCCCGCTGGCGCTGGCCAGCATGCCCGATGCAAGGGTCGCCGGATAGATGGCGAGCCATGACCAGCCCATTCTGTAGGCGATCATATCGGCCATGGGAAAGACGAAGGCCCCCACCACCAGAATGATTTCAAGGGTCACTGCAATCGCATGGGCGCCGACCACGGCGCGCGGCGACATGGGTGATGAAAGCAGCAGGTCGAGATCGCCGCGCGAATAGAGGAGGCGCGTGAAATGAGAGATGGCCTGGGAGACCTGCCACAACAGGATGAACAGGACCGCGCCACCGAGGATCGACTGCTGCATGTCGACCGGCTTGTAGGCGAAAATGGTCGCGCTTGGCCCTGAAATCAGATGCATGAAAGCGACGCCAAGGGCGATGATCCCCGCCATTTTCGCAAAGGAGCGACCTGCGAAATGGCCGGAAAACCTCCGCCAGCTCAGGCGCAGGTCATGGCGCACAAGCCATGGGAAGGAAGCGGGGCGCATGGTCATGGCGCGGCCGACCGGCTGGTGAGGTCGAGGAACACGTCTTCGAGCGAGTCTCCCGTCCGACCGGTGCGGGCGCGCAGTTCCTCGAGGGTGCCTTCGGCGCACAGTCGCCCGGCGTTGATGATGCCGATCCGGTCCGCCAGCCGCTCCGCCACTTCCAGAATATGGGTGGTCAGGATGATCGCCCGTCCCGTCCGGGCGCGGGCCGTCAACAGGTCCTTGACCTGCCGGGCGATGGCGGCGTCCAGCCCGGTGAGCGGCTCGTCAAGCAGCAGCAGCATGGGATCGTGAATGAGCGCCCCCGCCAGCGCCACTTTCTGCTTCATGCCACGCGAGAAGCCTTCGCAGCGGGCGTGGCGATGGGGCCAGAGCTCCAGCACTTCAAGCAGCTCGCGCGCCCGGGTCATGGCGACGCCCGGCGCCACGCCCCACAGACCCGCGACAAATTCCAGATATTCCAACGGATCGAGCTTGTCGTAGAGGGCGGGTTCGTCGGGCAGCCAGGCGGTGATGCGCTTGGACGCCGTTGGATCCTTCAGCACATCGAGCCCATAGACCTCGATGGCGCCGGAGTCCGGCAGCATGAGGCCGGCCGTCATGCGGATGGTGGTCGTCTTGCCGGCGCCATTGGGGCCAAGCAAGGCGTAGAATTCGCCGGGTTGAACGGTCAGGTCGAGCTGATCGACAGCGACTTTGCCATCAAAGCTCTTGCAAAGCCCCCGAATGGCCAGCGCGGGAGGGAACACAGAAGAAGGACGCATCACGAAAACTCGTCAAGTTGCAATGACTTTAACTTAAGCGAGACTTTGGTGTTATGCACCTGTTTTCAGACGGGCGGCGCATCATTTTGCGCAAGCACCTGCCCGGCCAGATAAAGCGAGCCGGTGATGAGGATGCGAGGCGGCTTGTCCCAGGCCTGCGCTGCGATCAGCGCGAGGGCCTCTGCGACGCTCCCGGCGCAGTCAGCGGCGAGCCCCACCCGGGTGGCGGCCTCCGCCACTTCCTGCGGCGCCCGTCCGGCATGTTCGCCAGGAATCGGAACCGCATGAACACGTCGCGCCAGACCGCCGAAGGCTGCAAGGAAACCTGCGGTATCCTTGGTCGCCAGGGTGCCGCAGATGATGACGAGAGGCCGCGGCGCCTGCGCTTCAAGATCGGCCATGGCCTCGGCCAGCACCCGCCCGCCCGCAACATTATGCCCGCCATCAAGCCAGACTTCCGCCCCTTGCGGGGCAAGCGCCACAAGCGGGCCGGGCGTCAGGCGCTGCAGGCGCGCGGGCCAGTCCACCCGCAGCATCCCCGCCTCGAAGGCTGAATCCGGCAGGCCGGAATCGAACTGGCGCAGGGCGGCGATGGCGGTGGCGGCGTTCTGGATCTGATGGCGGCCCATGAGGCGGGGCAGGGGCAGATCAAGCAGCCCCGCCTCATCCTGATAGACAAGTCGCCCCCGTTCTTCGCGACCGGTGAAATCCTGCGCGCCGATCAGGATGGGGGCGCGCAGCTTCTCGGCCTGCCGCTCGATCACGGCGCAGGCCTCGTCCTCCTGCGCGGCGACCACCACGGGAATGCACGGCTTGATGATGCCCGCCTTCTCGAAGGCGATGGCGGCCAAGGTGGAGCCCAGGAATTCCGGATGGTCGATGGAGACCGGCGTGATGACGCAGAGGGCTGGATTCGGGACCACATTGGTGGCGTCGAAGCGCCCGCCCAGGCCCACTTCCAGCAGCAGCACATCGGCAGGGGTCTCGGCGAAGAGCTTGAAGGCGACGGCGGTGGTCATTTCGAAGAGGGTGATCGGGGCGCCCGCGTTGACCCGCTCGCAGTCCTGCAAAGCCACTGTCAGCCGCGCCTCGTCCACAAGCTGTCCGGCGAGGCGGATGCGCTCGTGGAAGCGCACCAGATGAGGCGAGGTATAGACATGGACCTTGCGACCGGCCGCTTCCAGCACGGCGCGCATGAAGGCGACCGTGGAGCCCTTGCCATTGGTGCCCGCCACATGGATCACGGGGGGCAGATGCAGGTGCGGATCGCCTAGCAAAGCCAGCAAGTTTTCGAGCCGTCCAAGGGACAGATCGATCTTCAGGGGATGCAGCGCCAGCATCCGCTCCAGAATCAGATCGGACCCGGTCATGGACAGGCCCTAGGACGCCGGGGGCGTGTTGGTGAGCAGGCTGCACAGGCGCGCCAGGGTGGCGCGCATGTCCGTGCGGGGCACGACCATGTCGACCATGCCGTGCTCTTTCAGATATTCCGCCCGCTGGAAGCCCTCGGGCAGGCGCTCGCGGATGGTCTGCTCGATCACCCGCGCGCCAGCAAAGCCGATCACGGCGCCGGGCTCGGCGATATGGATGTCGCCCAGCATCGCGTAGGAGGCGGTGACGCCGCCGGTGGTGGGATTGGTGAGGACCACGATATAGGGCAGCCGCGCCGCCCGCAGACGCTGCACCGCCACGGTCGTGCGCGGCATCTGCATGAGAGAGAACATGCCCTCCTGCATGCGCGCCCCGCCTGACGCAGTGAACATGATGAAGGGCGACCGGCGCCTCACCGCCTCGGTCATGCCTGAAATGATGGCCTCGCCTGCGGCCATGCCCAGCGAACCGCCCATGAATTCGAAATCCTGCACGGCGGCGACGACCTGCTTGCCCTCGAGAGCGCCAGCGGCGAGCTTCACGGCGTCGGGATGATTGGTCTTGGAGCGATATTCCTTCAGCCGGTCCGTATAGCGCTTCACGTCACGGAACTTGAGGGGATCGAGCGGGACCTCGGGGGTGGCGATCATGTCGTAGCGCCCGGCGTCGAAGAGCGTGTCGAGACGCATCTTGGCGGGCATGCGCATGTGGTGGCCAGAACTGGGCACAACGAAGAGATTGGCCTCGAGATCCTTGTGGAAGACCAGCTCGCCGCTCTCGGGGCACTTTACCCAGAGATTTTCCGGCGTCTCCCGCTTCAGGAAGGAGCGGATCTTCGGCGGGACGACATTCGACATCCAGTTCATGGCGAAGCCCTGGCCGGACTCGTTGTCAGCTTCGCTCATCACGCCACCGCCTTGCGCGCCGCGCGAATGCCGCCCGCGATTTCGGAAACCAGACCGGTGACGGCCGCCACCGTGTCCATCGTGGCGCGGTCCTGCGAGTCCAGCGAGCGCTTGAGCACATCAATGAGGGCGGAGCCGACCACGACGCCATCCGCATGAGCGGCGATGGCTTCGGCGTTGGCGGCGGTCTTCACCCCGAAGCCCACGGCCACCGGCAGGTCCGTATGGCCCTTGATCCGCCGCACGGCCTCGGACACCTGCGAATAATCGGCGATGGCCGCGCCGGTGACGCCATTGAGGGCGACGTAGTAGACGAAGCCCGACGTATTGGTCAGCACCTTGGGCAGGCGTCTGTCGTCGGTGGTGGGGGTGGCTAGTCGGATGAAGTTCACGCCCGCTTCAAGCGCCGGGATGCAGAGCTCGGCATCCTCCTCCGGCGGCAAATCGACCACGATCAGACCATCGACGCCAGCGGCCTTGGCGTCTGCCAAAAAGCGTTCGACGCCATAGACATAGATGGGGTTGTAATAACCCATCAGCACGATCGGCGTATGGTCGTTGTTGGCGCGGAAGGCCTTGATGACGCCCAGAGTCTTCAGCATGGACCCGCCCGCCTTTAGCGCGCGCAGGCCCGCCGCCTGAACCGAGGGGCCGTCCGCCATGGGATCGGTGAAGGGCATGCCGATCTCGATGACATCGGCTCCCGCGCCCGGCAGGGCCTCGATCAGCTGCAAGGATGTGTCGAGGTCTGGATCCCCGCACATGAGAAAGGTCACGAGGGCCGCGCGGCCTTCGGTCCGGAGTTCGCCGAAGCGTTTGTCGATGCGAGTTGTCATGGTGGACTTGCCGATAGCACGGAAGCGCGCCGCGAGAAAGCAAAAGGCCGGGCGTGAGCCCGGCCTGTGACAATTTTCGGGT
>CANCSY010000213.1 GCA_947380915.1 Beijerinckiaceae bacterium
AGACAGGCGTCGCCGTAGGAATAGAACCGATAGCCCGAAGCGATGGCGTGCGCATAGGCCTCATGCATCCGCTCGAGCCCGGAAAAGGCGCTCACCAGCATGAAAAGCGTGGAGCGCGGCAGGTGGAAATTGGTCAGCAGCACATCCACCGCCTTGAACTGATAGCCCGGCGTGATGAAGATGGCGGTGTCGCCCGCAAAAGCGCGCAGGCGCCCATCCTCCCCCGCAGCCGTCTCCAGAATCCGCAGGCTCGTGGTGCCAGCGGCCATGATGCGCCCGCCCCTCGCCCGCGCCGCCTCCAGCCGCTGCGCCACCTCTTCGCGCAGCACGCCATACTCGGCGTGCATGTGATGGTCGGCGGTGTCGTCCACCTTCATGGGCAGAAAGGTTCCCGCCCCCACATGCAGGGTCACCCGCTCGATCACGACGCCCGCCGCCTCGATGGCGGCGACGAGGGCTGGCGTGAAGTGCAGGCTCGCGGTGGGCGCCGCCACCGCGCCGGGGTCCCGGGCGAAGAGGGTCTGGTAGTCCTGCTGGTCCCGCGCATCCTCGCCGCGCTTGCTGGCGATATAGGGCGGCAGGGGCATGTGGCCGTGGCGCATGATGGCTTCATCGAGCGCAGGCCCCGAGAAGGAAAAGGCGAGCAGCACCTCGCCGCCCTCCGCCTTCTCGATCACTTCCGCGTCGAGCGCGCCCAGCTCGCAGACCGCGCCTTCGGAGGCCTGCCCGAAGCGGATGCGCTCGCCGATCTTCACCTTCTTGGCCGGCCGCACAAAGGCCCGCCAGCGATCCTCGCCCTCGCGCTTGTGCAGGGTGGCCTGAATGCGCGCCGAGACTTCGCCGCGCGTGCGAAAACCGTCGAGCCGCGCGGGGATGACCTTGGTGTCATTGACGACCAGCACATCGCCCGGACGCAGAAACGAGGGAATGTCCCGCACGCCGGCATCCGCGAAAGGCCCTTGCGGGGGGACCACCAGCAGACGCGCGGCGTCGCGCGGCTCCGCAGGGCGCAGCGCGATACGATCTTCAGGCAGTTCGAAATCGAAGAGATCGACGCGCATTTGGGGAGCTTTGGTGATGCGGTGGAAGCTGGCGCCATACCCTCCCCCCTGTGGGGAGGCTCGGCCGCGCCACCGGACGGGGTGGGGGTCGGGAAATGCTGATCACTGGCGCTGTTGCAGAGGCGCCAATGTTCGAAGACGCGTGGACCCCCACCCCTCACCCCTCCCCACGAGGGGGAGGGGAGCGGCTGGCGTTCCGGGCAAATCACTCAGATCCCTGGAGCCACCGGGAAAGGATCAGTCGGCACGGGAAGAAAGCCCCCCGACTGCCGACTGCCTAATGCCGACTGCCAAAAACCCTCAGCCCAGCTTCGCCGACACGATCTTGTCGGGATCGCGCACGGGCTCGCCGCGCTTGATCTTGTCCACATTCTCCATGCCCGAGACGACCTGACCCCAGACCGTATATTGACGATCAAGGAAAGTGGCGTCGTCGAAGCAGATGAAGAACTGGGAATTGGCGCTGTCGGGATTGGACGAGCGGGCCATGGAGCAAACGCCGCGCACATGCGGCTCCTTGTTGAACTCCTGCTTCAGGTTCGGATATTTCGAACCGCCCGTGCCGGTGCCATGGGGGCAGCCGGTCTGGGCCATGAAGCCCTCGATCACCCGATGGAACACGATGCCGTCATAGAAACCCTCGGAAACGAGCTTCGAGATATGGGCCACATGGCCGGGGGCGAGATCAGGACGCAGCTTGATGACGACCGGACCTTGGGTGGTCTCCAGCGTCAACCGGCTCAGGTCCTGGGATGTCGTCTCCACGGGAGCGGCAGCCACAGCCTCGGCGGGCTGCTCGACGGTCTTCTTGGCGGGCTTCTTCGCCTTGGCGGCCTTGGGGGCTTTTGCTTCGTCCGTCATGGCGGACCTCCTTGGGTAATGGTTTCGTGTGCGCGCGCGCAGCAAAGCTGGCGGCGAACGGGCGGATTGCTATAGCTGTCCGCGCCGCCCCGGTAAACCATCAAGGAGGCGCGAGGCGCTCAAGCCGGATCGCTGGCGAGCCGCACCTTCAGCATGCGGTCGGGCGAGGACACGGAGCCATTGTTGTTGGGATCGCCCTTCTTGATCTTGTCCACGAGATCCATGCCCGACACGACCTCGCCGAAGACCGTATATTGGCCGTTCAGGAACGAGGCTTCGGCGAAGCAGATGAAGAACTGCGAATTGGCGGAATTGGGGCTTTGCGAGCGGGCCATGCCAAGCGTGCCGCGCTTGAAGGGCGTGGGGGTGAATTCGGCGGGGATGTTCGGCAGGTCCGAACCGCCGGTGCCATTGCCCTTGGGATCGCCGGTCTGGGCCATGAAGCCCCCGATGACCCGGTGGAACACGATGCCGTCATAGAACTTGCGGGCGACCAGAGCCTTGATCTGCTCCACATGCTTGGGGGCGAGATCGGGCCGCAGGCGGATCGTCACGCGACCGTCCTTGAGATCGATATAGAGGGTGTTGGCGAGGTCCGCCGCCTGGGCGAAGGCCTCGGAGCCAAGGGCGATCGCGGGAACGGCGGCGAGAAAGGCGCGGCGGTCGATGGTCATGGAAGATCCTCTTTCAAACAGGTTCCGCAATGGGTGAAGCTTCAGCCGCGCGCGAAACGCGCAGCCAGCGCCTGCGCCACCAAGGGCGGCGCAAAGGCCGAGACATCCCCGCCCATGGCGGCGATCTGGCGCACCAATGTGCCGGTGATATGGCGAAGGCCGGGGGATGAGGGCAAAAAGACCGTGGTGATCTCAGGCGCCATGGTCCCGTTCATGCCCGCCATCTGCATTTCATAGTCGAAGTCGGTCCCGTCGCGCAGGCCGCGCACCAGCAGCGTGGCGCCATGCTGTCGCGCCGCCTCCACCGCCAGCCCGTCGAAGGTGACGACCTCCAGCGTGCAACCCGTGCCAGCCACCAGGGGCGCCCCGCAGGCGCGGATCATGTCGGCGCGTTCCGGCGCCTCGAATACCGGCTTCTTGCCGGGGTGAACGCCGATGGCGACGATCAGCCGCCCGCAGAGCCTTGCGGCCTGGCGGATCACATCCGCATGGCCATTGGTGAGGGGATCGAAGGTTCCCGTATAGAGCGCCGCCACCTCAGCCATGTCGCCGTCTCCAGAAGTCCTCAGCCCTCGGCGCCGTCAGCGACCTCGGTCGCCTCGCCCTCGTCGCCATTGGCCTCGTCTTCGCTGATCCGCTCGACGGAAACCACATGCTCCTTGGCGGCCGTGCGGAACACGATCACGCCCTGGGTGCCGCGACCGGCGACACGGATGCCCTCGACCGGGCAGCGGATCAGCTGGCCAGCATCGGTGACGAGCATGATGCCGTCGCCCGTCTCCACGGGGAAGGAGGCCACGAGCGGCCCGTTGCGCGGATTGACCACCATGGCGACGATGCCTTTGCCGCCGCGTCCGGTGATGCGGTATTCGTAAGAGGAGGTGCGCTTGCCATAGCCATTGCCGGAGACGGTCAGGATGATCTGCTCCAGCGCGCCCAGTTCCGCATAGCGTTCCTGAGAAAGCGTCTCGGCCTCGGTCCCGGTGGCGAGCGTCTCGCTCTCCTCCTCGACCACGGCGACTTCGCCCTCGACCTCGCCCGCCACCGCACGACGGCGACGCAGATAGGCCTCGCGCTCTTCGGCGCTGGCGTCCACATGGCGCAGGATGGCCATGGAGATGAGCTTGTCGCCTTCGCTCAGGTTGATGCCCCGCACGCCCATGCTGTCGCGGCCCTTGAAGACGCGCACATCGGTGGTCGCGAAACGAATGCACTGGCCCTTGGCCGTGGTCAGCAGCACATCGTCCATCTCCGTGCACATCTGCACATTGACGATGCCCTCGCCCTCATCAAGGCGCATGGCGATCTTGCCCGCACGGTTGACCGAGGTGAAGTCGGACAATTTGTTGCGCCTGACCGTGCCGCCTGTGGTGGCGAACATGACGTCCAGCGCCTCCCAGGCCGCCTCGTCCTCGGGCAGCGGCATGATGGTGGTGATGCGCTCCCCCTTCTCCAGCGGCAGGATATTCTCGAGGAAGCGGCCCACGGCGGTCGGTCCCGCCTGCGGCAGGCGCCAGACCTTGAGCTTGTAGACCTGCCCCAGCGAGGAGAAGAACAGCACGGGCTGGTGGGTGGTGGCGACGAAGAGGCTCGCCACGAAATCCTGTTCGCGCGTCGACATGCCCGAGCGGCCCTTGCCGCCGCGCCGCTGCTCCCGATAGGTGGCGAGCGGCACGCGCTTGATATAGCCCGCATGGGAGACGGTGACGACCATGTCCTCGCGCTGGATGAGATCCTCATCCTCCATATCCGCATCGCTCTCGGTGATGATGGTGCGGCGCGGGGTGGCGTGGGCGGTCTTGATCGCCGTCATCTCGTCCTTGATGATGGTGAAGACGCGCGCGCGAGACCGCAGGATGTCCAGATAATCGGCGATCTCCACCGCCAGCTTGTTGAGAGCTTCGGCGATCTCGTCGCGGCCCAGCGCCGTCAGGCGTTGCAGGCGCAGGTCAAGAATGGCGCGGGCCTGCTGCTCGGACAGGCGATAGCTGCCATCCGCGTTCAGCGTGTGGCGGGGATCGGCGATCAGCGCGATCAGGGGCGCCATGTCATGGGCGGGCCAGTCGCGGCCCATGAGGGACTCGCGCGCCGCCGCCGCATCGGGCGAGGTGCGGATGAGGCGGATCACCTCGTCGATATTCGCCACCGCAATAGCCAGGCCCACCTGCACATGGGCGCCATCGCGCGCCTTGTTCAGCAGGAACTTGGTGCGACGGGTGACGACCTCCTCGCGGAAATCGATGAAGGCGCGCAGGAAGTCCTTCAGGGTCAGCATCTGCGGCCGACCGCCGTTGAGCGCGATCATGTTGCAACCGAAGGAATTCTGCAGCTGCGTATAGCGATAGAGCTGGTTCAGCACGACATCGGCGACCGCGTCGCGCTTGATCTCGATGACGATGCGCATGCCGTCGCGGTCGGACTCGTCGCGCAGTTCCGAGATGCCCTCGACGCGCTTCTCGCGCACGAGTTCGGCGATCTTCTCCAGGAGCGTGCTCTTGTTCACCTGATAGGGGATTTCGGTGATGATCAGGGCTTCGCGATCCTTGCGGACCTGCTCCACCTCGGCCTTGGCGCGCACCAGCACCGAGCCACGCCCAGTCTGGTAGGCGAGCCGCGCCCCGCCCCGGCCCAGCATGATGCCGCCGGTGGGGAAATCAGGGCCGGGGACGATCTCGATCAGCTCTTCGAGGGTGATCGCGGGATTGTCCATCATGGCGAAAACGGCGTCGATCACCTCACCCAGATTGTGGGGCGGGATATTGGTGGCCATGCCGACCGCAATGCCGCCGGCGCCATTGACCAACAGATTGGGGAAGCGCGCGGGCAGGACAACAGGCTCGTGCTCCTTGCCGTCGTAGTTGTCCTGGAAATCGACGGTGTCGAGATCAATGTCCTGAACGAGCGCCAGGGCGGGACGGGCCAGACGCGACTCGGTGTAGCGCATGGCCGCCGCCGGATCGCCATCGACCGAGCCGAAGTTGCCCTGGCCGTCGATAAGCGGCAGGCGCATGGAGAAGGGCTGGGCCATGCGCACGAGGGCGTCATAGATCG
>CANCSY010000214.1 GCA_947380915.1 Beijerinckiaceae bacterium
TTGCTGATCCGCCATTCGGCTGGCGATCAGTCGTTCGCCGACATCATGCAGATCAAGCAGAATGCCAACCGGGCGGCCAATCTGGTGCGGCAGCTGCTGGCCTTTTCGCGCCAGCAGACCCTGCGGCCCAAGGTGCTTGACGTAACCGATGTGCTGGCCGAGTTGGCGAACCTGCTGCGGCGCCTGATCGGCGAGAACATCGAACTGCGCATGGTCCATGGGCGCGATCTGGGCCCGGTGCAGGTTGACCCCGGCCAGCTTGACCAGGTGATCATCAATCTGGCCGTCAATGCCCGGGACGCCATGGCCGGTGGCGGCGTGCTGAGCATTCGCACCGCCAATGTGACCCCGGCCGATGCACGGGCCATTGGCCCGGCCGTGCTGCCGGAAGGTGACTATGTCTTGATCGAGGTGACCGACACGGGACATGGGATAAGCAGCGAGAATCTGGGCAAGATCTTCGAGCCCTTCTTCACCACCAAGGAAGTCGGGGCCGGGACCGGTCTTGGCCTGTCCACGGTCTATGGCATCGTCAAGCAGACGGGCGGCTTCATTGTGCCGACCTCGGCGCCCGGGCGCGGTGCCACCTTTTCCATCTATCTGCCGCGCCACCTGCCAACCGACGTGGCCGAGCCGCCGGTTGTGGAAAGTGCCGTGCGCGAGGCCGGGCGTGACCTGACGGGCAAGGGCACGATCCTGCTGGTGGAAGACGAGGATGCGGTGCGGACCTTTGCCGGCCGTGCCCTGCGCAACAAGGGCTATACGGTGCTTGAGGCCGCCTCGGGCGAACGGGCGCTCGAGATTGTCATGAGCCACAATGGCCGAATCGATCTGCTGATTTCAGACGTGGTGATGCCCAGCATGGACGGGCCGACCCTGATCAAGCAGGCCCGCCGTCACCGCTATGACATGAAAATCATCTTCATTTCCGGCTATGCCGAGGAGGCCTTCCGGCGCAATCTGGACCCCAGGGAAACCTTCGCTTTCCTGCCAAAACCCTTCAGTCTCAAGCAGTTGGCGAGCAAGGTGAAGGAGGCGATTGGTGGCGCCTGAGCCATTTTGAGCGCGCGCGAAGGGGCGGAACATTGAGCGAACAAAAAGTCTTGCACAGAAGAACGAAATGAGTACATTTGGTTTCGTTGCAAGCACGCATCGCCCATGAAATAAGGGGAGCCTACAGATGGCCACCGCGTCCCTGCGCCTCGTCGGAAACGAATCAATGGACAAGAAAAAGGCTCTCGACGCCGCTCTCAGCCAGATCGAGCGTGCTTTCGGCAAGGGCTCCGTGATGAAGCTCGGCGCCCGCGACGGCGCGGTCGAGACCGAGGTGATCTCGAGTGGCTCCCTGGGCCTCGACATTGCGCTCGGCGTTGGCGGCCTGCCACGTGGCCGCATCATCGAGATTTACGGGCCGGAATCCTCGGGCAAGACGACACTTGCCCTGCATGTGGTGGCTGAGGCCCAGAAGCGTGGTGGCATCGCCGCTTTCGTGGACGCGGAACATGCCCTCGACCCGTCTTATGCCCGCAAGCTGGGCGTGGATGTTGACGAGTTGCTGATCTCCCAGCCCGACACCGGTGAGCAGGCGCTTGAGATTGCCGATACCCTGGTGCGCTCCGGCGCCATCGAGGTGCTGGTCATCGACAGCGTCGCGGCGCTGGTCCCCCGAGCCGAGCTTGAGGGCGAGATGGGCGACAGCCATGTGGGCCTGCAGGCCCGGCTGATGAGCCAGGCCCTGCGCAAGCTCACCGCCTCGATCTCGCGCTCCAAGACCATGGTCATCTTCATCAACCAGATCCGCATGAAGATCGGCGTGATGTATGGCTCGCCCGAGACCACGACCGGCGGCAACGCCCTGAAATTCTATGCCTCCGTCCGCCTCGACATTCGCCGCACCGGCGCCATCAAGGACCGCGAGGAAGTGGTGGGCAACGCCACCCGCGTGAAGGTGGTCAAGAACAAGGTCGCCCCGCCCTTCAAGCAGGTGGAATTCGACATCATGTATGGCGAAGGCATCTCCAAGATGGGCGAACTCGTCGATCTCGGCGTCAAGGCCGGTGTGGTCGAGAAGTCCGGCGCCTGGTTCTCCTATGACAGCCAGCGCCTCGGCCAGGGCCGCGAGAACGCCAAGACCTTCCTGAAGCAGAACCCGGATGCGGCGGCCCGCATCGAAATGGCCATTCGCGAGAACGCTGGCCTCATCGCCGAGAAGATCCTCGACGCAGGCCCGGAAGACGACGCAGAGTAACGACGGCAGGCGGGTCGCCCCACGGTAGAAGGTCCCCTCTACAGGCGAAAGCGCCCCGCGCCCCCGAATGGAGCGCCGAAACCTGAGCATCCCTGTTGCGCGACATGGGTTCTCACTCGACAGTGTCCCGTCCCGCCGTTAGAACAGCCCGGATCGAAAGATCCGGGCTTTTTCCTTGCGTCAGCATCACGTCTTGACGAAGGTGGCGAAGAAGCTCGCGATCCCCAGGAAATTCCCGGGAACTTGGGCAGGGCCGCCGGGGCGCGGCTGAACAGGAACGGTTCGTCACATGAGCGGCGTCAACGAAATCCGGTCGACATTTCTTGAGTATTTCGCGGACGCGGGGCACTCCGTGGTCGAGTCCTCCCCCCTGGTCCCGCGCAACGACCCCACATTGATGTTCACCAATGCGGGCATGGTGCAGTTCAAGAATGTCTTCACCGGCGTCGAAAAGCGCCCCTACAGCCGCGCGGCGAGCTCCCAGAAATGCGTGCGCGCCGGGGGCAAGCACAACGACCTCGACAATGTCGGCTACACGGCGCGCCACCACACCTTCTTCGAGATGCTCGGCAATTTCTCCTTCGGCGATTATTTCAAGGCCGAGGCGATCGAACTGGCCTGGAAGCTGATCAGCAAGGAGTTCGCCCTCAACAAGGACCGCCTGCTCGTCACCGTCTACCACACGGACGACGAGGCCTTCGACCTGTGGAAGAAGATCGCGGGCTTCAGCGACGACCGCATCATCCGCATCCCCACCTCCGACAATTTCTGGTCCATGGGCGAGACCGGCCCCTGCGGCCCCTGCTCGGAAATCTTCTACGATCAGGGCCCGGCCCTGCAGGGCGGCCCTCCCGGCAGCCCGGACGAGGATGGCGACCGTTTCCTGGAATTCTGGAATCTCGTCTTCATGCAATATGAGCAGGTGGATGGCGGCCAGCGTATCCCCCTGCCCCGCCCCTCCATCGACACGGGCATGGGCCTCGAGCGCATCGCGGCGATCCTGCAGGGCGTGCATTCCAACTATGACATCGACCTCATGCGCGCCCTCATCCGCGCATCATCGGAGGCTACGGGCGTGGATGCGGATGGCCCGCAAAAGGCCAGCCACCGCATCATCGCCGACCATCTGCGCGCCTCCGCCTTTCTGGTCGCCGACGGGGTGCTGCCCTCCAACGAGGGCCGCGGCTATGTGTTGCGCCGCATCATGCGCCGGGCCATGCGCCATGCGCAGCTGCTGGGCTCGCGCGATCCGCTGATGTGGCGGCTCGTGCCGGTGCTGGTGCGCGAAATGGGCCAAGCCTATCCTGAACTGGTGCGCGCAGAGGGGCTGATCAGCGAGACCCTGCGGCTGGAGGAGACGCGCTTTCGCGTCACGCTGGCGCGTGGTCTCTCGATCCTTGACGAGGAGGCCGTGGGCCTTGTCAGCGGGCAGAAGCTCAATGGCGAGACCGCCTTCAAGCTCTATGACACCTATGGCTTCCCGCTGGACCTGACCCAGGAGGCCCTGCGCGCGCGGGGCGTGGGCGTGGACACCGACGCCTTTTCCAAGGCCATGGAGCGCCAGCGCGCCGAAGCCCGCAAGGCCTGGGCGGGTTCGGGCGAGGCGGCGACCGAAACCGTCTGGTTCGGCGTGCGCGATCATGTGGGCGCGACCGAATATCTGGGCTATGAGACCGAGCGCGCCGAGGGCGTGGTGGGCGCGCTGGTGAGTGGCGGCCAGGAGGTCGAGGTTCTCGAGGCCGGGCAGAAAGGCCTCGTCGTGCTCAACCAGACGCCTTTCTATGGCGAATCGGGCGGCCAGGTGGGCGACATGGGCGTCATGACCGCCGTGGGCCTGCGGGTGCTTGTCACCAATACGCAGAAGAAGCTCGGCGATCTCTTCGTCCATGAAGTGACCGTGGAGCTGGGCGCCCTGCGCAAGGGCCAGGCCCTTGAGCTGGAGGTGGACCACAGCCGCCGCAGCGCCATCCGCGCCAACCATTCGGCCACCCATCTGCTGCACGAGGCCCTGCGCCAGGTGCTCGGCGATCATGTGGCCCAGAAGGGTTCGCTGGTCTCCCCCGACCGGCTGCGCTTCGATTTCGCCCATCCCAAGCCCATCAGCGACGGCGAGTTGGCGCAGGTTGAAGAGATCGCCAACCGCATGGTGCTGCAGAACGGCCCCGTGGAGACGCGCCTCATGGGGATCGAGGACGCCCGGGAGTCCGGCGCCCGCGCGCTCTTTGGCGAGAAATATGGCGACGAGGTCCGCGTCGTGACCATGGGCGTCGAGACGGACGGCGAGCGGGCGGGCAAGGCCTTCTCCATCGAATTGTGCGGCGGCACCCATGTGCGGCGCACCGGCGACATAGGCCTCGTGTCCATCGTGGCCGAGAGCGCGGTGGCGGCGGGCGTGCGGCGTCTGGAAGCCAAGACCGCCGATGGCGCTCGCCAGCATCTGAACGAAGAGGGCAAGCGCCTGCGCGAGCTGGCGACCCTGCTGAAGTCCCCCGCGGACGACGCCGCCGAGCGCCTCGCGGCCCTCATCGAGGATCGCCGCAAGCTCGAGCGCGAATTGACCGAAGCCCGCCGCAAGCTCGCCATGGGCGGTGGCGGCGGCGGCGCCGAGGACGGCATGCGCGAGGTCGCGGGCGTCAAGCTCTTCGCCCGCGCGGTCAGCGGCATCGAGATGAAGGACCTGAAGTCCCTCGCGGACGAGGCCAAGACCAAGGTGGGCTCGGGCGTCGTGGCCATCGTGGGCGTGGCGCCCGATGGCAAGGCGGGCGTGGTGGTGGGCGTGACGGCTGACCTGACGGCGCGCTTCAACGCGGTGGACTTCGTGCGCATCGCCGCCGAATGCCTCGGCGGCAAGGGCGGCGGCGGACGGCCCGACATGGCCCAGGCTGGCGGACCCGATGGCGCGGGCGCCGACAAGGCGCTGGCGGCCATCACCGAAGCGCTGGCCGCGAAAGCCGCATCAGCTTAAAAGTCTCGCCTCCTTGGAACCTCGCAACTGAGCCCCTGTTGACAGGGCGCGGCGCCTGACGCGCGGCGCCCAGGCCCAGTGCGAGGAGATCAGAGATGGCGGCCAATACCGAGCCCATGGACACCGGCCTGTCTGAAAAGCTGCGCGCGCATTTCGCGTTGCAGCTCAGCGGCGTGCTCGACGACGCCTATTCCCTCATGGTGCAGACCCATGTCTACCACTGGAATGTGCGCGGGCCGCTCTTCGAGCCCATCCACAAGCTTCTGCAGCAGCATTACGAGACCCTGTTCGAAACGGCGGACGAGATCGCCGAGCGGGTGCGGCAACTCGGCTTCGCCGCGCCTGTGGGGGCCAAGACCTTCCCCAGCGGGGTGAAGATCCCCGCCACCATGCCCGATGAGGACGAGATGCTGG
>CANCSY010000215.1 GCA_947380915.1 Beijerinckiaceae bacterium
ATCTGCCGGGCTGGGAGGAGGGGCTCTTCCCCCATCAGCGTTCCCTCGACGAGAGCGGCAGGGCGGGCCTCGAGGAGGAGCGCCGCCTCGCCTATGTGGGCGTCACCCGCGCCAAGCGGCGGGCGAAGATCTACTTCGCCACAAACCGGCGCATCCATGGCCTGTGGCAGACGACGATCCCCTCGCGCTTTCTCGATGAGCTTCCCGCCGATCATGTGGAAGTGGTGGAGGCCGCCACAGGCACGAGCTATGGCGGCTACGCCCAGTCCCGTTTCGCCAATCAGGACACCTATACCTCCACCTATTCGACGCCGGGCTGGCAGCGGGCGCAGCAGCGCCGCACCGAGCAGGGCGCTTCGGGCAATCAGTCCAAGGGCTTCGGCGGTCAGTCCAAGGGCTCGGAAGCCTGGAGCGGACGCAAGGCGCCAGCCCTCATCGAGGGTGAGCTTGTCGCCAAATCCAGCAGCGCCTCGGCCTTCGTGGCGGGCGCCCGGGTGTTTCACATCAAATTCGGCAATGGCACGGTGGCCTCGGTCGACGGCAACAAGCTGACGGTCGAATTCGACAAGGCCGGGCGCAAGATGGTGCTCGACAGCTTCGTGCAGACGCTGGGCGCCTAGGTTTTCCAAAGGCGGCTCCATGTCGCAGCGCAAGATTTGCACATGTGCTTCACGATGCCGCCATGAATTAGGCTAGAGTGTATCCGACCCCGTTTCGGAACCCTGCTTTGCGCGACAGCCTGACCGTCCTGGCCTCCATCCTGATCGCCGCGCTCACTCTGGCGCTGGTGGGCCCGTGGTTTGTCGACTGGACCACGCGGCGCGCCTTCATCGAGGCGCATTTGTCCCGGGCCCTGGGCTCACCTGTTGCCACGCGGGGCGCCATCAGTCTTGCGCTGCTGCCGACCCCGCGCCTTGAACTTGGGGGCGTTTCGCTGGGCGAAGGCGGGCCGGTCAGCCTGCGCACGGGCGCGGTGCGGTTCGAGTTGGCCGTGACCGCCTTGCTCCATGGCGAGCTTCGGTTTCTGGACGCGGCCCTGAACGAGCCGGAGATTCGCGTCAGTCTGGACAGCGCGGGCGCCTTGCCCGTGGCGGGCGACCTGCCTGAGGTCCAGTTCGAGCGTATCGTCATGACCGGTGGCAAGCTGACCCTCATTGATCCCGCCAGCGGCGCCTTGACCGTTTCGGGTATTGATCTTCAGGCCGAGGCCACTTCGCTGAATGGGCCGTTCAGGGGTGCGGGCTCTGTTGCGCGCGAGGGCGAGCGGCTCGGCTTTCGTTTCAGCACCGGCGCGCGCGATGGCGACAGGCTTCGCTTGAAATTCGTTAGCGACGAAGGCGCGGGCTTGCCCCGTCTTGATCTTGATGGCGCCTTGCTGCTGGGCGCAAGCCCCGGTTTCGAGGGGCCTGTCGTCCTTTCAGGCAAGCGCCCGGCGCCCTGGCGGGCGGTCGGGGTCGCAAGGCTTGACGCCGCGAGCCTCCTGCTGGAGCCGGTGGAGTTGCGCCTCGGGGCTGACGCCGCGCCCATCACCATGGGCGGGACGGCGCGGTTCGCCTTTGCGCCGCAGCCTGTGGGCGAGATCGCCCTGACCGCCCGGCAAGTCGATCTCGACAAGGTCATTGGTCTCGAAAAGGCTATGGTCGACCAGACGTCCGCGCCGGGTCTGGAAGGCGCCTTGCGCGCCTGGCTCGGCGATGCGGGCGCGCCCCTGTCGACGCCCTTTCCGCTGCGGATTTCCCTCACTTCGCCTGCGACCTATCTGGGTGGCGAGACCATTTCGGATCTCACCCTCGAAGCCAGCCTTGCGCCCGGCGCGCCTATGGGCCTGCGCGCTTCAGGCTCTGGCCCGGGGCGGTTGCGGGTCGCCCTTGATGGACAGGTGGAGACCGGCTCGGCCTTCCTGTTCAAGGGGCAGGCGGCGGCGGAGGCGCGCGATCTGGCGCGGTTGGGCGACTGGATTGCGCCCGGCTTGCCGCAGGTGGCCGCAGCCCTGCGCGCGGCGCCGATTCGCAGCCTTGAAGCCGTCGGGACGATGGAATGGTCGGCGGCGGGTTTCGCGTCTTCCGCCCTTCGCCTCAAGGCGGATCGCTCCATTTTTTCCGGAGCCGCCGCCTTCACGCGTCCCATCGGTGGCGAAAGGGCGCGCCTGTTCGCGGATCTGACCTCCGATGCGCTGGACATCGATGGCGCGCCCGATCTGTCATGGACAGGAGGGGCGCTGGCGCAGGCTGACATCGCCCTTTCGCTAGACGCCCGCGCCATCCGGGTGGCGCGCTTTGGCGAGGGGGTCATCGACGCCGGGCGCATCCGCCTCAAGCTCTCGCAGGATATGGCAGGCCTGCGTCTTGATAATCTCTCCATCGCGGGCCTTGGCGGGGCTGACGTCACCGCCTCTGGCGACGTGGGCGCCCGGGATGGAAATCTCGATGTGCGGGTGGAGGCGCAGCGGCTCGTCGATCTCGCCGCCTTCGTGCGCCGGGTGGCGCCTGGGCCGCTGGCCGATGGGTTGGTCGCCCGGGCGGTCTCGCTCTCGCCCCTGCGCCTGAGCCTGAATCTGCGCGCGCAACGAGCCGCTCCCACAGACGCCCTGAGCCTGACCAGTCTCGCCCTCGACGCCACGGCTCGCGGCTCGCGCTGGCAGGCGGCGCTCAAGCCTGAAGGCGGCGCCAATGGAATTCTGGGCCAGCTCTCCGGCAAGATTTCGGCGGAAACACGCGATGGCGCCATGCTGATCCGCCAATTGGGGGTGGAGACGCTCCCCATCCCGGGGGCGGGCGGAGCCGCGCTCAGCGCCACTGTCGCAGGCGCACCCGACAGCGGCTATTCGGTAGACGCTTCGGGCCTGCTTGCAGGGCTGGATCTGGGCTTTCAAGGCAAGCTTTCGGGCTCCCTCATCCAGCCGCAGGCGGCCGGAAGCCTGCGGCTCAAAGCCGCCGACGCCGCGCCTTTTCTTCGGCTGATCGGATTTGGTCCGCCCGATATCACCCAGACCCTGCCAGTCCAGACCAACGCCATGCTTGGCCTGGCGGAGGGGCGGTTTGCCCTCACCGGACTTGTCGGCTCGGTTGCCGGCGTCAGCATCAATGGCGAGCTCGCTGCGCAAATGGGGCAGGGGCGGCCGAAATTATCGGGCGCGCTTGACCTTGATCGGGCGTATCTGCCCGCGCTGGCGAGCCTGTTGCTCGGCGCGCCGTCGCCCACACGGGGCGGCGCGGCCTGGGGCGAGGGGGGCTTCGGGCCGGGCCTGGCGGAGTCGCCGGAGGCGGATGTCATCATAAGGGCCGGACGCATCACGCTCCTGGACGGGGTGCTGGCGACGCAGGCCAGCCTTCGGCTGGGGCTGTCGCCGGGCGTTTTCGCCGTTTCGGACCTCGCGGGCGCATGGGGGCAGGGGCGCATCGAGGGACGCGCCACCCTGCGGCGCGACGGCGCTTCGGTCTTTCTGTCGGGCGCGGGCGAGGTGAGCGGCCAGCCCCTGCCGGGGAACTGGGCGCGGGGCGAATGGGGCGGGCGCATGGACTTCACCGCCACAGGCAATAGTCCTGCGGCGCTGGTGGCGGGTCTGGCGGGGACGGGCGCGGTGCAGTTGCGCTCCGTGACCCTCCCGCAGGCGGACCCCCTGGCGCCAGCGCGCGTCATCGCCGAGGCGGAGTCCGGCAAGCTCTATATCTCCGAGAATGACTTCATGGGCGCCCTTCGCCGCGAACTCGACAAGGCGCCCCTCACCCTCGCCACGCGCGATCTGGAGGTTCGGATCGCAGGCGGCGTGGTCCGCCTGTCCGCCTCCGACGTCACCGCCGCGGTGGATCTGCGCCGCATGGCGGTGGAGGCGCGGGTGCAGTTGCCTGTCGGCGACCTGCCGAAAGACTGGAGCGAGGCCGCGCCAAAGGTGGCGATGGTCTGGCGCGGCCCGCTCGGCGCCCCGCAACGCGAACTTGACGCAGGCGTCTTCATCAATGGTCTGGCCGTGCGCGCCATCGCGCGTGAGAGCGCCCGGATCGAGGCGCTGGAGGCGGATCTGCGCGAGCGCGCCTTCTTCGCCCGGCGCAAACGCGGGCTGGATTTCCTCGCTCGCAGGGAACGCGAAGTGGCGGCCTTTCTGGCCGAGCAGGCGCGGCTGGAGCGCCAACGTGCGCGGGTCGATATCGAAAAAGGCGAGATGGAGCGATTGATCGAGTCGCTGCCGCAGTAAGGTCCAAGGCGCCGTCAACCCAGGCTCGATCGCTCCAGCACGAAGACCCGGATCGCCGATGAAAGGTTGGCGTCCCCGCGCGTGGCGTCGATCTCCGCCACCAGATTCGCCAATGCGCGCCGCTCTTTTGCGGCGATCCGCTTCAGGCCGGACCAGAAGGCGTCTTCCAGAGAAATGGAGGTGCGATGGCCCGCAATCACCAGCGAATGTTTCGCCATGCGCGTCGCGGGCGCGGCTGCACCAGTGTCGTCCAGAGCATCATTCATTTCGTGTGGGGTCCACACCTTCAAGCTTGTGGCCGTCGAGGCGCTGCGCATCGCGCTCGCGCTCGGTTTTCATCGTCTCGCGCTCCAGTTTGGTGCGCCCGAAACTGAGCCGATTGATCTCGGCCTTGCGTTCTGCGTCCTTGCGTTCCTTGGCTTTGCGGAACTGCCGTAAATTGACGATCTCGCCCATGACCAGATCTCCCACGCACGTCCTCACCTGCCCAGCATAGGACCGATGCGGCCGGTTGCGCCAGAGCAATGATGCTCGTCAGGTCTTTTTGCGGAAAGCGTCTATGGAAATGACCTTGGGATCGCCAGTCGCGGGGGCCTTTTCGGCCTCTGCGGCGCTGGCTGTCTCAGGCTTGCCCGCCGCCTTCGGCTTTGGCAGGGCTGCCGGGGGGATCTCCGTGGGCTCCGACCCGGCGCCGCGCGGGGCCTTGTCCGAGCGGGGCATGGGCTTGGACGTTTCGGATTTGGGCGTTTCGGCCTTGGGGACAGCCGACAGGCGGGGCGTCGGCTCCGTATCGTTGGCGCCCTCCTCGGGCTCCAGATCCTGAAGTTCGAACTTCAGGCCGAAATCCACGGACGGATCGAAGAATCCGGTCACCGCTTCCCACGGCACACTCAGGCGCTCGGGAACATTGGAGAAGGAAAGACCTACCTCGAAGCCGAATTCTGTCACGCTCAAGTCCCAGAACTGATGCTGGAGGATGATGGTGATCTCTTCGGGGAAGCGCTCCTTGGTGCGCGGCGAAATGCGAACGCCCGGCGCATCGGTGCGGAAGGTGATGAAGAAATGATGCTCGCCGGGCATGCCGTCGCGAGCAGCGTCGCCAAGCACTCTGCGCATGACGCTCCGCAGCGCTTCCTGAACGAGAAGGTCGTAGCGGATTTTGTCAGTTGGCATGCGCGGGGTCGGCCTTGTCTGGAATGAAGTGGAGGCTTCTGTTGCCAGGCGCCTCCGAGCCCCGCCTAGAGGTGCTACCCCCTAGGGCTTTGATTTCGGTACTGGCACAGCATTACGCTGCGACGGCCACCGGAGCATAGTTGTCATTGGCAACTACAAGTTTGACCCGATAACGGTGGTATCATGCCGGGCAAAAGCGCACCCTTTACACCCCCCGTCGAACCTA
>CANCSY010000216.1 GCA_947380915.1 Beijerinckiaceae bacterium
CACGCGGCCATTGGGCAGATCGACCGTGCGCGCGGTCACGGAAGCGTCGGACCGGCCGCCGCGGCGATAGAGGTCGAGAATGCGCTCGATATCGGCCTGCACAGTCGATGGGCTATAGGCGCCGCGGCTCTTGGACTGGATTTCGGACGATATCACTTCGCTCTTGAGCTTGCTGTTGCCCTCGAAAGCGACGCGGTTGATCAGCTGATTTTCCGTCACATAGACGACGATGCTGCCGCCAACCCGTTCGGTGCGGACGGCGGAAAACAGGCCGGTGGCGTAAAGCTCCTTGACGGCCTGGTTGACGCGGGCGGGATCGGTCCCGGCGAAATAATTGCGGATCGTTTCAGCATCGACGCGCTTGCTGCCGCGCACTTCGACGGACTGGGCATAGGCGCCTGACGCAGAAAGAGTTGCGAAAGAGACCAGCGCAGTCGTTAGAACGAGCCGTTTCATGGACGCCTTGATGGGGTGCATATGGAACACGGTCCCTGACAAATCGGTGTGACGGAGGCAAATCCGTCGCCAAAGCGAATCTGGATCGAACGACCCGGATGTCACTGCTACGGTAATCTTCTACAGAGTTTGTGCGCCTCTGCAAATCCAGTTTTTCACTCGCGCCCTCTTTTGAGGTAGAGAGTGGCCCCGGAGCCACGGAGGCAATACAGCCTAAGTATCAGGGAATAAATAAATAATTCCTTGCTACCATCCGCCTACCTCCGCACCAGATTCCAAAGATCGTTAAACGTGGTAAACAACATGAGTGTGACCACGAAAACGAGGCCAAGCCGGAAGCCCACTTCCTGAATCCGTTCGCTGAGGGGTCGTCCCTTGAGGGCCTCGATCAGGTAGAAGAGCAGATGCCCCCCATCCAGCAGCGGGATGGGCAGCAGATTGATCAGGCCGATGGAGACCGAGAGGACGGCGGCGAGGTTCATCAAGGCGCTGAATCCGAAAGTCGCCACCTTGCCAGCGAGATAGCCGGTGCCGATGGGCCCGGTCACCTGATCGAAGGACTCCTTGCCCACCACCAGCCCGGCGAGGAAACTCAGGGTCCGCTCCCCCACATACCAGGTTTCCTGCGCCCCCTGCGCCAGCGACTCCAGCGGCCCGAACCGCAGCACTTGCCAGTCTTCGGCCCGGGTGGAGCCGTTCAGACCGATCAGGCCGATGCGATTCTTGCCCAGAGGGGTCTCCATGACCCGCAGCTTGGGCGTGGCGGTGAGAATCACCTGCGCGCCGTCGCGCTCGATGACGAAGGTCAGCTTTTTCTCCGCTGACGACTGGACGATCCGTTGCAGCTCGCCCCAGCTGGCGACCGCCTTTCCATCAATGGAGCGAACCACGTCCCCCGGCTTGAACCCGGCCTCCTCGGCCACTTCCCCAGGCCGCAGGGACTCGACGCGGGGCGCCAGTGCGCCATGACCCACGAAAAAGGCGACCCCGGCGAAGATCACCACCGCCAGAATGAAATTCGCCACCGGACCAGCGGCGACGATGAGGACGCGCTTCCAGACCGGCTGGGTGAAGAAGCTCACCCGCCGCTCCTCCTCCGACAGCCCCTCCGCATCCACGCCCGCCGAAGCGGCGTTGGCGTCGCCGTGGAATTTCACATAGCCGCCCAGCGGGATGAGGGCGAGCCGCCAGCGCGTGCCGTGGCTATCGACGCGGCCTACGATCTCGGGCCCGAAGCCCAGCGAAAAAACATCCGCCTTCACGCCGCACCAGCGCCCCACCATGAAGTGACCGAGCTCGTGGAAGAAGACCACAATGCCCAGCACCAGCAGAAAGGGCGCCACATAGCCCGCGAAAGACCAGAGGTTGTTGAAAACAGACATCACGCCTCCAGAGCCCACTCGGGCCGAAACTTCAATCAGCAGGCCCGGGCCCGCCTTGGCCCGACGGACGCTGTGCGCGTCACATCAGAGCTTCCCGCGCCCTGTGCCTTGTCATTCTGTCGATTTCGAGGGCGTCCCCCACGGTGGCGGGCTCCCCGTCATCGCCCCTCCGCACCGCCGCCTCGCAGATCGCCTCCACCATGCTGGCGATCTGGTGAAAGCTGATGCGCCCGGCTAGGAAAGCCTCCACCGCGATCTCATTGGCGGCGTTGAGCACCGTGGGCAGGCTGCCGCCCGCCTTCATACAGTCCATCGCCACCCGCAGGGCCGGGAACCGCTCGAAGTCCGGCCGCTCGAAGGACAGCGAACCGATGGCGGCCAGATCGAGCCGACGGACCTTGGTCACCACCCGGTCGGGATAGGCCAGGCAATGGGCGATGGGGGTGCGCATATCTGGCACCGCCATGCCCGCCGTCACCGACCCATCGGCGAAAGTCACGAGGCCATGGACGATGGACTGGGGATGGACCAGCACATCGAGACGCCCGGCCTCGATAGCAAATATATGATATGCTTCAATAAGTTCCAAGCCTTTGTTCATCAAACTTGCGGAGTCGATGGTCACCTTCGGCCCCATGGACCAGTTGGGATGGGCCAGCGCCTGCTGGGGGGTCGCGGCCGCGATGGCCTCAGCGGTCCAGGTACGGAAGGGACCGCCCGAGGCCGTCAGGATCATCTGCTCGATGGTGGAGGGATCGGCCCCGCCAAGGGCCTGGAAAATGGCGTTGTGCTCGCTGTCCATGGGCAGCAGCCGCGCCCCCGCCCGGGCCGCCGTCCGCATGAAGGGCCCGCCCGCGCAGACCAGACATTCCTTGTTGGCGAGCGCGATGGTCCGACCCGCCTCCAGCGCCGCATGGGTGGGCTCGACGCCCGCAGCGCCAGCTATGGCGCCCACCACGAGGTCGCAATCATGGAGAGCGGCCTCCAGCACAGCCGCAGGCCCTGCCCCGCTGCGGATGCCCGAACCGGCCAGAGCCTGGCGCAGAGCGTCAGCCCCGGCAGGATCCGCCAGCGCGGCGAAGGAGGCCTTCAAGGTGATGGCCATTTTCGCCAGAGCGGCGGCGTCGCTGCCCCCCGCCACGGAGGCGACCTCGAAGGCGCCTTCCGGCGCATGGGCGATCACATCGGCGGTGGAGCGACCGATGGAGCCGGTGGCGCCCAGCACCACGAGCCTGCGGGGAGCGGTGGCGGCGCCCACCTTGACGGAAGCCGGTTCGGAAATGGTCATAAGCAACACATAGGAGAGACGTGGAAAATTACCATCGCAGAAGACCGATCGCCACGAAACCCGGTCCCGCCGATTTGATCCAGCCCACCAGCGCCGCAAAGGCGGCGGCGGCGATGAAACCATCGAGCCTGTCCATGAATCCGCCATGTCCGGGGATGAGACGGCTGGAATCCTTCACGCCAAAGTGACGCTTGATGCCGGATTCGAAAAAGTCTCCGGCCTGAGCGATCACCCCCGCCAGCAAGCCCAGAACGAAAAGCGGCAAGGGCGCAGCGGCCTCACCGCCGGGATTCAGCAAAAAGCACAGCAGGCCCAGAAGCGCGCCGCTGGAGACCCCCACCAGAAATCCCGCCCAGGTCTTGGAGGGCGACAAACGCGGCCAGAGCTTCGGCCCGCCGATCAGGCGCCCCCCGAAGTAGGCCATGATGTCCGTGCCCCAGACCACCGCGAAGAGCCAGAGGATCGCCTCGACCCCATCAATGCGCGACAGCACCCGCAGCAGCGTCACGGAGATCACCACCGAAGCGGCGTAGATCAGGCCCCCACTCGCCCAGATCCGCTTGCCCGGCCCGCCCAGCCAGGCCATGGCGCATGCGCCGACCACGACCGACGCCAGCGCGCCCTCGATGAACCCCTCGCGCAAAAGCGCGACCGAAAGAACAATAAAGGCGGCGCCCCCGAAAAACCGCGCCTTGAACTGCGGGGCGGCGATGATCGTCTGCCATTCCCAATGAAGCGCCAGGGCGCAGCCCAGCCAGAACAGGATGAAGACATCCCCGCCCAGCCAGAGCGTCGAGAGGGCGGCGGCGATCATCACCACGCTGGAGGCGGCCCTTGGGGCCAGATCGCTGGAAAGCCGGGCCTGGGGCGTGTTGGGCGCCCTGCCGCTGTCGCCTGGGCCCGTCATGAGCCCGTTTTCTCCGCCTCGGGCCTGAGGCCCCCGAAGCGGCGTTCCCGGCTGTAATAGATCGCCAGCGCGGACTCGAAGGCAGCGCGGTCGAACTCGGGCCAATGCAACGGCAAAAAAACGAATTCCGCATAGGCGGATTGCCAGAGCAGGAAATTGGACAGACGCTGTTCGCCTGACGTGCGGATGATGAGATCGGGGTCCGGCATGCCCACCGTGTCGAGCTCGCTGCGGATCATCTCGGGGCTGATGCTGGCAGGATCAAGTTCGCCTGCGGCGGCCCGCAATGCCAGGCGCCGGGCGGCGTCGGCGATTTCCTGTCGGCCGCCATAGTTGAAGGCGACCACCAGGGTGAGCCGATCATTGCCGCGCGTCAGGGCCTCCGCCTCGTTCAGCAGTGCGGTGATCTCGGGGTCAAGCCCCTCCCGCGAGCCGATGATGCGCACGCGCACCCCGTTGGCGTGGAGGTCGGCGAGATCATTGCGGATAAAGCGCTTCAGCAGCCCCATAAGGAAGCTCACCTCCTGAGGGGGGCGGCTCCAGTTCTCGGTGGAGAAGCTGTAGATCGTCAGATAGGACACGCCCAGTTCGATGGCGGCGCGCACAGCCCGGCGAACGGACTCGACGCCCCGCCGGTGCCCCTCCATGCGCGGCAGACCACGCGCAGCCGCCCAGCGCCCGTTGCCATCCATGATGATACCAACATGACGCGGCGCGGCCCTGGCCCAACCGACAGCGGGCGGGATGGCGGTCACTGTTTCGACCTTGTCGTGCATATCCGCTCGCGCTTTCCAGTAAGCAATTGAATATAACTTACACCTGCATGATTTCTTTTTCCTTCATCGCGAGGACCTGGTCCACCTCGACGATGGCCTGATCCGTCGCCTTCTGGACCTCGCCCGCGTGACGCTTCTCGTCATCCTCGCTGATGGCCTTATCCTTTAGCAGTTTCTTCAAGGTGTCGATGCCGTCGCGGCGCACGTGGCGCACGGCGACGCGCGCCTCCTCGGTGTATTTATGGGCGACTTTCACGAGGTCCTTGCGGCGCTGCTCGTTCAGCTCGGGGATGCGGATGCGCAGCACCTGACCCTCGGTGGTGGGGCTGAGGCCGAGATTGGAGTCGCGGATCGCCCGCTCCACTGCGCCGACCATGGCCTTGTCCCAGACCTGCACCGCGATGAGACGGGGCTCGGGGATCGAGACCGTCGCCACCTGGGTGATCGGCATGTTCTGCCCGTAGGCGTTGACCTGCACGGGGTCGAGGATGCTCGCGGTGGCGCGGCCCGTGCGCAGGCCATTGAGATCATGCCGCAATGACCCGATTGAGGCCTGCATGCGGCGCTTGATGTCGGCAAGATCGAAATTGGTGCTCATGGTGGAAGTCCTGCTATGGCTCCGGACGGCGCCCGGGACAAAGACGCCTGGTCACGGCGTCACGATGGTGAAGCGTCCCCGACCTTCGAGAGCCGCTGTGATGGCGCCCGC
>CANCSY010000217.1 GCA_947380915.1 Beijerinckiaceae bacterium
AGGCGAAGGATCGCCTGCGCGCCTTCAACGATTACCGCGTGAATCTGAAGGCGGAGCTGGAGATACGCCATCTTCATGAGAAAATGGATTATCTGATTTCCAAGCAATGGCAGCGCCTCGCCGAGATCCAGCAGATGCAGCTGGAGATCATGCAGGAGCGCCGCATCAAGCCGCGCAAGCCCTCGTCAGCCTACGATCCCGAGGCGTAATCACCCGGAGAGGCCTAGACCAGCCGGTCGCGATCCCGCAGTTCCGGGAAGAGCTTCGCCCAGATCCCGGCGATGGCGACGGAGCCAACTCCGCCAAGCACCACGGCGGCCACCGGACCAGTCAGGGCGGCCAGCGCCCCTGACTCGAAGGCGCCAAGCTCGTTCGAGGCGCCGATGAAGATCGAGTTGACCGCCGAGACCCGGCCGCGCATTTCGTCGGGCGTTTCCAGTTGCACCAGCATCTGGCGGATCTGCACGCTCACCATGTCCACAGCGCCCGCGATGGCCAGAAAGAGCCCGGCGATCCAGACATTGGTCGAGAGGCCAAAGCCTATGGTGGCCAGACCAAAGATCGCGACCGAGGCGAACATCTTGTAGCCGCAACGGCCGCCGACTCCGGTGCGGGCGATGACGAGGGTGCAGAGCAGGGCGCCCACAGCGGGGGTGCAGGTGAGAATGCCAAGGCCCAGCGCGTCGATGTGGAAAATATCCTTCGCATAGACCGGCAGCAGCGCCGTGGCCCCGCCCAGCAGCACCGCGAAGAGATCGACGGAGATGGAGCCGAGAATGGCGGGCTTGCCCCAGATGAAGCGCCAGCCAGCGGTCAGCGTGCCCCAGGTCACGGGCTCGCGGGCGGCGGGGGCGAGCCGGGGCTTGATGGCGAAGATCGCCAGGAGGCAGCCGACATAGAACAGGGTCGTGATGATGAAGACCAGTTCCGCACCGCCGAGATAGGCGAGGCCCGTCAAGGCGGGGCCTGAGATCGAGGCGATCTGCCAGGTGGAGGAATTCCAGGCCAGCGCGTTGGAGAAGGCCTCGCGGGGGATGATCATCGGCAAAATGGCCTGGCTCGCCGGATTGGCGAAGGCCCGGGCCGTGCCGAACAGCAGAATCATCGCGTAGATGAAGCTGACGTCGATGGTCGGCGAGGCCGCGCACCAGATGAGGCCGACCGAGGCCAGCGTATTGCCGCCATAGCACAGCAGCAGAACCCCGCGCCGGTCATACCGGTCCGCCGTATGGCCCACAGCCAGCATGAAGACGATATTGGGAAGAAAGGCGAAAAGCCCAACAAGGCCAAGGGCGAAAACGCTGTTGGTGCGCGCATAGACCATCCAGCCCACGCCCACGTCTATCATCATGGCGGAGAGGGAGGACAAGAAGCGCGACCCGAAGAAAAACCGGAAGTCGCGAGACCGGAAGGCGAGCCAGCCATCGGGTTTGGGGGAATCGGACATCGGTTTTCGGGGTTCCGGGGCAGGGGTTGCTGGCCCTATAGGGGGGCGCTGCGCCCGCCTGTCAAATGGCAGCGCTCGCGCGGGGGCGCGTCTGGTTCTATAGAATGGCGCAAACAGGGGACTTCACATGACCACGGACGCAGAGCGCATCGCCATTCTCGAAGCCCGCGTGGAGGCCTTGAGCGCCACCATCAAGACCGTGCTGACCACGCTGGTGCTGCGCGGCACGCTCACCAAGCCCGCCGTGGACGCGATCCTGCGCGAGGCCGAAAGCCTGTTCGAGACGGCCCCTGCGGCCCGCGCGCAAATCCAGACGGTCAGGGACGATCTGCCCGGCGTGCTGCGCGCCGCTATGGGGCCGGAGTCTGATCCGGACGATCATGGGCATTGAGGGCTAACACTCTGAATTAATTAAGCGAAATGCCAGCCGATCCCCTCCCCCTTGTGGGGAGGGGTGCGGGGTGGGGGTCGCGCGATCTCGGCAACGAGCGCCTTGGCGCCCACGCCAACGATAAGCATTCCTCGCCCCCCACCCCGTCACGCTTCGCGTGCCGACCCTCCCCACAGGGGGAGGGTAAGATGGCGCCTCAATCCTTCGGCGCCGGCGCCCGTACGCCCAGCTTCTCCAGCCGGGGCAGCACCTCCTGCGCGAAGTAGGGCAACTCCTCCGCATAGTTCACCATGGACAGCGCAATCCCCCGCAGGCCCGACTCGTTGAGCCTTGCGAGCTGGCCCGCCACATGATCGGGATCGCCCACGATGGGCACGCCGCCCATGCCGTTCGCATATTGGGCGCGGCGCTTTTCGAAGGCTTCCTGGCCCATGCTCTGCGGCGTCAGGCCCTTGATGGCCATGATGCAATCCACAGCCGACCAGTCGGCGCGCTCCACGGCGGCGTAGTGGTAATAGTCCTGCGCCTCCTTCATGGAGGGGCGGCAGGTGACGACGCCCACCGTATAGACCTCGAGATCGCGGCCCAGCGCGCTGGCCTGCGCCTTGATCTCGCCCACGCGCACCAGGGTCTCCTGCACGCTCTCGCGGGAGGCGGTCGTGAAGAAGGCGTCGCAGTTGCGGATGGCGAAGGCGCGGCCATTGGCGGAGGAGCCGGCGTTCATGATCACCGGGCGCGTGCCGCCCCAGGGCTTGGGATTGGCGCGCACCCCATGCAGGTCCAGATGCTCGCCCGCAAAGTCGAATTCGCCCTCCGGCGACCAGACGCGGGTGACGACGTTCATCCACTCCTGCGCATAGTCATAGCGCCGCTCATGGTCGCGCTGGGTGACGCCGAACATCTCGAATTCGCCCTCGTTCCAGCCGCAGACCATGTTGAGGCCAAAGCGCCCCTCGCCGATATGGTCGGCGGTGACGCACATCTTGGCGGCCATGATGGGATTGTAGAGGGGGGCGTGGATCGTACCAAAGACGGTGATCCGCTTGGTGGAGGCCAGCAGACCCGAGGCCCAGGTGAAGGTTTCAAGGGTTGCGCCCTGATAGTCGGTGACGCCGCCATAGCCCTTCCAGCGGCCGATGGGCAGCATGAAGTCGATGCCGATCTCGTCAGCCATCTGCGCTAGACGCAGACTGTCGCGCCAACTGCCGGTCCAGCGGTTCTCCACGAGGGTCACGGCCCGGCCGGAGGAGCAATTGGCCCCGAAGAGCCCGATGATCAGCTTGTTCTGGCCATAGAACGCGCTGCGGTTCGCCAGCGTGGGGGCGGGCCTGTGAAAGGTCATCGGGTGTTTCCTCGTGAGTCCTGCCGTTTATGGGGCAGGCTTACAGCGCTGGCTAGTCCTGCGCTTTGAGCTGGGTCAATCGGACGAGCTGTGCTCAGACCCCGAACAACCGCACAAACCCCTCCGCCGCCGCCCGCACATCCGGCGCGCCCACGATGGCCGAGACCACCGCCAGCCCATCGGCGCCAGCGGCCAGCACGGGCGCGGAATTGTCCGCCTTCAACCCGCCAATGGCGACCACCGGCTTGGTGGTGGCGGCGCGAAGGGCGCGGAAGCCTTCGACGCCCAGTGGGGTCGCCGCATTGGGCTTGGTCTGTTGCAGATAGAGCGGTCCGAGGCCCAGATAATCGGGCAGGGCGGCGTCGGGGCTGTTGATCTGCGCGTGGTTGGTGATGGAAAGGCCGATGATGGCGCTTGGCCCCAGCAAGGCCCGGACGATCTCCACGGGCATGTCCGTCTGGCCCACATGGACCCCATCCGCCTCCACGGCCAGGGCTATGTCGACCCGGTCGTTGATGATCAGCGGGACCCCGAGCGGCCCCAGCAGGGCCTTGAGGGCGCGGGCCTCCTCCAGAAAGGCCCGGGTGGGGGCGGTCTTCTCGCGCAGTTGCACCATGGTGGCGCCTCCCTGCACAGCGGCGCCCACCACATCGATGAGGCTGCGGCCCAGCGACAGGTCGCGGTCGGTGACGAGGCAGAGGCGCAGTTGGGCGGGATAGAACATCACAGCACTTTCAGTCGGGCCGCCACATCGGCGGCGGTTATGGCGTCGAGCATATCCATGAAGGCGACCCGATAGCTGCCGGGACGCTGGGCCAGTTCCGCCGCCATCTCGCCCGCGACCCCATAGACCGCAAGGGCGCTGACGGTGGCTTCGAAGGCGTCCTCGCCCACCGCGCAGAAGGCGGCGACGACGGCCGAGAGGGCGCAGCCCAGCGCGGTTACGCGGGTCATGAGTTCGTGGCCATTGGCGAGGCGGACCACGCGCGTCCCATCGGTGACGAGATCCACCGCGCCGGTGGCCGCCACCACGCAGAGGCAATGGCGTGCGAGATGTTGGGCCGTGACCAGCGCCGCGTCGGTCGTATGGGCGGAGTCCACCCCGCGCGGGGCGGCGGCGTCCGCATTGAGGCCGCTGACCCGGGCGACGCCGAGAATTTCCGAGGCGTTGCCCCGGATGACGGCGGGGCGGTGGCGCAGCAGGCGCAGCACCGCCTCGTTGCGAAACTTGCCTCCGCCGACCCCCACGGGGTCGAGCACCCAGGGGCGGCCCAGCATGTGCGCTGCGGTGGCCGCCGTCTCCCCGCCATCCAGAAAGGGCTGGGAGAGCGTGCCGGTATTGACCACCAGCGTGTCAGCCCGGGCGGCGAAATCGCCGGATTCCTCTGCCGAATGAACCATGGCGGGTGAGGCGCCAAGCGCCAGCAGGGCGTTGGCGGCGGCGTCCATGGAGACGAAATTGGTGATGTTCTGGACGAGGGGTCGCGCAGAGCGCAGGGCGTCCAGAAGCTCGCCCGCCCGTTTCGCGATTCCCGCCCTGTCCTGCGTCACTGCTGCGTCCCCTTCGATCCTGTCCGCGCTTATAGCATCGGGCGCGCGAGAAGAAGAGGGGGCTGGCGACTCAGGCCTGCGCCATCTGACCCTTCATGGTCGTATAGGCGCGGCCCCAGCAATGGGACATTTGCTCGGCGATGGAGATGGCCTTGGCGCGGATCGGCTCGGGCAGGGTGGCGCTGGCGGTGGGAACCCAGAGCGCCTGCCACCGGTCGAAATGGGCCTGGGTCATCTCAAGCCTGAGATGGGGCGGGAAGGGGGCGGCGCTGTAGCGGGTCGTCCCCAGAAGCGCTCCTGACCAGAAATCATCCATGAGTTTCAGGTGTTGCGCCCAATCCTTGACCGATCCATTGAACACCGGCCCCAGCAGGTCATCGGCGCGAGCGAGATCATAGAAGGCGCGCACGCAGGTCTGGATGGCGGCTTCTTCGGCTGATTCATCGGTCATGGAGGGCTCCTCTGGCGTCTCAGGGGTAGCCAGCGGGACCAAAGCCGACATTGATCCAGCGCAAGAGGCGGAATTGCAAAGCCAGCTTTGCTATCCCGGCGGGAATCTGGCAAAGAGGCTCCAACCGCGGCTTCAGGCCGCGCTAGGGCCAATGGGCCTGATTGTGGGAACAATCATCAAGGGGCGGAGTACATGAGCATCTGGCTTATCATCCTGGGCGGTCTGTTATCGATCGTCTATGGCGCTGTCACGGTATCGAGCCTGATGGCCGCCGATACGGGCAACGCCCGCATGCAGGAAATCGCGGCTGCGGTCGC
>CANCSY010000218.1 GCA_947380915.1 Beijerinckiaceae bacterium
TAGGCGTCGCGGATGCCTTCGGCGATGGCGCTCTCGTCCTGCCCGTCGGTCCAGATCATGCGGCCCTTCTTGCCCATGACGATGGCGGTGCCCGTGTCCTGGCACATGGGCAGCACGCCGCCCGCCGCGATATTGGCGTTCTTGAGCAGGTCGTAGGCCACGAAACGGTCGTTGCTGGTGGCCTCGGGATCGTCGAGGATTTTCGCCAGCTGGGCCAGATGACCCGGGCGCAGCAGGTGGTTGATGTCGATCATGGCCTGTTCGGCCAGAAGGCGGATCGCCTCGCGGCTCACGGTGAGGATTTCGCGCCCGCCCAGGGTCTCGACGCTCACGCCTTCGGAGGTGAGCTTGCGATAGGGGGTCTCGTCCTTGCCGAGGGGAAACAGCGGCGAATACTGGTAAGTCATGGGTCAGGGTTCCGGCCAGCGATCTACCCCGGCTTTTAGGCTCTGCGGCGCCGGTTGGAAAGAGGCTGGACCGTTCCTGAACGCCCGCGATTACAGCTCGATGGTGCTGGGCGCGAAAATCTCTTCCATCTCGAAGCGGCGCGGGCCGAGGCCCTGCTCCACCAGATGCAGCGCCGCCGCCTCCAGCGTCTTGCGGTTGGAGGCGACCCCGTGGCGCACCAGCGGCGTCGCGAGCGCCTTGCGAGCCTCCGCCGAGATGAGGCCGGTGTCGACATGGTAGTCACAATGCTCCATCCGCTCGGCGTCGGCGATGCTGGCGGCGTCATTGAAGGCCTTCACCAGGTTCAGGGCGAGCCAGGGATGCTTTTCAGCGAGTTCCCGGCGCATGACCATGCCGTGGTTGATCGGGTGGATGCCGGTCTTCTTCCAGTAGCGGGCGCCCTCGGCGGCCACGTCGGGGAACAGGGTGCGGATCGCGGGCTGGTTCTTCAGGTCCACATTGCTGCGGTTCACGATGGTGGCGTGGCCGCGATAGTGGACGCAGGCCTGCAATTCGCCCGACAGCATCATGCTTGCGACGCTCTTGTCGGTGGGGATCTGGTTCACGGTCACGCCTTCGGGCGGGCGAAAGCCCGTGGCGCCGCCGTGGCTCAACTCAGGGGTGCGCTCCATGAACCATTCGCAATCTCTGGAGGTCACGCCCCATTCATGCTCCAGCGCGCCGCGCGTCCACAGAGCGCCGGTCTGCTGATATTCGGTCACGCCCACGCGCTTGCCCTTCATGTCCTCGGGCCGCTCGATCCCGGAATCCCGACGCACCAGGATGTGCGAATGGAAGAAGCGCCGCGTGGTGAAGATCGGCAGGCCCACGAAGCGGTCGTCACCCTTGGAGAGCGCGATCATGTAGGAGGACATGGACATTTCGGCCACGTCGAAATCTGCGAATTTCAACTGGCGCCAGAAGAGTTCGGAGGGGCCAACGACGCTGGGGGTCAGTTCAACGCCCTCCACCTTCACGCGCCCGTCGAGAACGGGCCAGGTGCGCGGATTGGCGGCGAAGGCGATGCTGAGATTGAGCTTCATGTCGGTTTCCCCCTTTGCGACGTCTTTTAGGACCATTCGCGGACGGGGGGCAAGGCGGGGCGGCAAGTGGGGGAGGACGTCAGGCCTGCTGCGCCTCCCCGTTTTCCATCACCAGCGGCACGAACTGCACTGCGCCCAGATCCTCCTCGATCCATTCGGCCGCGCTGGCGCGGGTGATCCGCATGAGCCTTTGCACCTCCCCGTAAGGGCCGACGGGGATGATCAGGCGCCCGCCGACCACGAGTTGCTGTTTCAGGGCCTCGGGAACCACAGGCCCGCCTGCGGTGACGATGATGGCGTCGAAGGGCGCCGCCATGGGCCATCCCTGGGAGCCATCCGCCCGCAGCACCGTCACATTGGCCCGCCCGAGTTCTGCGATGCGCGAACCGGCTATGCGGGCCAGCCTGGGATGGCGCTCGATGCTCCACACGCGCACGGCCAATTCGCTGAGCACCGCCGCGCCGTAGCCCGAGCCCGCGCCGATCTCCAGCACCCGGTCCGTTGGCTTGATCTGCGCCGCCTGCGCCATGAGCGCGACGATGAAGGGCTGGGAAATGGTCTGACCTTCGGCGATGGGCAGCGGCCGGTCCTCATAGGCGTGGTCGGCATGGTCGGGGTCGACGAAGCGCTCGCGGGGAACCTGCCGCATGGCCTGCAGGACACGGGAGTCGGTGACGCCGCGCGGCTCGATCTGCTCGGCCACCATGCGGTCCCGCAATAGCGTGAACTCGGTCATTACGTATCTCCAGAGTGATTAAAGATGAAAAGTGCTATAAATTTAAATAAACAGATTATTTTATATTTCAACCTTGAGCGTAGTAGATGGATTATTTGCTAAATTAATGAAGCGTTAACTATACTAAACATGATTATAAAGCTTGATCTGTGCTATTTTACTTAAATTTAGGTCTGATTTGAGCGGGTTGCCGCTGCCTCGGCCTCTGGTTTGACAATGGCGGACGCGGCGCCAGAATGGCCGCAACGATAATCAGGCGCGAAGCTGGCGACTGGCCGGGAGGACCCCATGAAGAACATTTTCATTCTCGCTTTCGCCCTTCTGTCGGCAGGGGCGGCGCAGGCGCAAAGCCCGCAAGCGTCCTGGATCATGCCGGAATTGCTGGCGGGCGCCAAAGCCGAGGGGCAACTCACCGTCTATTCCTCCACCAATGAGCAGGAAGGCCTGCCACTGTGGAAGCTTTTCGAGGACGCCACGGGCGTCAAGGTGAATTATGTGCGCGGGGCGGAATCCCCGCTGCAGGCCAAGATCGCCATCGAGGCGCGCACCGGCCAGCAATCATGGGACGTCCATAATGCGAGCACGGTGAACATGGTGCCGGAAAATCTGGTGCTGCAATTCGAGCCGCCCAACGCCAAGGATATCATGCCGGAGGCGCGCGATCCCAACAAACGCTGGTTTGGCGTCTATGCGGGCTACAGCGTACCCCAATACAACACCAATCTGGTGAAGCCGGAAGAGCTGCCGACGAATTTCGAGGATTTTCTCACCCGCAAGCAATGGGTCGGCAAACTCGCCATCGAGGCCACCGACCGCGACTGGATGGATGCGATTCTCCAGTTCTACGGGCGTGACAAGGGGCTGAAGCTGCTGCGTGACATTCAGGCGACCCTGAAGCCCGTGGTGCTCGACGGGCATTTCGCCATGGCGCGCCAGATTGCGGCGGGGGAATATCCCATCGCCCTGCTCAACTATTCGATGCTGACGACGAATCTGAAGCAGCAGGGCGCGCCGACGGATTTTCTGGTGCTTGACCCCGTGCATCTGTGGTTCGGCATGGTGGGCGTGAACAAGAACGCGCCCCATCCCAACGCCGCAAAGCTGGCCGCCAATTTTCTCCTGAGCCGGGAAGCCCAGGAATTCTCCTCGAAGATGGGCGGGCGCGTGCCCACGCGGCTGGATGTGGAGTCCAATCCCAAGGATCTGCGTCAGCGCATGAACGAGAAGAAGGTGGTCTTCCTGCAGCACACGGCCGAACAGGCCAAGGCGTCGCAGAAGCTCTTCGACGAGATCTTCAAGCCGCGATGAGCGGACGAAGCGCCATGGCCTCGGCAATCAGCCCATAGGACGCCTTGCGGTCGGCAAGGTCATGCGCCTGCGTGAGGATGGCGATCTCCTCCACGCCCAGCGCGCGCCCGTAATCCCGCAGCTTCTGCGCCACCGCAGCGCCATCACCGATCATGGCCTCACTGGCCATATGCTCGGCCCGCGCTTCCTCGCCCCGCGCGCGCAATTCCGCCAGCGCCTCCTGCGGGGGCAGGAGCGGCTTGCGGATGCCCCGGTCGCGGTTGAGGCGCGAGAGGGCGCGGGTGGCGAAGACGAAGCGCGCCTGCGCCTCGCTCGCCGCCGCCAGCGCGAAGAGGCAGACCGTGGGCTGCGGGGCGGGGTGGCGCTCGCTGGGCTGGAAGTAGCGTCGATACAGCTCGAAGGCCTGTTCGGCGCCGCGCTCGTTGATGAATGCGGCGAAGCAGAAGGGAATGCCGAGATAGGCCGCCACCTGCGCGCCATAATCGGAACTGCCGAGCATGAAGACTTCCGGCGCGGTCGGGCTTTGGGGCGTCACCTTCAGGCTCGCCAGTGCATGGCCGTCCACGAGGGGCTTGCCGGAGGTCCAGGCGATGATGTCGCGCACATTGGCGGGAAAACGCTGCACGGCGTCGTCGCCCATGGGGTTCAGCGCCCAGGAGGTGCGCCCATCCCCGCCCGGCGCCCGGCCAAGGCCCAGATCGATACGGCCGGGGGCGATGGCCTCCAGCACGCGGAACTGCTCGGCCACTTTCAGCGGCGCGTAATGGGGCAGCATGACGCCCGCCGAGCCCACGCGAATGCGCTGGGTGCGCGAAGCGATGGCGGCGATGAGGATCTCGGGCGCCGAGCCGACAATGCTCTCGGATCCATGATGCTCGCTTACCCAGAAGCGCTCATAGCCTAGGGCGTCGCAATGCTGCGCGATCTCGATGGTGTCGCGAATGGCGCGATCCTGCTGCGCGCCCATGACGGTGGGCGACTGGTCGAGAACGGAGAGCCGAAGATCGGTCATTGCGCGCGCCTTGCAGGCCCTCCCGCCGGGCGGGAGGGCGCGGTGATGATGCTACTTGATGGGGGGACGGGGCAACCGCGCTTCGCCCGCCTCCATGCGGAACTCGTAATTCATCGAATGCCACACGCCCGTCACATCCGCCTCCGGCGCGCCGCCTTCATGGCGATCCGAATGGCCGAGCAGGGCTTTCGTCACGCCGAACTGCGCGTCGGTCTCGATGCGCGGGTCGTCATCGAAATAGACCTGCGAGATCAGCGTCTTGTAGCCTTCCTTGTAGGCCAGGAAATGCAGATGCGCCGGGCGGAAGGGGTGACGCTCCTGCGCGACCAGCAGGCGGCCCACAGGCCCATTGGTGGGGATGGGATAGCCCGAGGGCTTCACGCTGCGGAACCAGACCTCGCCATTGGCGTCGGTGGTGAACTTGCCGCGCAGGTTCATGTCGACCTGCGTCTCGTCCTGGTTTTCGTAGAAGCCTTCGGCGTTGGACTGCCACACATCGACTTCCGCGCCGACGATGGGCGCGCCCTGCACATCCAGAAACCGGACGCGGGCGACGAGCGGCTCGCCCACGGTTTTCGAGCGCATGATGGAGGCGCCATTGGGCGTGACGGGATGGTTCAGCCGCCAGAAGGGGCCGAGCAGATTCTGGTTGGTCTCCGTATTGCCCTTGTCGCCATTGTTGAGCAGGCACACGAGGGAGGACACGCCCAGCGAGCCCGCCATCAGCACCACTTCGTTATGGGTGTCTGTGGTGCGGTGGCCCAGTTCCGCGATGATGGCGCAGGCGTCCTGAAACTCGCGCTCGGAGAGGCGCACGTCGCGGATGAAGCCATGCAGATGGGTGATGAGGGAGGTCATGATCTCGCGCAGGCGCGGATCGGGGGTGCGCTTCATGACGTCGAGCGCGAATTCGGTCAGCTGTTTCTCGTTTTCGACGATCATGG
>CANCSY010000219.1 GCA_947380915.1 Beijerinckiaceae bacterium
GAGGCGATCACCGCGTTGAAATTGTGCTTGCCCGCATATTCGATGGTCTCCTTCGACCCGGTGAAGGGAATCCAGATGGAGGGATGGGGCTGCTGATAGGGGCGCGGCCAGATGGAGATATCCTTGTGCTGCCAGAACTTGCCCTCATATGAGAAGAGCTTCTGGGTCCAGGCGCCCAGAACGATCTCCATGCCCTCTTCGAAGCGCGCCCGCGATTCCGACATGGGCACATTGTAGACCCGGTACTCGCGCGGCACGCCACGCGCAAAGCCGGCCATGACGCGGCCACGCGAGATGCAATCCACCACCGCCAGTTCCTCGGCGATGCGCAGAGGGGTGTGCAGAGGCAGCAGATTGCCCAGCATCAGCAGCTTCAGATTCTTCGTGCGCTGGGCGGCGAGCGCAGAGAACATGTTGGGGGAGTTCATCAGCCCGTGGGGCGTGGTGTGATGCTCGTTGAGGCCGAGGCCATCGAAGCCCAGGCGCTCCATCTCCTCCCAGATCTCGAAATGCTCCTCATAGGTGCGCGCCGCCACCTCCGGGTCGAAATGCTCGCCGGACAAGGGATAGGGCAGATAGCGGTCAGGCTTGGCGAAATCGAAATGCCGGTCGTAGGCCAGAAGATCGAAAACGAAAACACGCATGATGGCTACTTCCCTTGATATTGTTCGCCCGCTTTGCGCAGGATCTGATCATGGAAAAACTGTATCGCGAACCTGTTGCTGCGCCAAGAAACCGTTGATGGCGACGGCGAAGCCCGCAAGGCGCCCGCCCGTCAATTCCCCAGCAAGGCCTCGACATCGCCCTTCAGGGCTGCGGGCGTGGTCGTGGGCGCGTAACGCTCGACCACCCTGCCCTCCTTGTCGACCAGGAACTTGGAGAAATTCCATTTGATCGCCTCGATGCCCAGCAGGCCAGACTTCTCGCTCTTGAGAAAGTCGTAAAGCGGATGGGCGCTCGGCCCATTCACATCGATCTTGGCGAACATCGGGAAAGTGACATGGTAGCTCAGGGAGCAGAAGCGCGCGATTTCCTGCGCGTCACCGGGCTCCTGCTGACCAAACTGGTTGCAGGGAAACCCGAGCACGGCGAAGCCGCGCGGCGCCAGTTCCTCGTAAAGCTTCTCAAGCCCGGCATATTGCGAGGTGAACCCGCATTTGCTGGCGGTGTTGACGATGAGCAGCACCTTGCCGCGAAAATCGGCGAGGGACACATCCTCACCCGAGAGGGCCTTGGCCGTGAAATCATGGACGCTGGTCATGGGGGTCTCCTGGACGAGGCTGTTAAAGGGCAAGGCTTGAAATCAGGGCGTCCAGTACTGGCTGAACTGCGTGGCGACCACATCCTCATAGGCCACCGGCTCCTTGAGAAGCCCCATGTGCATCTGGAACTCCACCATGCCCGCCACGAATTCGCGACTGATCGAGGCGTCGTAATAAGGCAGATCGCGCGCCACCACATCGGCGATCAACTCCGCTTCCTCAGCCGGAAACAACTTGCGGCCAACTTTGGTCGCCAGCGACACATCGGCCTTGAGCGCCTGCTGGGTCTTGACCAGCGCGCGCACGGCGGCGGCCACCGCATCAGGATGCTTCTCGATCATGGCGTCGGAGGTGATCAGCGCCGACATCGTATAGTGCAGCGCCTTGGGCGGACCATCGCCGCGCCGGGCGTCGATCACCATCGTGCCTGCGCCGCTGCGCACCGCCACTTCCGCGCCCATGCCATTGGCCCAGAAGCCATCGATGAGCCCGGCCTCCAGCGCCTTGGCGGCGGCGACGCCGAAATTCTTCTTCTCGCCGAGGAAGGCGGCTGGCACCGGCACGATCTGGATCTTGTCGCGGGCTTCATCGAGACCGGACTCCACCAGGAGCTGCTTCAATCCAAGCTCCACCAACGGAGCGGCGCCGATCTTGAGACCCTTGATGGCGTCGATGTCGCCCTTCTTCGCACCGAGATCGGACCGCAGAATCAGGAACCAATAGGTGTTCTGCGCCTGCGCGGCGACGAGCTTGGCGCCCTTCCAGCCCGGGAAGGCGAAGGGCGTGCTGTGGGCGGAGCCGCCAACGAACTGAATGTCCCCATCACGCAGGACTTCGAGGCTGCGGTTGACCGGAAAGATCAACTCCAGCTCCATGTCGAGGCCCTCCTTCGCAAAGAAGCCCAACTCCACCGCTGCGGCCACGGGAAAGTAGGAATTGGAAATCATGTCGGGAATGGCGATTTTCATTCTGGCTCCTGAAAGCGTCTGCTGATGTTGATACGATCAGGCGCTGGAGTTGGAGCAGCGCCCGCAATGAGGATTCCGTCGTCCGGGCCTTCCCTGCTCCCTCGTCCCGGCAGGTAACAGCAGCCCGCCAGCATGGTCAATGGAGGCTCCTGCATGCCCCTACCCGGCCCAATAACCCGCCGCGATGATCGCCGCCTCGCCCGCCACGATGGCGGCGAAGAGGGAGCGGCGGATCAGGAAAAAGGCGATCATGCCCACCGCCAGCGGACCTATCCGACCCCAGAGCGGCAGGGTCGCCAGCGCGCCGTTGGGGGAGAGCAGAAGCTTTCCCACGACCCCTGCGAGCAAGGCCGTGGCCACCGCGCGGACCCAGGCCAGCCAGGGCGAGGATTCGTCGATCCCCCGCGCCAGAAACACTGACAGCATTCGCCAGACCTCGCTGGGCAGGAAGCCGAAAAAGATCAGCACCAGCCAGGGCCAGAGGCCGTGATCGTAGACTTCGCTCATAAGCGCGCCCTCGCGTCGAGGTGACGCTGGATGAGCCAGGCACCGGTGCCTGCAGTGAGGCCCAGAACCATGAGATCGAGGCCGCGCGGGGCGAAGGCCTCAGTCAGGGGCGCGGCCGCCAGGCCCAGAACCAGCGCCCAGCCATCGATGGGGCGCTTGGCGTTGCGGGTGAGCGTGGCGACGAAATAGATCGGCGTCATGAAAAGCCCCGCCGCCAGAGGGCGCGGCAACTCGCCGATGAGCAGAAAACCGACTGCTGTGGAGATGGAGGTTCCGACAAAGCAGATCAAGGAGAAGCCGAAGAAAAAAGCCATCCGCCCGTCGCGCGGCACGAGCGGGATGCGCCGCATGCCCTCGGCCCAGACGGTGACGGCGATGCAATGGGCCGCCAGCATCAGGGTGGGCAGACTGGTTCGTTTGGTGCGCAGCATGGGCAGCAAGGAGACGACCATGGGCACGAAACGGACTGACGAGAGCGAGATCGTCAGGGCGATCACCGGCCAGCTCGTCTTGGCCGCCACAGCGCCGAAAAACAGCACCTGCGCCGGGCCTGCCCAGAGCAGAATGGTCGAGGCGACCGCGATTTCGACGGAAAAGCCGGCGTCCCGGGCGAGGCCCCCGACGCTCAACAGGCTCACCGCCACGACCAGCATGGGGCCGGACATGGCTTGTCTCATTCCTTCCGTGAACCAGCCGGAACGGCTGCGGCCGCCGAGATCGTCGGCGTCCTCAGCCATTATGGCGGGATCGGGAAGGGATTGGGCGCCGGACATGCGCGCAAGGGTGCGCCATGGGGCCGCATTTTGCAACGCGACCGCAGGCGAACCGCCTAGCGGTAGCGGTCGATGGCGCCCTTGCGCTCGACCTTGCGGGCCTTGCGGGCGGCGTAGCGCGCGTCGCGCTCGGCCTTCTTTTCCACTTCGAGCATGGCCTTCAGCTCGATCTCCTCGGCGGCGAGGCGCTCGCGCTCGGCAGCTTCCCGAATCTCGGTTTCCGTCCGCTCGGCGTCAGCGCGGGCCTTGGCCTCCTTGGCGGCGAGGGCTTCGGCGGCGAGGCGCTTCTGGGTCTCGATCTCTTCGAGACGGCGGGCCTCGGCGCGCTCGGCTTCGCGAATCTTGCGAGCCTCGATCACGGCCTTGCGTTCGGCCTCGCGCTGCTGCACGGCCGGGTCATCTGCGGGCGGGCGAGCGCGGAATTTTTCCACCAGAGCCTGACGGGCCTTGGCGGCGGTAGCTTGGCGGTCTTGGTAATTCTGTCCGGGTAACGGAGGCATTGCGGTCCATTCGATTGGGTTGAGGGGTGGTTCCTGCCACAAATGCGCGCCCACAACAACCTTTGAGGACGCAGGGCGGGAATGCGCGGTGGAGATCATGGTTCCTGACCAGGTCAGAAGTGACTGAAGCTCCCCCGGGCGAAGCTCATATCGGCCCCATCGGCGCCGATGAACCGGGGCGGCCCGGCGCCGGCGACGGCCTCGCCGATGAGGGTCAGCGGCACGCCAGCGGCAAGCGCATCTTCCTGCAGGGCCTTGGCCTTTTGCGGCGGGGCGGCGACCAGAAGCTCATAGTCGTCGCCGCCGGTCATGGCGGTTTCGAAAAGGGCGGGCTCCATGGCGATGGCCTCGTGCGCGGCCTGAGACAAAGGCGCATCACAAAGACGAATGATGGCGCTGACACCTGACGCTTTCAGCATTTTCGCCACATCGCCCACCAGCCCGTCCGACACATCCATGCCCGCGCTGGCGTGCTCGCGCAGCACAGGGGCCAGGGCGAGTCGGGGCTGGGGATCGAGATAGCGCGCGAGCAGATGCGCGCAGGCGCCCTGTGAGAGGGCCGCGAAGCGTTGCGGCGCAAGGCGCGCCTGCAAACCCAAGGCCGAATCCCCGATGGCGCCCGAGGCGAAGATCAGATCCCCCGCCCGCACGCCCGTGCGGGGCACCATGCGGCCTGTGGGCGCCGTGCCCAGGGCGGTCACGCTGACCATGGCGGGCCCCGGCGTCTTCACGGTGTCGCCGCCCAGCAGCGGAACGCCCCAGCGCAGCGCGTCTTCACCAAGCCCCTGCGCGAAACGCGCGATCCAGTCGGTCTCGACGCCGATGGGCAGGGCGAGCGCCAGCAGGAAGCCCAGGGGATCGGCGCCCTTGGCGGCGAGATCGGAGAGATTCACCCGCAGGGCCTTGCGCGCGATGGCCTCAGGGGGATCGTCAGCAAAGAAATGCACGCCCGCCACCAGCGCATCCTTGGTGAGGATGAGGTCGCAGCCCGGCGGCGGCGTCAGGCAGGCGGCGTCGTCTTTCAGGCCAAGCGCGCCCGGCCCCGCGATGGGCGCGAAGAAACGGGCGATGAGATCGTCTTCGCTGATCGCTCCCATGGCGCGCCTCGCGGGTTATTCCTGAAAATCGCTGGCGCGCAGCTTGCGGGCGAGCGCGTCGAGCACGGCGTTGGTCATGCCCACTTCGTCGCGGGCGAGGAAGGCGGCGGCCACGTCCACATATTCGGTAATGACCACGCGGGCGGGAATATCCTTGCGCTTCTTCAGTTCATAGGCGCCCGCGCGCAGCACGGCGCGCATGACGGCCTCGACCCGGCGGAGCGGCCAGCCGTCCTGCAGGGTCGTGTCGATCTCCGTATCCAGCGCGCGCTGGTCGGCGAGCACGCCGTTCAGCACATCGCGAAAGAACTCGATCTCGGCGGGCTTGTACTGATCGCCATCGACTTCGCGGCC
>CANCSY010000220.1 GCA_947380915.1 Beijerinckiaceae bacterium
GCCTATGAGGGCGCCATGCTCTTCGTATCCCATGACCGCCACTTCCTCGCCGCCCTCTCCAACCGCGTCTTGGAGCTGACGCCAGATGGTATCCACAAATATGGCGGCGGCTATACGGAATATGTGGCGCGCACGGGTCAGGAAGCGCCGGGACTGCGGCGCTAGGGCGTCAACCCGGCAACTCGTTGATTTGGAGAGACATCTCGCGCCCGCATCGCAGCGGCGGGAATCAATACTCTGCCGCCCATCGCCATCGCCCGCGCTGACCAATTAATAATTTTTTGTTAAATACATGAGTTATTTCTAATGTAACGACTCAAGAAATTCTTTCGGCGTTATTGGTAGGTTGCTTACGTAAAGTTACAAAGTTCCACCTTTCCACAAGCCTGCGGCTCAATGAAGCCTGAAACCTGCGCGCCTCGTCAGGGATGCGCGGACAAGGCGCGCTTTCAGTCGCGAACCTGCACCGAGTTGGCCCATGTACAAGAGTGCGAAACGCTTCCACCACTTGTTGGACGTCGCCCCCAACTCGTTCATGGTTCAATTCGAGACCGGTCAGGACCTGACTGAAATTACTCAGACCCTCGAAGAATTTGGAGCAACCGCCAGTACGGTTCTCGTCCATCAGATGCCGGAGGAGGCCAGAGGCCACCTGCTTCTTGTGGAGATGCCCGCAGATCAGACGCCCCGGGAAGCCGTCGAAACACTCGGAAGGATACCCGGCGTAGTTTTCGCCGAGCCCAATGAAACCGTGACGATTTCAGAAAAAGCCGACCACCCTGAAGCAATAGAATCTGCGACAAACCTGGAACATCAGGATCCTTCGCTAACGCCTTCAGATGCCGATGCTTCCGTCGCCATGGCCCCTGATGCGGCGCCCGCAGATGCGGAGATGATCGTATCCATTGAGGCGGTCAGCAATGACACGGGCTATGCCAATGGCAGCCTCTGGGGCATGTATGGCGACAAGACCACCATCGCCAACCAATATGGCAGCCAGGCCGGTGAAGCCTGGGCTGCCGGATATGCCGGCACGATGAAAACAGTCGTCGGCGTCATCGACACCGGCATCGACTATACCCATCCCGACCTCTACCTGAACATCTGGCTCAATCAGGGCGAAATCTCCACAACCCTGCGCGCCGTTCTGAAAGATACGGATGGCGATAGCCTCATCACCTTTCGCGACCTCAACAATGTCGCCAACGCCAGTTATGTCACCGACATCAACAAGAACGGCTATATCGACGCGGGCGATCTGTTGAAGGATACGCGCTGGGAGAACGGCGCCGACGAAGACAAAAATGGCTATAAAGACGACCTGATCGGCTGGGACTTCGCCAATAACGATAATGATCCTTTTGATGACAATGGCCATGGGACCCATGTCTCGGGCACCATCGGCGCCATGGGCGGCAATGGAACCGGCGTTGTCGGCGTCAATTGGAATGTGCAGATCGTCGCCATGAAATTCATGGGCGCGGATGGATCAGGGTTCACATCCGGCGCAGTCCAGGCGGTGAATTATTTCACCACGGAATCTAAGCTGGCGCCGGCCGGCGAAAACTTCGTCGCCACCAATAATTCATGGGGTGGCAGCGGCTTTTCGCGGGCGCTGAGCGACGCCGTGACGCTGGCGGCCAAGAGCGACATCCTGTTCATCGCAGCAGCAGGAAATGACGCGACCAATAATGACGTCACCGCAAACTATCCTTCAAACCTCTCGACCACTGCGGGCGCCGGCTATGAAGCCGTGATCGCCGTCGCCTCTTTGACCGACTCTGGCGGACTGTCCTACTTTTCATCCTATGGCGCCAGAACCGTGGATCTCGCCGCGCCCGGTTCTTCCATCTATTCCACGCTGCCCGGGGGCGCTTACGGAACCTATAGCGGCACCTCCATGGCCACGCCCCACGTGACCGGCGCCGTGGCTCTTTACGCTTCGGCCCATCCCGATGCGAGCGCCGCGACCATTCGTGCTGCGCTGCTGGCGAGCACGGACGCAACCGCATCTCTCACAGGGGTGACCGCCAGTGGCGGGCGGCTTGATGTGGGCAATCTGCTGGGGACGTCCTCGTCCCAGCCTGCAGAGATTGCAGGGGACTTCAGCACGACTGCGATGCTCAACTTGAATGCGCCCTGTCAATCCCTGATCGGGGTCGCAGGCGATCAGGACTGGTTCAAGGTCACGCTGACGAAAGGCTATGTCTACACATTCGCCATGGACGCGACCGCAGGCTCCGCCCTCGACCCCTATCTGCAATTGCTGGATTCCACCGGGCAGGAGCTTGCCGCGAGCAATGATGCGAACGGCTGGAGTTCAAGCATAACGGTGACCGCGAACATTGACGTGACCTGCTTCATCAGCGCGCAAGGCTATAAAGCCAGCATAGGCGCCTATTCGCTTTCCATGACGGCCGACATAGGATCACTCAATCTCGTGGGCACCACCCGAGCCGACAATCTGATTGGCGGAGCAACCAATGACAGCCTGAGCGGTCTTGGCGGCAGTGATACGCTGGACGGCGGACTGGGCGCGGATACGATGGCCGGTGGCGCTGGAAACGATTTCTATTTCGTCGATGACAGCGGTGACGTGGTGGTCGAAAAGGCCTCCGAAGGAACCGACACGGTCAATGCGTCGATCACCTGGGCGCTGGGCGCCAATGTCGAAAACCTGATACTGACGGGAACCGCCTCCATCAACGGCGCAGGCAATACGCTCAACAATATCCTCACCGGAAATGCCGCCGCCAATGTGCTTGATGGCGGCATGGGCGCCGACACCATGAGCGGTGGCGCAGGCGATGATGTCTATGTGGTCGATAACGGCAGCGATCAGGTCATCGAATCTGCTTCCGCCGGAACCGACAGCGTCAACGCCTCCACCACCTATAGCCTGACCGCCAATGTCGAGAATCTCACTTTGACGGGCGCGGCGACCATCAATGGCGTGGGCAATGCGTTCAACAATGTCATCACCGGAAACGCCGCCGCCAATATCCTCGATGGCGGCGCAGGCGCGGATACGATGGCGGGCGGCGCGGGCAATGACGTCTATATCGTCGACAATGCAGGCGACACCATCGTGGAGGCCGCGTCCGCAGGCACGGACAGCGTCAGTTCCTCCATCAGCCACGCACTGGCTGCAAATGTCGAAAACCTCACGCTGACAGGCTCGGCCGCCATCAATGGGCTGGGCAACGCGCTCAACAATGTCATCACCGGAAACGCAGGCGCCAATATGCTTGATGGCGGCGCTGGCGCCGACACAATGAGCGGCGGCGCGGGGGACGATTCCTATGTCGTCGACAACACGGGCGACATCGTCACGGAGGCGGCCTCGGCTGGGACGGACGGCGTCAATTCATTGGTCAGCTATGCGCTGACGGCAAATGTCGAAAACCTCACGCTGATTGGCGCATCCGCCATCAACGGCACAGGCAATACGCTCAACAATGTCATCACCGGAAACGCCGCAGCCAATGTCATCGACGGTGGGGCAGGTCTCGATCTCATATCTGGCGGCGCCGACAATGACAGCATCAACGGCGGGCTTGGCTCAGATACGCTGGATGGCGGCGCGGGCGCGGATATCTTCATCTTCAACACCACCCTGGGTTCGACCAATGTGGACCGCATCAGCGGTTTCGTGACCATCGACGACACAATCCAGCTCGACCATGCGATCTTCACCGCGCTTGGCGCTGTGGGCGCCTTGACGGTCGGGGCCTTCAACACGGGCGCAGCGGCGACGCAGGCGGATGATCGTGTGATCTACAATACATCGACAGGTGCGCTGCTTTATGACGCCGACGGCAGCGGCAAGGGCGGGGCCATCCAATTCGCCCACCTTTCAGGCCTCACGGGGACCTTGTCGGCAGCCGATTTCGTCGTGTTCTGAGGGGGCTTCGTCAGGCGTCGCCGCGTCCCGAAATACCCGCATGGATTGACAGGGATGCGCCAGCGACGCCGCCCGCGTCATAAGCTGTCGGCGAGACCATGCGGGTGGGGCGGCGCACCTGGCGAAGCTCGAGGCCCAGCTTCGCCATTTCGGTTTCCACCACGGCGCTTTTCAGCACGACGAGGTCGCGTCTGCCCAGGTTGCGCGCGGCGTCCCGCTCATCCTTCATGTCGGTGAGCTTGCGGGCGATGGACATGACCATGCCCAGCGTGAAGGACCCATTGGCCACATGCCGGTCCTGATGACGAAAACGCTGGTAGGCATGGGTGGTCTTGTAGCGGCCGAGTTCCGAGCGCACGGAATTGTCGATCAGTTCGGCCAGATAAAGCGCCACCTCAGTGTCGGACGGCAGGCCGAAAAACACATAGCGCGTCTCACCTTCGGGATTCTTCTCGCGCCACACGCGGCAATCGCAGAAGCGCCCGATGGCGCCGACGCAATAATCGAGGGGAATGCGGTTTTTACGGCGGGTCTCGTAGACGCGGCGCTCGCAGGCGGAGTCGCGCAGCTCCAGATCGCTCAACGAGAGATCATACCGGTCCAGAAGTTCCGCCACCTTGGCGGCGGCCATCATGGCCTCGGCCTCGGTGCAGCCATTGTCCATGGTCTTGGAGCGCAGGGCCGCAATGCGCAGCTTGAGCTTTTCGAGGGCGGCGGGGTCGGTCAAGATCGGATCCTTCGGGCGACGTCGCCACGCCCGGCGAATCTAGGATGTATGGGGGTTGGAAGGCAAGGCGGCGAGGGAGGGCGTCGCTTACTGCCTCACATCCTCAAACGGCGCCGCCGCATAAACCACCCGGCCGCCCACCACCGTCATCAGCGAACGCAGGGCGCCGATGCGCTCCACGGGCACGCTCAGGTAATCATCGCTCAGCACCGCGAAGTCCGCGAGCTTGCCCACAGCCAGTGAACCGCGCTCGCGCTCGTCATTGGCGAACCAGGCGGAGCCCCGCGTATAGGCTGAAAGCACCTGTTCGCGACTGGGAATTTCGCTGGCGTCCCTTGTGCGCTGACCATCCACGCTCCGGCCATCGAGCATCCATTGCAGGGCGACGAAGGGATGGAAGGACATGACGCGATGGGCGTCCGTGCCCGCCGCCACTTTCAACCCCATATTGAGGGCGCTGACGATGGGCGGCGAGACGCGCGCCGCCTCTTGCCCGCGCTGGCGCACAAAGGCGCCGCCCCGGAAATACAGCGCGTTCTGGAACAGCCAGCCGACGCCGAGCGTCTTCATGCGCTCCAGCGTGGGCAAGGTCGCGTCATGCAGATGGGCGATGGACCAGCGCAGCTCCGCGATGGGCGTCTGCGCGTTCACGCGGTCCAGCACATCCAGCAGCTTGCCTACCGAGCGGTCATTCATCCAGTGGAAGGTGACGCCAAGGCGCCGCTGCGCCGCCATCTGCAAAACCTTTTCCAGCGCGGCCTGATCTTCGGGCGTTGGCTTCTCGTTGTTGTACATGCCCCAGGTGACGTTTTCCCCAATGCCATTGAA
>CANCSY010000221.1 GCA_947380915.1 Beijerinckiaceae bacterium
AGCCTCCCCCTCGTGGGGAGGGTCGGCTCGCGTCAGCGAGACGGGGTGGGGGCGCGCGCGGCTGATCGTTGGCGCGGTCGCCGCTGGCGCTCATTTCAAAGCTTCCGCTCGCCCCCCACTCTCTCATCGCTCCCCACGAGGGGGAGAGAAGCTGCGGGCGTTGCGGATTACCAATTCACAAAAAGCGAATGCAATCTACGGATCAACGGCTGACCAGCCGCCCCTACTTCGCCGCCGTCGCCGCCTTGGCGCGCTCGGCCACCTCCGGTGGCGTATCGTAGACCTTGCGCACGAGCGCCTGCAGATCCTCGCCCGACATGGGGTCCACATCCAGATTCATCTTCTTCGCCTCCGCGATAAAAGCGGGATCCTTGAATGTGTCCATGAAGGCCTTGCGCATGGCGGCGATGCGGTCGGCGGGCACCTCGGACGCCATGATATAAGGCCTGCCGAACCGCTCCTGGCTATAGACGAGATCCAGCACCTCCCGCTCTTGCGGCGTGCGCGCGAAGTCGACGCTCTTGGGCACGCCCTGCTTGTCGAGCTCCGCATTGCCGATGGACGCCTCCTGCACCAGCACCTTCACCAGTCCATTGCGAAACCAGTCAGGATGGGTCGCCAGCACGCTCGCCCAGGCGGCGCCGCACTGGCCATGGATCTCGCCCTTCTCGATGGCGAGCTGCACTTCGCGATTGCCCGAATAGCCCAGCACCACCTTGAATTTCGTGCCCAGCACCGCATTCAGCAGCAGGGGAAAATCGCGGGTCGAGGCCGCCTCGCCGCCAGAGCCCATCACCAGCTCCGTCTTGCGCGCCTCTTCAAAGGTCGTGACCGGCGCATCCGCGCGCACCACGCAGACATAGACGTCGGGATTGGCGTTGCCGATGTACTGGAAGGCGCTGGGATCGTAGCGCACCTTGCGCTTGTCGCCGAGCACGGGCTCGATGATGTTGCCGGGATGAATGGCGCCCAGCACCGTCCCGTCCTTCGGCGCCACCGAGGTGACATAATAGGCCGAGGTGGCGCCCGCAGCGCCCGGCATGTTCTGCGCGATGACCGTGGGATTGCCCGGAATATGCGCGCCAATATGGCGCGCCACGAGGCGCCCATAGGTATCGAAGCCGCCGCCGGGGGCGGAGGCGATCACCACCGACACGGACTTGCCCTTGTAGAAAGAGGCCACATCCTGCGCCTGCGCGCCGCCGCCCCAGGCAAGCGCCGCAAAAGCCAAAACGAAACGCGCCGCACCAATCATGGCGATCCCCCTTAAATAAATGGGGCGGCCCTTGTGAGGCCGCCCGCTTTTGGTCTTCCCACAACCGTCGAGATCAGGCCTCGACGTAGTTGCCGTACTTGATGAGATTCGCCTTCTGGGCCTCGTTGCGGGGCGGCAGCTTGAAGAGCTTGTGCGCCGTGCCGCCGAGGATGTTGTGACGGGCCTTGTCCGTGAGGAAGGGCAGATCCCAGATCGTCGAGGGCAGATCGAAATCCCAGTGGGGATAATCGGACGCGTAGAGCAGGGAGTTTTCCGCGTCGATCATGCGGAAGGTGCATTCGAGCGCGTCCATGTCCTGAATTTCCATGGGCTGAGACGAATAGAACATCTCGCGCATGTATTCGGAGGGCTTGCGCTTCAAGAGCGGGCACTCGGAAGGACGCAGCATGAACTCGTGATCGATGCGCTGCATGACGAAGGGGATCCAGGCCAGACCCGCCTCAATCCACAGAACGGGCATCTTGGGGAAGCGCTCGTTCATGCCGTTCACGACCCAGTTCGTGAGATGCAGAATGTTGTACCAGGAGAAGCCGAGGGCATGGGCCGAGATGAACCGGTTGCAGCTCTGGAACGTGTGATCACCCCATGACGGACCCGAGTGGAACGCCAGGGTCTGGCCACGCTCTTCGATGGCGCGATAGACGGGCATATAGGCGTTGTCATAGACGGGCATCTTGGGACGCACTGTCGTGACCATCCAGCCGCCGACGCCCTTGCGATGACCGAAGGTCTCGACGCAGCGCAGGGAGCCCTCGGGATCGCCGAAAGGCAGGGACAGCTGGGTGAACATGCGCCCATCGGTCTGCGGCAGAGCCACTTCCGTGACCCAGCGGTTGTAGGCCCAGCACAGTTCGAACTCCATCTCCTTCTGGGGATGCAGGCCGACATTGAGCATGCCCGTGGGGAAGAGGCAGGAATAGTCGACGCCCATGGCGTCCATCCAACGCTCACCCAGCTGCGCGTCGCGCAGGCGGCTCGGATCGGTCTTCTCGGTGGAGCGCAGCGGATAGCGCGTCACGCGGCCGCCCATGTCCTGGAAGCCGGGGGTCGAGGGCAGCACGCTGCCGCGGCCGGCCTTGGCGCGGGCGGAGAGCACGAGCTGCTTGAGAACCTCGTTCTCCATGAAGGGGAGAATTTCGCCGAAGTTCTCGTTCTCGTAGTGATGCGCGTCGACGTCGACGATGAGCACATCGTCGAACTTGCGATCACGCGTCTGCTTGGCGGCGTGGGCGAGGAGCTTTGTCGTATTGAGCTCTTCAACCTGAACGCGGCGGCCACGATCTGAAATGAGGTCCATAGTCTACCCTCCTGATTGTTCCCGAAGGCTGCGGTCAGATTCCCGACCAGCTCTGCCACATACCCAGTTCGAACACTTGCAGATCCACAGCCTTGAGCAGGGAGCTGCATGTAATCATTGCATCTGTGCCGGTCACTGCGGCCCGCCCGGAAAGGAGGGAATATTTGTTCCCGCTCTCCTGATTGGCGCTGTAGATCCGGCATATCACACCCATGAGGGCCTGCGTGGCCTCCGGCGTCAAGACATCAAGTTCACCCGCCTCGAACTTCGCTTCGAGAGCCGCCACAAGCGCGAGGGCCTGATCGGACTCCGGCGTCTGGCGGGATTCGACGCGCACAGGGGCCGAAATCTTGCGCAGGATCTCGACCTTGGGCGCCTTCTCGGCCTTGGCTTTGGAAGCCTTGGATTTGGAGCCCTTTGGTTTGTCAGCCTTGGAAGCCTTGTCAGCCTTCTCGGCCTTGGACGCCTTGCCCTCTTTCGAGGGAACGCCTTCCCAGATGGCCTTGACGAAATTCACCTTGTCCTCACCCGCGAAGACTTCGCCATCGGCGGCCCTGGAGCGAGGGGAGGCGGCGGACTTGCCCGCCGCCTTGCCAGCCTTGGCAGGCTTGGACGTTTTTGCAGACTTGGCGGCCTTGGCGGCCTTAGGCGACGACATAGACGTCGTTTCCCTTCTGGACCACTTCGTATTTCCGCAGCTTGAGCTTGCGGTTGGAGACATGCTCGCCGGTCTTCATGTCATATTCGTAGCCATGCCACGGACAGACGAAGTTCATGTCATTGGTGAAGTGCAGACCCATAGAGGTCTTGTCGGGGCGCAGACGCTCCTCGACGCGGGCGATGGTCAGGCCCTCGCAGGCCGGTCCGCCCTGATGCAGACAGAAGTTGCTGTAGGCGTAGTATTCGCCTTCATGCTTGAAAATGCCGATCTCTTGTTCACCGATGCGAACGATCTGACGATCGCCATCCTTGAACTCGGACGCCTTTCCCACGAACTGCTCGGCCATGAGCGGTGATCCTCCCGGAGATGAAATCAGGCGATTGCGCGACCCGCGCCCGCCCTGCCCTTATGGATCTAAGGAAAAGCGCGACCGTCGTCCAAGACATATTCGTTGGGGCTGACCAAAGCTTTTTGCACTGTGCGCCGCACAATGAGCGATTTCAGCGCAATGGCCGCGCATAGGGCTCCATGGCCGCCAGGGTCTTGCCGCCCAGACCGTCAAGAAAGGCCAGCACGGCCTCCTCATGGGTGAAGCCCGGACGCTTGAGGGGGCGCACCATGTAGAGCGTGCGGGTGATGCTGGGCCGCTCGATGCGCCGGGCCACCAGCCCGCCGCTGTCGATTTCGCGCGGCGCGAGGGAATAGGGCATGATGGTCGCCCCGCCGCTGCGCCCGATCAGGGCCTTCATCGAGGAGATGGAATGGACCTCGTAGGCGAGGCGCATGGCGAGGCCGAGGCGCCGCGCCTCCCCCTGCACGATGTTGCGGATGATGCCCCGCTCGCCCGCGATCACCAGTTCGAAATTCAGCGCCTGGGCGAGGCTGACCGGCCCCGGCTCCATGATCGTGTCAGGGCTGGTGACGAGCAGCAGGTCCTCCTCCAGCAAAGCGATGCGCTGGAGATCGGCGCGCTCGGCCACATTCCAGGCGAAGGCGACGTCGATCTGGCCCCGGTCGATGGCGTCCAGCAGCACCACGCTGCGCTCCTCGACCAGGCTGAGCGACACGCCAGTCAACTGGCGCCGGGCCTCGATGAGAATGTCCGGCCCCAGCAGCAGCATGAGGCTGGGGGGCATGCCGAGCACCACATGGTCGGTCTTGGGCGAGGAAAAAGCCTGCAATTCCCGCTGGGTGGCCTCCACATCGGCGAGAATGCGCCGGGCGCGCTCGAACAGCACTTTGCCCGCCTCGGTGGGCGTGACCCCGCGCGAATGGCGCACCAGCAGATCCAGCCCCAGCTCGCTCTCGAGCTGGCGGATCTGCACACCCAGCGCGGGCTGGGCGACATTCAGCTGCTCGGCGGCGGCGGTCATGTTGCCAGCGTCGACCACCTTGATGAAATAAGACAATTGCCGAAAGTTGATGACGGCCTCCCCTTTGCATCCTTGATACGGCTTTGGCGCGGGGAGGTGCAAGGGGGAGACCGCGCCTGATTCGGGCGGACTGTTCAGCCCGCGAAATAATCCTGGAGCACCCGCCCATAGATCGCCGTCAGCGCGTCAAGGTCCGCCACCGCGATGCGCTCGTCCACCGCATGCATGGTCTTGCCGATGAGGCCGAATTCGACCACAGGGCAAACATTCTTGATGAAGCGCGCGTCCGAGGTGCCCCCCGTGGTGGAGAGGACCGGGCTGCGGCCTGTTTCAGCCTCGATGGCGCGGGCCACCATGTCCACGAAGGGGCCGGGCTGGGTGAGGAAGGCATGGGCGTTGGTGGGCGCCATTTGCAGTTCATAATTGGCGGCGCCCGCCACCGAAGCGAGCCGCGCGCGCAGCTCGGCCTCCAGCGTAACGGGGGTCCACAGATCGTTGAAGCGGATGTTGAAGGCGGCTTTCGCCAGCGCGGGGATGACATTCACGGCGGCGTTGCCCACATCCAGCGTGGTGATCTCCAGATTGGACGGGTCGAAATGCGCCGTGCCGCCATCCAGCGGGCGCGCCAGCAGGGCGGCGCACAGGCGCAGCATGTGATGCACGGGATTGTCGGCGAGCAGCGGATAGCCCACCTGGCCCTGCTTGCCCTGGACCATGAGCCGCCCCGAGAGCGAGCCGCGCCGACCGATCTTGATCATGTCGCCGAGGGCGTCGGGATTGGTGGGCTCGCCCAGAATGCAATGGTCGAACCGCTCGCCGCGCGCCTGCGCCCAGTCCAGCAGCTTC
>CANCSY010000222.1 GCA_947380915.1 Beijerinckiaceae bacterium
CTCCAGCGGCGCCGATTCCGCCAGCGCGGCGCTCACGGCGGCGGAGAGACAGGGCCTGCTGGCGATGGCGCGCTGGATGGCGCCATCCCCCTGGGCGGCGCAATCAATCAGGTCCTCGTCCCTGAGCAGGGGCGAACGGCCGAGCACGGGAGCGGCGATTTCTGGTTGGTCATAGGCGAGGGCGATCACGCAATGGCGGGGCGCATCGGTGGCGCTGGCGAGGGCCTCCGAGAGGGCCTGACGCACCAGGGGAGACGGATCTTCCAGCATGGCGGTGAGGGCGGCTTCCGCCTCCTCGCGCATCTCCTGCGACATGGGCGAGTAGAGATAACCAAGGGCGAGCGCGCGAACGCCTTCAGCCCGTTGGGCGGGGGGGACCAGTCTCGACCAGGTCAGAAAGCGGCGCACAAGCATCAGGAACCCCACTCGACATCCCCTCCAGCGGAGAAGGACACGCACCCTAACGGGACAAGCCCCACAATCGGCGCTTATGGTAAATGTTGACTTAATCGAGTGAACATCAGGGTGCAGGATGGCCGCCGGAGACAGGCGCCTGGGCCATCAGGCGCGGCCGTATGCAAGGGAGCGTAGAAGAACGATATATCTTTTACGAACATTAGCTTGACATTATGGCAACGTCCCGCAAAGCGAGCGCCAATCCTCATGAAACGCAAGCCTGATAAAAAGATTGAGCCAGAAGGGCGTCAGGGACAGGATGCGGCGCTATCCTTCGCCTTCTGGCAAAGCCGGATTGCAGGACGTGACCTGTTGATTCGGGCCTGGCGACGGGGTGGCGCCGCTGCAAGGAGATATGAGAGATGCGGTCCCTGCTCTTTGTTCCCGGCGACGATGCGGACAGGCTGGCCCGGGCGCTGGCCAGCGGCGCCGATGCGCTGATCCTCGATCTGGAAGATGGGGTCGCGCCCGCCCGCAAGCACCAAGGCCGGACAAGCCTGCGCGATTTCATTTTCAGCGCGCGCCAGCAAAAGCAAAGACCACGCCTCTTCGTGCGCATCAACGGCCTTGAAACGGACCTCTGCGGCGACGACCTCGAGGCCATCATGCCCGCCGGGCCCGATGGAATCGTGCTGCCGAAATGCCGATCGGGAGCGGATGTGCAGCAACTGGGCGCAAGGCTCGCGGTTCGGGAGGCGGAATGCGGCCTGCCCGATGGCGCCTGCGCGATCCTGCCGATGGTGACGGAGACGGCGGGATCGCTTTTCGGCCTCGCATCCTATGTCGGATCAAGCCGTCGCCTGCTGGGCCTGGCCTGGGGCGTTCAGGCGCTTGCGGCTGCGCTGGGCGCGCAGGCGAGCCACCTCCCCGACGGCCCCCTCACCGCGCCCTTTCAACTCGCCCGCACCCTGACGCTGTTCAGCGCGAGGGCTGCGGGCGTCACGCCAGTGGATACGCACTTCGCCGCCATCGGCGATGCGGCGGGCCTGCGCGCCGAATGCGAAGCGGCGAGGCTTGACGGCTTTGCCGCCAAGATGGCGATTGACCCTATGCAAGTCGCCATCATCAACGCGGTTTTCGACGAGAGGCCCTAACCTCAGCCGCCCGACTCATTGTTGCCCGCGCCCGCCGGCCGCTTGATCGAGAAGACCTCGTCCAGCACCGTATAATCCTGATAGCCGCAACGGGCGATGGGCTTCATGCGGGTGATCTGGACGATGCCATTTTCGATGCAGTCATCATCGATATGGATGCCGATCACCTGCCCCATGACAAGGAAGCGCGACGTCTGGTTTCCATCCATGTCGCGGAGCTGAAAAATCTCTGTGACCTTGCATTCGAGCTGGGCGGGGCTCTCCTTCACGCGCGGCGCGCGCACCAGCTTCGAGGGCGCCATGGTCAGGCCCGTATGTTCGAATTCGCTGTGCCCGCGACCCAGCGGCGCCGAGCTCTCGCTCATCTGCCAGCGCAGATCGAAGGTCGCCATGTTCCAGACGAATTCGCCGCTGTCGCGGGCGAAGGTCAGGGAATCTTTCTCGCCCTCGCTGCAAAAGCCCACCAGTGGCGGCGCGCCGGAAAAGGCGTTGAAGAAACTGTAGGGCGCCAGGTTGACGCGGCCCTCCCGGTCCCTGCTGGAGATCCAGCCAACCGGACGGGGCGCGATCAGCGCCTTGAAGGGGTCATGGGGCAGAACGGTCTTGTCTCTGGAATGCGGCTCGAAAAACATGGATCCCCTCCCCTGGGTCAGCCCTGATAGCGGCTTGTAATGGATGACAGAACGGGCCGCTCGCGCTCCTGCGGCGTGGCCGAACTTGAGCCCACATGGACAAAACCGGCGATTTTCTCGTGGGGCGCGAGACCCAGCCCCTCCAGCACCCGGCGATCATAGGCATACCATTGGGTGAGCCAGGTGGCTGCATAACCCATGGCCTTGGCGGCGACGACCAGATTCATGCAGACCGCGCCCGCCGACAGGACCTGCTCCCATTCGGGGATCTTCCCATGGGGCGCGGCGCAGGACACGACCCCCACCACCACAGGCGCATGGGACAGGCGCTTGCGCTCAAGCTCGATGCGCTCGCCATCAGCATCCGGGTTATCCGCCTGAAAGACCTGCGCTATCAGCCGCCCGGCCGCAGCGCGGCCCTCGCCCTCGAAAATGATGAACCGCCAGGGGGCCAGCTTACCATGGTCTGGCACGCGGGCGGCGATGGTCAGCAATTCGTCCAGTTCTCCGGCCGATGGGCCGGGGCCGGACATGGCCAAAGGGGGGACCGAGCGGCGGGCGCCCAGAAGCTTGATCGTATCATCCTGACGCAAGGCGCATCACCTTCCAGCTGAGGTTCCGGGGTTGTCGACAACCTTTACACCGGTTTGCAGAGAAAATGGCAGAGGGAGCAGGCGTTAACATGTGGGCGCCGAAGGTCAACCATTGCGCGCGCGGCGGGGGGGCTGTACAGCCTTTTCTATGCTGGCATCGCGCATGAAACGCCATCCTTGGCCATTGGCCGCCTGGGCAGCCCTTCTCCCGGCGCTGGTCCTCATGTGCCTGTTTGCGGGTGACGTTCGCGCGCAGGGGGCTCCCAACTGCCCCGCACCGGCAGGGCGACCATCCTCAACAGAGACTGGCAAGACAATCCTGACGCTCTGCGCCGGCTTCGGCAACGCCCGCAATCCCGTGGGGTCGGGACTGCAATGGCGCGTCTATCAGGAACGCGCCCAGCCCGATGGCTCCCATACCCTTGTCGCCGACTCCAGCGAGGCCCTGACGGCCCTCGTCATCCCCGATGGCGATTATGTGGTGCATGTCTCCTATGGCCTGGCCAGCGCCATGAAACGCGTCGCCGCCGAAGGCAAGCCCCGGATCGAAAGGCTGCAACTGAACGCTGGCGTGCTGCGGGTGAAGAGCTTGCTGGGCGACGCCGCCCTGCCCCCCGCTCGCGTCTCGCTGGCTATCTATGTGCCCGACCGCAGCGGCGCCGAGGCGCGACTGATCGTGTCCAACGCGCGGCCCGGCGATGTGCTGCGCCTGCCGGAGGGCAATTACCGCGTCGTCTCCACCTATCTCGACAAGGAAAGCGCGGGCTCCACCGGCGCGCCGGGCGCCGCCCCCAACGCCACCAACTCGGTCGTAAGCGCCGAGCTTCGGGTCGAGACAGGACGCCTCACGGAGGCCAATCTGCGCCATCACGCCGCCACACTCACCCTCAAGCTGGTCAATTCCGCAGGCAGCGAGGCTTTGGCCAACACGAGCTTCTCCGTACTGACGCCCGGTGGCGACGTCATTCGCGAATTGATCGGCGCCTTTCCGTCCCTGATTCTGGCGGAAGGCGAATATGTCGTGATCGCCCGCCGGGACGGGAAGACTTTCCAGAGAACCTTCACCGTCCAGTCCACCCTTGATCAGGACGTGGAAGTGATCGCCAAATAGCGCCAGCCAGACAGGGGACGCCCATGCAGACCTTCTTCGTCGAGATCAAATGCGCGCTGGGCCGCACCTATGAGGTGGCCAGCGCCCTGGCCGAGGCCGAAATCGCCTCGGAAATCTATTCCATCGCGGGCAACTACGACATTCTCGCGAAGTTCTATGTGGCCAAGGATGAAGATATCGGCCATTTCGTAGGCGAGAAGGTGCAGCCGATCCCCGGCATTGTGGACACCCGCACCATCATTACCTTCAAGGCGTTCTGATCAGGATTGATCGAGCGCAAGGCGGCGGCTCCAGCGCCGCGCCCATGATGGCTGAACCGCAAGGACTTCAGCCCCATGGCGACAAACCACTCAATCACCACCGCCCTGCTTCTCGGCTATCTGGCCGCCGCTCCAGCGCTGGCTGCGGACATCAATTCGGGCCAGCGCATCGCCGAGCGCTGGTGCGCCGCCTGCCACATGATCTCCCCCGGGCAAAGCCAGAGCAGCCCCGACGCCCCCAGCTTCGCAGCGGTGGCGGGACAATATGAGTCCAAAGAACTGCGCCTGTTTCTGACCTCGCCCTATCCGCGTATGCCCAACATGACCCTCTCCCAGCCCGAAATCGCCGATCTCGTGGCCTATATCCGCACTCTGGGCCCCCGGCGCGACGAGCCCGAGCCTGTGGAGAAGGACGAGAAGCTCCCCGAGGCGAAGCGCGGCTGAGGCTCACCCCGCCTTGCGGCGCGTGCGTGGCTTCGGCGCCGCCAGCGCGCTCTCCAGCGCCCGCCGGATATAGCGCTGATAGGGAATGCCCTCGCTCAGCGCCCGCGCGCGCACCTCGTCGAGCAAGGACTTGGGCAAGCGCATGTTGACCCGCTCTCCCTTGGGCTGAAGCTCGAAGCGCAGGGGTTTGAAACCCGACAGATCATATTCACTGAGGTCAGCGGTCTCCAGAAAATGCTCCGCCGCTTCGTCGCTGAGCAGCACTGGAAGGGGCTTCAGGTCAGGGGTGGCTTTTTTCATAGAAGGCGACCTCCTTACGATGCATATAGCGCGCGCTGATGGGACGAATGAGCCTTGAGCCCCCATCCTCGCGGAACGTGAAGACGAGAAAGATCCAGCGCAGCCCCACCCTGCCGATGGCGCGGATGCGAACCTCCCGCGCCGAGTGGGCGGGATCGGGCTCGATCATGGGCGAGCCCATGAACAGCGCCTCGATCTCCCCGACGCTGACCCCATGCTTGCCGCATTTGTCGCGATTTCCCGCGTCCCAATCGAACCCGTCAAAGCGCATGAATGATGCCCATTTGTATGTACAAATGTCAACGCAAATCCGCAGCCTCTCAGGGCTGACGAAAAAGCGCCGCCCTTTCGGACGGCGCTCGCATCATGGAACATCTTGGCAGGCTGTAAAGGCTCAGCCCAAGCCCTACTCGCCCCGCTTCACATCCGGTGCGATGGCTTCCGACGACAGCAGCGCCAGCGCATCGTCGAGCGTCATGGGCGTCTGGTTCTGGGAGCCGAGGCGGCGCATGGAGATGGTGCGTTCCGCCGCCTCCTTCTTGCC
>CANCSY010000223.1 GCA_947380915.1 Beijerinckiaceae bacterium
GAACCCCTGATTCTCGTCTTCGATTCCGGTCTTGGCGGCCTCACGGTCTTCGCCGGGGTCGCGCGGCTGCGCCCTTCCGCCGACTATGTCTATGTGGCCGATGACGCCGTCTTTCCCTATGGGCGGCTGGAGCCGGACGTGCTCATCGCCCGCGTCCACGCCATCATGGCGGCCATGATCGCGCAGGCGCGGCCCGATATCGTGGTCATCGCCTGCAATACGGCCTCGACCCTCGTGCTGCCGGATCTGCGCGCCGCCTGGCCGGACATTCCCTTCGTGGGGACCGTGCCTGCGGTGAAGCCTGCGGCCCTGCAATCGCGCTCCCACATGATCTCGGTTCTGGCGACCCCGGGCACGGTGGCGCGGGACTATACGCGCGACCTCATCCGCGATTACGCCGCCCATTGCGCGGTGACGCTGGTGGGCTCCCAGCGCCTCGCCCCCATCGCCGAAGCTTTCATGCATGGGGAGGCCGTGGACGAGGCCGAGATCGCCCGCGAGATCGCGCCCTGTTTCGTCGCGGCCGATGGGCGGCGGACCGACCATGTGGTGCTGGCTTGCACCCATTATCCCCTGCTGCTGAGCCATTTCGAGCGGCTGGCGCCCTGGCCCGTCGCTTTCGTCGATCCCGCGCCCGCCATCGCCCGGCGGGTGGATCATGTGCTGCGCGAGCAGGGTTTTGCGCCTGCCGACCATGGCGCCGCGCCACGCCTAGGCGCCGCCATCTTCACCAGTGGGGCGCAGGCGCAAGGCGCGCTGGCGGAACTGTTGCGGGAGCGTCATCTGGTCCAGCAGGCGGCGCCTGTCATCAGCCAGCCCTGACGCAAGGGAACGCTGGGGCGTTGCGGGTGTTCTCCCTCATCAGGGAGACGACTCATGGGCAAGCCCTCCGACAAGACATCCAGCGAAGACAGCGCCGATTGGCGCGCTCCCGTGCCGCCCGAGCAGACCTCGCTCAATGTGCGCAGGCAGGCGCCCACCTATCCCGGCGCCGATGGGGAGGAGGAACTGTCCGAAGACATCAGCCGCAACGAAGAGCCCGGCAATGTGCCCGACGAGGCCGAGACCGGCCCCGTCTTCGACCGCGCCGAAGGCCCGCCTCCCACCTTCTACAGCGAGGACGCCGACCCCGCCGCCAGCCCCGACGATTCCAACGAGGTCGAGGTGCGCCATCCCGGCGGCAAGAAGGGCTGAGGGCGGGGGCGCTTTCGCTCGCGCCCGATCTATGGCAGTTTCCCTCCACAAATCAGGAGGAACGCCATGCCCGTCGGGCCAGTCGCCAAACGTCTTTGCTGCGCCATCGCAGCGCTTGCTCTCTCGAGCGCCATCGCCAGCGCGCAAACCTGGCCTGATCGACCGGTCAAGCTTGGCCTTGCCTTTGGCGCAGGCGGGACCATCGACACCCTCGCGCGGATTCTGGCCGACAAGCTGGGCGATCGCTGGAAACAGGGCGTTGTCGTGGAGAACAAGCCCGGCGGGGCGGGGAATATTGGCGCAGCGGCGGCCGCCAGTGCGGCGCCCGATGGCTATACGCTGCATCTGGGCGCCCAGTCCCTCGCCACCAATGTGACGCTGCTGCCCGCGCCCAATTTCGACCCCGTGCGCGATCTCGAGCCCGTGATCTTCATCGGCTTCGCGCAGGATGTGCTGATGGTCCCCAAGGACGCCCCCTACAAGACCGTGGGCGATCTGATCGCGGCGGCCAAGGCCAAGCCCGGCGAGATGAACTATTCCTCATCCGGCATCGGCTCGAGCGGCCATCTCGCCACGCTCCTGCTGATGCAGTTGACGGGCTTCAAGGCCCAGCATGTGCCCTATACGTCGCTGGGCTCGGCGACGACCGATCTCACCAGCGGACGCCTCTCCTTCTGGATCGCGACGCTCGGCGGGCATCTCGGCAATATCAAGGCGGGCGTGGTGCATGCGCTGGCGGTTTCCGGCGCCCAGCGGGCCAAGGAAATTCCCGATGTGCCCACCTTCCAGGAGCAGGGGGTCGCGCTGGTCGAGCCCTCCACCTGGTTCGGCGTCTTCGTCCCCAAGGGCACGCCCCCGGCCGTGATCGCGAAGATCAATGGCGACTTCAACGCGGTGCTGTCCGAGCCCGCCATGAAGGAGCGCCTGTCCGCGCTCGGCTTCTCCCTCATCGGCGGCGAGCCCAAGGCGCTGGCGGATCATCTCTCGGCCGATATCGCCAAATGGGCGAAGGTGGCGAGCAGCCCGGACTTCTCGGCAAAATAAGAAGGGGTTCCCCATGGCTTCCTCCACCCTGCGCAGTCTCGCCGCCGCCGCTCTCGCGGCCCTTGCGATCATCCCCGGCGCCCGCGCCGAGACGGTGGAGGAATTCTACAAGAAGACCCAGCTCAGCGTTTACGTGGGGTCTGGCGCGGGCGGCGGTTTCGACGAGATCGCCCGCGTCTTCTCCCTGCATTTTGCGAGGCATCTGCCCGGCCAGCCCAGCCCCATCGTCAAGAACATGCCGGGCGCGGGCGGCTTGCTGAATGTGAACTTCATGTATGCTCAGGCGCCGCGCGATGGGTCGGCCATCGCCGCGCCCTTCAATACGGTTTTCTTGCTGCCGCTGTTTGGCGATCCGGCGGCGAAATTCGATGCGCGCAAATTCACCTGGATCGGCAGCCTCGACAAGCAGACCGGCACCTGTGTCGTCTGGCACACCTCCGACATCAAGACGCTGGCGGACGCCAGCAAGCGCGACGTGCAGGTGGGCGCGACAGGCGTGAACGCCACGCCCGCGATCTTCTCCAACCTGATGAACACGCTGTTCGGCACGCGCTTCAAGGTCATCAGCGGCTATACGACCAACGAGATGCGCTTCGCCCTCGAGCGGGGCGAGACCGAGGGCATCTGCGGGCTGGCCTGGCAGACCTACAAGGCCGTGCAGCCCGGCTGGATCGAAAACAAGCAGATCCGCCCCATCGCCCAGATGGGCCTTGTGAATAACAGGGACCTGCCGGACACGCCGCTGGCCATCGACCTGCTGAAGGATCCGGCCGACCGCAAGGTATTCGAGCTTGTTGTGCTGCCGCAGGAGTTCGGCCGGCCCTTCATCGCGCCCCCCGGCATCCCCGCCGACCGAGCGGCGGCGATGATCAAGGCTTTCTCGGAGACTCTTACGGACCCGGCCTTTCTGGCGGACGCGGCGAAGATCCGCCTGTCCCTCGACCCCCTGACGGGCGAGGAGATCATGCGCCTGCTGGACGAGGCCCATAAGGCGCCGAAGGACGTGATTGACCGCGCGGCGAAGTTCAGCGTGATGAATTAGGGGCTTTCGCCCACTGTTCTTGTTGTGAACGCTGATGCCTTCACGGGAGCCGAACAGGCGTGCTTCAGGCGAACTCTTTTAATTGATTGAGTGGATATTTCGGCCAGCCCGCTCCGGCTCCGGTTCTTTTCAGTGCGTCACAAGCCCGTCACCAGGTTTGATTACCAACGGATGGCGAGGAGAGTGCTTCGCTTGAACAAAATGAAGGGAAACAAACCGATACTGATCGTTTTCGGTGAGTTGAGATTCAGATGTCGCACTGGTCGGTCGAAAGGGTCGTGAGGCTCGATTCCCATGCCCATCATTTGGTCCATGGGTTCAACTTTACAACCAAAGGCGAGCGCCTTCCTCCCATGGATCAGCCCGGGCGTTTGTGATGCCTGGCTTTGCCAACCGCTTGACGTGCGTCGCCGCCAGACGGTGACCATCAATCAATGGAGAAGACAATGCATCATCGCAGGACATTGCTGGCCGCCTCAGCCGCGTTGCTCGTCTCGACCCTGTTTGCGAATGCCGAGGACTGGAAGGCGAAATATCCGGAATTGACTTTCGCGGTCGTCCCCTCCGAGAACGCTACAGGTGTGATCGAACGTTATACGCCCTATATGGGTTATCTGAGCCGCCAACTGGGCGTGAAGGTCAACCTGCGCGTCGCCAGCGATTACGCCGCCGTCATCGAGGGGCAGCGTTCGGGCAATATTCATATCGCCAGCTATGGGTCCGCTGCTTTCGCCCGCGCCCTGATCACCGGCGTAAAGACCGAAGCTTTCGCACTTGAACAGAATATTGATGGCACGACGGGCTATTATTCTGTCTTTTATGTGCTGGCCAATAGCCCATACAAGACGATCGCCGATGTGAAGGGCAAGAGCCTCGGCCTTGTCGATCCCAACTCCACCTCAGGCAACAATGTGCCCAGGCTCATGCTGGACAAGCAGGGGATTGATCCGGAGGCCTACTTTGGCAAGGTCATCTTCACAGGCAGTCATGAGAACGCGGTCGTCGCTCTGGTGCAGGGGACGATACATGTTGCAGCCAATTCCTGGAATGCGCCTAATGATTCAACCCTGACCCGCATGATCAGGAAGGGGATGCTCAAGAATGCGGATGGCTCGTCGATGAAATATGAGGACTTCCGCATTATCGCGACCTCTGATCCCATCTTGAATGGTCCGCTGGCCTATCTGAGCGACTTGCCAACCGATCTGAAATTGGCGATCGAGGATGCGTATTTCGGCGCTCGCCTCAATGATCCCGAAGCGTTTGGAAAGCTTTCTGATGGCAAAATGGCTAGGGATGGCTGGACCCCCGCACGAACAGAGCAATGGCAGCCGGTCGTTGATCTGGTGAAATTCGTGGATGGCCTGCGCCGCAAGCGCTCCTGAACCGGGCGGTGGCGCTGAAAAGCCCAAAAGTTGACTCGCCGCCCTTCACCGGCTATCAGCCATCACGTTGCGCGCTCTTATGGGGCGCGCGATTTCGTTACGCACCCGTGGTCGCTCCTTCGCCTTTGGCGTCCGTGAGCAGCCTGTCGGCTCCGCAAGGGGCAGAGGAGGGCGCGTTCCTCCGCCACCGGCGGGAGGATCGCGATATCGGAAGCCCCCTTGCGGGGCCATCCGGCGCTGGTCCTCGCGCCTATTCAACATTAGAGGACCGCGATGACCAAGCGCGCAGAATCCAAGTATAAAATCGACCGCCGTATGGGCCAGAACATCTGGGGCCGTGCGAAAAGCCCGGTCAACAAGCGTGAATACGGCCCCGGCCAGCATGGCCAGCGCCGCAAGGGCAAGCCCTCCGACTTCGGCACCCAGCTGAAGGCGAAGCAGAAGCTCAAGGGCTATTACGGCAACATTTCCGAGAAGCAGTTCCGCAAATACTACGCGGAAGCCATTCGTCTGAAGGGCGACTCGGGCGATAACTTGATCGGCCTGCTCGAGCGTCGCCTCGACTCGGTTGTCTACCGTGCAAAGTTCGCCGTCACCCCCTTCGCCGCCCGCCAGTTCGTCAACCATGGCCACGTGAAGGTGAATGGTCGCCGCGTCAACATCGCGTCCTACCTCGTGAAGGCGGGCGATGTGGTCGAGGTGAAGGAGACCTCCAAGCAGCTCGTGAT
>CANCSY010000224.1 GCA_947380915.1 Beijerinckiaceae bacterium
CCCGCCGTGAAAGTCATCGCCAGTTCGGTTCGCAAGGGCAATATCATCGAGCACGAGGATGGCCAGCTCTACGCTGTGCTCTCCGCCGAGAGCTTTCACCCGGGCAAGGGCACGCCCACGACCCAGATCGACATGCGCCGCCTGTCGGACGGTGTGAAGACCCAGGTGCGCTACAAGACCACCGAGCAGGTCGAGCGCGCCTTCGTGGAAGACACCGAATACAGCTATCTCTACTCCGATGGCGACGGCAATCACTTCATGAACGCCGAGAACTATGACCAGCTCAATGTGCCCGACGACGTCATCGGCTCGCAGAAGGCCTTCCTGCAGGAAGGCCAGAAGATCATCCTGAGCATCTTCAACGGCGTGGCTGTCGGCATACAGCTCCCCCCGCGCGTCACCCTCGAGGTCATGGAGACCGAGCCGGCCATGAAGGGCCAGACCGCCTCCTCCTCCTTCAAGCCCGCCATCCTGTCGAACGGCGCCCGCACCATGGTGCCCCCCCACATTGCGGTCGGCACCCGCATCGTGGTCCAGACCGAAGATGGCTCCTATGTGGAGCGCGCCAAGGATTGATCAGGGTTGGCGGTCCAGCCTGACCGCGATCTTGCGCAGCAGATGCGAAAATTCATCCGGCGGCGCCTGCTGCGGCGCCGGGTAGATCAGATCGAGCTGGCGTCCGAACCGGTCGCGCTGAAGCTTGTCCCTGAAGGGGTTCGCTGGTCCCGGCGAATCAGCCGGGGAGGTCGGGTCGGGGCTTTCCTCGGCCCAGAGATCCCCTTGGGTCATTTCGGACAATCGCGGCAAGGCATGGCTCCAGCTTCGGGTTCAGCTTGAGCATAATGCCCCCGCGATGGCTTGGTTCCAGCTATCCGAGAAAAATCTGACGATATGGAAGGCGCTCACCGCCCGTCGGCTATGACGCAGCCCTCCGGCGCCTCCGCCCCATCGAGCACGGCCACCATGGTTCTGGCGATGATCATATTGGTGCGCGCCAGCCCCTCGCGGGTCGAGGCCGCCGAATGGGGCGTCCCCACCACATTGGGGAGCGCCAGCAGCGCCTGCGCCACCGGTTTCAGCTCCGGATCCGCCTCGCCCTCATAGACGTCGAGCCCGGCGCCGCCGAGATGGCCGCTGCGCAGGGCCTCCAGCAGGGCCTGGTCATCCACCAGCCCGCCGCGCGCGGTGTTGATGAGGATCGCGCCGGGTTTCATGGCGGCCAGCTCCGCCGCGCTGATGAGATGGCGGGTCTGCGCACTCAGGGGCGCGTGGATGCTCACATAGTCGCTTTCGCGCAAAAGCGTCGCCAGATCGGTGAAGGCGACGCCCTGCGCTTCTACCCAGGCAAGATCGGGGCGCGGCGTGTGGCCAAGTAGTTTCGCCTCGAAACCTTTGAGCCGCTGCGCCAGCGCTTTGCCAGAGCGGCCCATGCCGATGATCCCGACGGTCTTGCGATAGAGATCCGTGCTGACGCGGATCGACCAATCCCCTGACAGCATGGCGTTCTGCTGCTCGCGCATGCGACGGCCCACCGCCAGCATGAGGCCGACCGCCGCATCCGCCACCGAAGCGTCGTTGCCCCCCGTGGCGATGGCGGCCACACGGCCTGCTTCCTTGATGGAGATAATGTCGAGTCGCTCATATCCCACGCCCCGCCGCGCAAAAACCCGGCATTCGGGCAGGGTGGCCACGAGATCGCGGGTCACATGGGCCGAGGGGCCGATGATCCATCCCTGCGCGCCCGCCAGCAGCGCCCGCAGATCTTCTTCCGAATGCTGCGCCTCGGGCTTGGCGGGCAGCACGGGCTCGCAGCCATTGGCGCGCAGATAGTCCAGCGCGGCTCCATCGAAATTCGGCGGGGTGACGACAACCTTGCGCAATCCGCTCATCTCAGCGCCGCAGCAGGGAGGCGCCGGTCATCTCAGCCGGTTTGGGCAGGCCCATCATGTCGAGCATGGTGGGGGCGAGATCGGCGAGGCGTCCATTGGCGAGGGAGGAGGCCTGCGCGCCCATCACGATCACAGGCACGGGATTGGTGGTGTGGGCGGTGTGCGGGCCCCCCGTTTCGGGATCGCGCATCATTTCGCAATTGCCGTGGTCGGCGGTGACGAGCAGGGCGCCGCCAGACCGGTTCAGGGCCTCCACGATGCGCCCCAGCCCCGCATCCACCGTCTCCACCGCCTTGATGGCGGCGGGCAGCACGCCCGTATGGCCGACCATGTCGGGATTGGCGAAGTTCAGCACGATCATGTCGTATTTGCCAGAATCAATGGCGTCGACCGCCTTCTGGGTCAGCTCGGGCGCGGACATTTCGGGCTGCAGGTCATAGGTCGCCACCTTGGGAGAGGGGACCATGGTGCGGTCCTCGCCCGCATAGGGCCGCTCCTCGCCGCCATTGAGGAAATAGGTGACGTGGGGATATTTCTCGGTCTCGGCCATGCGCAGCTGGGTCCGCCCCGCATCCGCCACCACCTTCCCCAGCACATTGTCGAGGCTCTGGGGGGCGAAGAGCGTGCTCATGAAGCGGTCGAGGTCCGTGCTGTATTGGGTGAGGCCTGCAGCGGCGGAAAAATGCACCACTTTCTTGCGCTCGAAGCCCTTGAAGGCGGGGTCGAGCATGGCGCCCAGTAATTCGCGCACCCGGTCGGCGCGGAAGTTGAAGCAGAGCACGCCGTCCCCATCCTTCATGCCCTGATAGTCCCCGACCACGGCGGGGTCGATGAATTCGTCGCTCTTGTCGTGGGCGTAGGCGTCAGCCACCACCGCCAGCGGATCAGGGAAGCGGGGGGCCTCCGCGCTCACCAGCAGATCATAGGCCCGCGACACCCGCTCCCAGCGATTGTCACGATCCATGGCGTAGTAGCGCCCGCAGACCGTGGCCACGGTGACGGAAGGCGGCAGCGCCGCCAGAAGGCGCTTGAGGTCTTCATCGCTCGAGCGGGGCGGGGTGTCGCGGCCATCGGTGAAGGCGTGGAGGTATGTGCGCACGCCAGCCGCCGCCACATAGGCCGCCAGCGCCGCCGCATGGTCCTGATGGGAATGGACGCCGCCGGGCGAGACCAGACCCAGCAGATGGCAGGCGCCGCCGGACTGGCGCAGGGCCTCGATGAAGGCGTTGAGCTGCGGGATCTGCGCCAGCCCGCCGCTCTCCACCGTATCGGACACGCGCGGCAGATCCTGCATCACCACCCTGCCCGCGCCGATGTTCAGATGCCCCACCTCGGAATTGCCCATCTGCCCCCTGGGCAGGCCCACATCCTTGCCGGACGTGTCGAGGAAGGCGTGGGGGGAGGTGGCCCAGAGCGCATCGAAGGTGGGGGTCTTCGCCTGCCGCACCGCATTGTCGGCGATCTCCTCCCGCCAGCCCCAACCATCGAGAACGACGAGCATGACCGGACGATGCTTCTGCATGGGGGAATCCTCTGGGCGGTGGGCGCGGGCGGGTTCTAGCGGGGAATGGGGGCTGGTTCAACAGATGGGGATCCCCAACAGGAATTACCTGTCAGACCAACCCCGCCACATACCCGCCAATCGCCAGCGATGACGTCAGCCCCGGCGATTCAATCCCGAACAGGTTCACCAGCCCCGCAACCCCATGCTCACGCGGGCCTTCGATGACGAAATCCTGGCCCGGCGCGCCCGGGGGGACGATCTTGGGGCGGATGCCGGAATAGGCGGGCTGCAGGGCGTCGGACGGCAGGTCCGGCCAGTAGCGGCGGATGGCGGCGTAGAACCCATCGCCCCGGCGCGGGTCCACCTGATAGTCGATCTCCTCCACCCATTCCACATCCGGCCCGAAGCGGGCCTGTCCCGCCAGATCGAGGGTCAGATGGGTGCCGAGCCCCCCGGGCACGGGCACGGGATAGATGAGCCTTGCGAAGGGCGAGCGACCCGCCAGGGTGAAATAATTGCCCTTGGCCCACCAGGTCCCGGGGATGCGCTCGGGCGGCATGCCCTCGATGCGCCGGGCGAGAGCCGGCGCCCCCAGGCCCGCCGCATTGATGAAGAGTTTGCAGCGCAGCCCCATGGGCTCGGCCCCGCCCGCGTCGATCTCGATACCGTCGGCCGTCACGCGCCCGCCCAGCACCGGGGTTTCGCAAACCAGCGTCGCCCCGTGGGCCTCAGCCTCGCCCAGCAGGCTCAGCATATAGGCGTGGCTGTCGATGATGCCCGTGGAGGGGGAGAGCAGGGCGCCGGTGCAGGAGAGGGCGGGCTCCAGCGCCTGCGCCTGCGCCGCGCTCAGCAGCTCCATATCCTCGACGCCATTGACGGCGGCCCGCGCGCGGATGCCCGCCAGCTTCTCCAGCTCCACCGCGTCGGTGGCGACGATCAGCTTGCCGCAGCGCTTGTGCGGCAGGCCGCGTTCACCGAGATAGTCGAAGAGCGCCCGGCGGCCCTCCACGCAGAAGCGGGCCATGAGGCTGTCATGGGGATAATAGATGCCCGCATGGATGACCTCGCTGTTGCGGGCCGAGGTCTCCGTGCCGAAGCTCTCGGCCTTGTCGAGGATGAGCACCTCGCGCCCAGCCAGCGCCAGCGCGCGGGCGACCGCCAGCCCGACCACGCCTGCGCCCGCGACGATGCAATCGACCTCTTCCAAGCCGGACTCCCGTGCTTCAGAGCGCGCCCATTTTCCCGGCGCGATAATCGGCCATGGCCTGGCGGATCTCGTCCTGGCTGTTCATGACGAAGGGGCCATAGGCCACCACCGGCTCGTCGATGGGCTCGCCCCCCAGCAGCAGCAGGATGGCGTCGTCCAGCGCCTCGATCTCGATGGTGGCGCCCGCATGGCTGAAGGTCACGAAACGCGAGGCGGCGACTTCGGTCTCGCCATTGATCCTGACCTTGCCCGCCAGCACCGGCAGCAGGGCCGTGTCGCCCTCGTTGAGGGTGAGGGTGGTTCGGTCGCCCGCCTTCAGGCGGAGGTCCCAGACCTGCACGGGGGTGAAGGTGGAGGCGGGGCCGCGCGCCCCCTCAAACTCGCCCGCAATCACCCGCACCACGCCCCCGCCCACGGAAACGTCGGGGATCTGCTCCTTGCGGATGTCCTGATAATGGGGCGCCGCCGACTTGTCGCGGCGCGGCAGGTTCACCCAGAGCTGGGACATGGAGACCACGCCGCCGCGCTTGGCCGCCGCGCGCGAATGGAACTCCTCATGCACGAGGCCCGAGCCCGCCGTCATCCACTGGACGTCGCCGGGGCCGATGCAGCCGATGGCGCCGGTGGAGTCGCGATGCTCCACCTCGCCGTCATAGACGATGGTGACGGTCTCGAAGCCCTTGTGCGGGTGCGGCCCCACGCCCGGCGGCTTGTCCGAGGGGCGGAA
>CANCSY010000225.1 GCA_947380915.1 Beijerinckiaceae bacterium
CCATGATCTTCGACGCCCCCGCCGCCGCCAGCATCGCCGTGCATGGCGGCGCGCCGGGCCTGCGGGACACGGCCCTGCTGGAGCCCGACATGACCGTGGGCGCCGTGGACGCGCTGGTGCTGTCGGGCGGCTCCGCCTTCGGGCTCGACGCCATGGGCGGGGTGCAGGCGTGGCTGCGCGAACAGGGCCGGGGCTTCGATGTGCGGGGCGTGAAGGTGCCCATCGTCCCCGGCGCCATTCTCTTCGATCTCCTCAATGGCGGGAACAAGGACTGGGGCCGCATGCCCCCCTATTGGGAGCTGGGCCATCAGGCCGCCAGCGCCGCAGCACTTGAGTTTTCGCTGGGCAGCGTGGGCGCGGGGACCGGCGCCACCACCGCCAATTACAAGGGCGGGCTCGGCTCCACCAGCGCCGTGACCTCGCGCGGCTTTCGCGTGGGCGCGCTGGTGGCGGTGAATGCGCTGGGCTCGGCGGTGATTGGCGATGGGCCGCAGTTCTGGGCGGGGCTGGTGGAGCATGGCAGCGAATTCGGCGGCTTTGGCGTGCCGCCGCGCATCTTCCACGATCAGCTCGTCATGCGCGTGAAGGGCGACGAGCCGGAGAACACCACCATCGCCATCGTCGTCACCGACGCCGCGCTGACCAAGGCGCAACTGAAACGCATCGCGATCATGGCTCATGACGGCATGGGACGCGCCCTGCGGCCCACCCACGCCATGCTCGATGGCGACGTGGTCTTCGCCGCCGCGACCGCGAAGAACAGCGAGCCGCCCACCATGCGCGACCTCACGGAGATCGGCATGGTCAGCGCAGATTGCCTCGCCCGGGCCATCGCGCGCGGGGTCTATGAGGCGACAGCCCTGCCCTATGCGAATGCGCAGCCCGCATGGCGCGACAGGTTCGGGGATCGCGGTTGATTCTTAAGGCGTCCCCATGGCGCCCACCAGACGCGCCACCGCGTCAGGCGGCGCATGAGCGATCATGGCGATGACTTTTTCCACCGCCTCGCCCGGCAGCAAACCGATCTCGATGCGCGAACGCTGGGCGTCGTCCAGAAACTCCTTGTCATCGCCCAAGGCCATCAGCGCCTTGCGCAGGATGGCGAGGCGATCTGCGGGCACGTCAGGGGGCGCCACGAGCGGACGGGCGACGGTCTTCTGGGTGAAATAGAGTTCGAGCGCACGTCGTGAAACATCGTCTTTCACGAAGTCGAGCGCGCTGGGCACATCGGGCAATTCCGGATCTTTCTCGAGCGCGCCCTGGATGAGGATGTTGACCTTCTTGTCGCGAATCCATTCGGGCCGCTGGACCTTCAGGCTCGACCAGGACCAGTCGCCAACGCCCTCCACCTCGCCGCTCTCCATGGCCAGACCGATGGCGGTTGTGCCGGGATAGCCGCTGATGATGCGGAATTTCATGCCCAGCAGCGCATTATAAAGGCGCGGCGTGATCTCGGGATCGACGCCCGTCTGGCCGCCCACGATCAGCTCCTTGTCGAAGAGCTCCCTTGCTGTGGTGACGGGCGCATTGACGCGGGCCAACGTTACGCCGGTTTCGCTGTTGAGATTGCCGATCCAGTTCAGCTTCGCGATGTCGAACTGCACCCCGGTGGGGTTGATGAGTTTGGCGAGCAGCATGCCACGCTGCACAAGCGCGATGGCAGTGCCATCGCGCGGCGCCACATTGGCCAGATGATTGGTGGCCGCGATGCTGTTGGCCGCAGGCATGTTCTGAACGACGAACGAGGGGGCGCCGGGAATATGCTTGCCCATGTGGCGCGAGACGAGGCGCGCGAGGAAATCATATCCCCCGCCCGCAGGCGCGCCCACCACCAGACTGATCTGCTTGCCCGCATAGAAATCAGCCGCAGATGCGGGGAGGCAGACGGCGGCGCATGCGAAGGCGACGGAGACAAGTTTGCGGATCATGGAAGGCGCTCCCTCAAGCAAGTTCGATGAAGAGATTGGCGAGTTCTTCAGGCACGTCCACCATGAGGTCATGACCGCCCGCCATGCTCATCACGCGCCAGCCATCGCGATTGCTCTGCTTCTCCATCGCCGCGTCAAAACTGACGCTGGGATAGAGCCCCGCCCTCACATAGGCGCGTTTGGCGATGCGGTCACGCGCGCCGGTGAGGTGAATGGGATGCGGCCAGACGCCATTGGGCTGGGGCGTCATCATCGAGTCGATCCAGGCCACATCGGCGGGCGCCTGCACCTTGAAATAGGACGCAGGCGGCGCGGCGCGGGTGATCTCGCCACGCGCGATGGCGGCGCGGATGCCCTCCTGCACCTGAGCGGAGACAAGATCGAGCGGCGTCTCGCCATCTTCGGGCACGAAGGCGTCGAGGAAAACGAAGGAGGAAATGCGATCCTCCATCTCCTCGGCCACGCGCGAGACCACCATGCCCGCATAGGAATGACCGACGAGGCAGATGTCGCTCAACTCTTCGAAGCGAATGAGATTGCAGACGTCCTGCACATGGGTGTCGAGGGTGATGGACGCGCTCATCAAATGCTTGCGCTCGCCAAGGCCGGTCAGGGTGGGCGTGAAGACCCGGTGGCCTGCGGCTGTCAGCCGGTCGGCCACGCGCCGCCAGCACCAGCCGCCATGCCAAGCGCCGTGCACGAGTACGAAAGTGCGATGTCGAGCTGCGCTCATTGGTTTCTCCCTTGGCGGAGAATGAACCACGGCGCAGCCCGATTGTCACCTAGACGGCGATCTGCGCGCCGATCTCCACCACCCGGCCCGTGGGAATATGGAAATATTCGCTGGCGTCGGTGGCGTTGTTGGCAAGCGCGATGAACAGATTGTCCTGCCACAGGGGCATCTCGCTCTTGCGGCCCGCGCGAATCGACCGGCGCGAGACGAAGAACGAGGTTGACATGATGTCGAAGCGCCAGCCCTGCTTGCGGCACAGGGCGAGCGCCTTGGGCACATTGGGCTCGTCCATGTAGCCGAAGGTCATGAACACCCGCGAGAAGGTGGCGCTGATCGGCTCCATCCGGATGCGCTCGGCGTCAGGCACGCGCGGTACGTTGGCCGTGATGACCGTCAGCATCACATTCTTCTCATGCAGAACCTTGTAGTGCTTGAGACTGTGCAGCAGCGCCACCGGCGCGGTCTGGGGATCGCTGGTAAGAAACACCGCTGTGCCAAACACCCGATGCGGCGGCTTCTTCTCTAGCCGATCAACAAGCTCCATGAGCGGGATGTCGTCGCGACGCAGCTTGTCAAACAGGATCCGCGCGCCGCGCGTCCATGTCCACATGGAGACCATAAAGCCAGCCGCGATCAGCAACGGTACATAGCCGCCCTCCACGATCTTGATGAAATTGGCCCCGAAGAAGATGAGGTCAATGACCAGAAAAGGCGCCATCAGCGCAGCCGCCGCCCACAGGGGCCAGCGCCAGTTCTTCCACGCCACGATGAAAGCGAGGCAGGCGGTGACGACCATGGTTCCGGTGACGGCGATGCCATAGGCGGTGGCCAGCTTGTCGGACGAGCCAAACAGCACCACGATGAACAGCACGCCGATGAGCAGCAGCTTGTTGACCTGGGGCATGTAGATCTGCCCCTCCTGCGACTCCGACGTGTGGCGAATGTCGAGGCGCGGCAGCAGGCGCAGCTGGATCGCCTGACGCGTCAGCGAGAAGGCGCCCGTGATCACCGCCTGGCTGGCGATGATCGTGGCCAGCGTCGCCAGCGCCACGATGGCGGGCAGGATCACCGGGGGATAGAGGCGGAAGAAAGGGTTTTCCAGCGCCGCCGGATTGGACAGCAGCAGCGCCCCCTGCCCCAGATAGTTCAGGGCGAGCGCAGGAAAGACCAGCGTCAGCCAGGCCCGCTGGATCGGCTTCTTGCCGAAATGGCCGAGGTCAGCATAGAGCGCCTCGGCGCCCGTCACCGACAGGAACACCGCGCCCAGCGCCAGCAGGCCCGCGCCGCCGTGGGTGGCCAGAAAGCTCACGCCATACCAGGGGTTGATGGCGGCGAAGATATGGGGATCATCGGTGATGTGAATAAGGCCGCCAATAGCCATCACGATCATCCAGACGACCATGATGGGACCGAACCAGGTGGCGACCTTCGCCGTGCCCCGGCTCTGGGCATAGAACAGCGCGAAGATGATCGCGATGGTGACCGGCAGCACATAGGGTTCGAAATGCGGCGTGATGAGCTTCACGCCTTCCACCGCCGACAGAACCGAGATCGCGGGCGTGATCATGGCGTCGCCGAAGAACAGCGCCGCGCCGCACACGCCCAGCAGGAAGATGGACTGAGTCTGCCGCCCAATGGAGCGCTGCGCCAGCGCCATCAGCGAAAGCGTGCCGCCCTCGCCCTGGTTATCGGCGCGCAGCAGCACCAGCACATATTTCAGGGTCACGATGATCGTGAGCGCCCACAGGATGAGCGAGAGAACGCCCAGCACATTGTCGCGCGTTACGCCTTCTTGGCCGCCGCTCGCGGCCATGACGGCCTCGCGCAGGGCGTAGAGCGGACTGGTGCCGATGTCGCCATAGACGACGCCGATCGAGCCGATGAAGAGGGTCCAGAAAGCGGAGGGGGAATGCGATCCAGTGGCGTCTGGCGAGTGTCCCGATTTTGGGGAATCCACGCTCGTCGGTTCGTCACCGGCAGGGCTCAGGGGCCCGGTTAAGCCGGTCGTCATTGACTTTTGCCTTGCTGATCACCGCGCAACTCGGCGGCCGCGGGCGCAGCTGATACGCCTCTTGTGCAGCGCACACAAGAGGGCTTTTCGAGGTAGCGAACGATAAAATTTCAGTGGGCGCGGCTGATGCAGAAATCCACAGCTTCCAGCAAAGCCTTCTTCCAGGGCGAGGCCGGGAAGAGCTCCAGGGCGTCGCGGGCCATGGCGCCATAGTGGCGGGCGCGCTCGAGGGTGTCCTCCAGCGCGCGGTGGCGGCGCATGGTGGAAAGGGCGGACTCGAGATCTCCGTCCTTGATCTCGCTGCGCTCCAGCGTGCGGCGCCAGAAGTCGCGCTCGGCCTCGCTGCCACGCCGGAAGGAGAGCACCACGGGCAGCGTGATCTTGCCCTCGCGGAAATCGTCGCCGACATTCTTGCCCAGCTTGGCCGAGGTGCCGCCATAGTCCAGCGCATCGTCGATCAGCTGGAAGGCGATGCCCAGATTGGAGCCATAGCTGCGGCAGGCGGCGATCTCGGCCTTGGGGCGGCTGGCGAGGATCGGACCCACCTCGCAGGCGGCGGCGAAGAGCGCGGCGGTCTTGGCGCGGATGACGTCCAGATATTCGTCTTCGGAGGTCTGCATGTTCTTGGCGGC
>CANCSY010000226.1 GCA_947380915.1 Beijerinckiaceae bacterium
TTGCGGGCGGCGACGGGCTTGCGCTCGATCTCGTAGCTGGCGAGCAGATTGGGCCCGCCCCAGCCACGCACGCTGGCCTCCAGCTTCCAGGCGATGTCCACCGCCTCCTGCATGCCCGTGTTCATGCCGAAGGCGCCCGTGGGCGATAGCTGATGGGCGGAATCGCCGACCAGAAAAACCCGCTTGTCGGCGAAGCTGTCGGCGACCAGTTCGCGGCGCGTCCAGGGCATGGTGGAGACGATCTCGATCTCGCAATCGCGCCCCACCGCCCTGCGCACGGCGGCGACGAGTTCATCGTCGCTCAGTTGCCGCTTGTCGCGACCGCCCACCAGCGAGAAGCGGAACTGATCGCGCCCGTCGATGGCCACCAGGGTCGCCCAGGTGCCCTCTTCATCGACGAAGATGTAGCGATAGGCGAGCTTGATGTCCTGAATGCGCTCCAGATCGTGTGAGCGGAACACCACATTGGTGGTGTAGGTGAGCACGGGATTGCCGGTCATGGTGATGCCGAGCTTTTCGCGCACGAAAGAGCCCGCGCCATCGCAGCCCACGAGATAGTGCGCGCGCACCTCCTGCGTCTCGCCCGTGTCGATATTTCGGATGATCGCGGTGACGCCGGTGTCATCCTGCGTGAAATCCACGATCTCCGTATGGTAGCGCAGATCCACCTGTGGAAAGCTGCGCACGAAGCGCGCCAGCGCGGGATCGAAGAAGTTCTGCGGGGCGCGTTCGCGCTTTTGCGGCGACTGGGGCGGACAGGGCTCGTCGATGCAATTGGGGAAGACCTCGCGGCCGAGTTCATAGCCGCCCGCCAGCGCCGTCACCCAGACATTGTCCTGCGCATGTTCGCGGTTGTAGCCGCTGGCTTCGATCTCGGCGACAATGCCCCAGCGGCGGCAGAATTCCATGGTGCGCACATTCACCAGGTCCATCTTGGGCTGGCGCACCGCGCCATCGGAACGCTCGATCACCAGCGAGGGCATGCCGCGCCAGGCCAGATCGCCAGCGACCGCAAGGCCTATCGGGCCGCCACCAACGATGATTACGGGCGTTTCCATGCCGGTTCCTTCAAATCAGGCGACCATGGGCCGCTTCTCGCGTGCATCTTTAGCAAGAGACGGAAGCTTTGCGCTAGGGCGCTGATGACGCGGGCGCGCAGCGTCGGCCCACGCCATCCTGCGGTTGCGCAGACCCGGCGGCTGGCGCATACTTGCAACCAATATGTCCAGAAAAGGTGACATCATGCGGGATCAGAGGAAACGTTCGACTCTTGTGCGGGCCGGAATGGCGGCGACGATCAGCGCCGCGCTGGCGGGCTTGACGGCAAGCGCGCAGGCGGCCGATTTCTATGCGGGCAAACAGGTCAACATGCTCGTGGGCAGCGGCACGGGAGGCGGCTATGACGCCTATGCGCGCCTGTTCTCGCGTCATCTGCCCAAGCATATTCCCGGCGCCCCCAATATCGTCGTGCAGAATGTGCCCGCAGCGGGCAGCCTGGTGGCGATGAACACCCTCGCCAATTCGTCGCCGCGCGATGGCCTGACCTTCGGCGCCGTGCAGACCCACATCGGCGTCGAACCCCTGATGGGCGTCACCGGCCCCGCAGCCAACGCAAAATATGACGCACGCCAGATGAACTGGCTGTTCAGCGCGTCCAAGGAAGTGCCGGTTGTGGTGGCCTGGCATACGTCGCCGATCAAGAGCTTCAAGGACACGATGGAGCGCGAGATGCTCGTCGGCTCCAGCGGCGTCGCCACGTCCGACGGTGTTTATCCGCGCGTGATGAACGCCCTGCTGGACACGAAATTCAGGATCATCGACGGCTACAAGGATAATCCGCAATTGCTTCTCGCTACCGAGAGCGGCGAGGTCATGGGCCGCGCGGGCTGGTTCGTGTCGAGCCTGCTCTCGACGCAAAGCTCCGAACTGGCGCAGGGCAAGCACAAGGTCATCGTGCAGGTGGCGCTGGAGAAGCATCCGCAATTCCCTGACGTTCCGCTCGTCGCGGAATTCCTGAAAGATCCCGTCAAGCTGGAGCAGTTGCGTTTCGCCCTGAGCTGGCTGCCCATGGGCCGCCCCTATGTCGCGCCTCCCGGCGTGCCGGCGGATCGCGTCAAGATCCTGCGGGACGGTTTCGAAAAGGCTTCGAAGGATCCGGAACTGCTGGCGGAAGCGGCGCGGATGAATCTGGAAATCAGCCCGCTCACCGGCGAGCAGGTGCAGGACCTTATCGCCAAGCTCTACGACACGCCTGCCTCCGTGGTGGAGAAGGTGCGCGACATCATGGTCGCGAAGTGAGCGCAGCGCCTGCAACCAAGGGCAGCGTGATCGTCACCGGCGCCGCCAGCGGCATCGGTTTCGCCACCACCGAACTGCTGCTGGCGCAGGGATATCGCGTAGTGGCCTGCGATCTTGCGGGCGGAGACCTTGCGCAGATCGACAGCGCCGCTCTCCACTTCGATGCGCTGGATGTGCGCGACGCAGCGGCGCTTCACGCCAGCGTGGCGGCGGAAGAGGCGCGCGGCCACGCCATCGTCGGGCTTGTTGCTTGCGCCGGAATCATCACCCGCACGCCCTATCTGGAGCTGGACGAGGAGACCTTTGATCGTCACCTCGACATCAATCTGAAAGGGCCGTTCCTGTCCTGTCAGGCGGTACTGCCCGCCATGCGCCGCCAGGGGCGGGGCAGTATCGTGCTCTTCTCCTCCTCCATCGCCCGCGCGGGCTCGATCAAGGGCGCCCATTACGCCGCCAGCAAGGGTGGCGTGCTGGGCCTGATGCGCTCGCTGGCGCTGGAGACGGCGCGCGAAGGCATTCGCGTGAACGCCATCTCGCCGGGCGTCACCGACACGCCCATGCCGCGCGGCCACGCCAGCGACGATGAGGTCTACGCCAAGGCGGCGAAGGTTCCGCTCGGCCGCATCGGCCAGCCCGGCGACATGGCGCAGGCGGTTCTTTTCCTGCTGGAGGACGACAGCTCCTATGTCACCGGGCAGGATCTGCGCGTGAGCGGCGGAGCCAATCTGTTTTGACCTGTTTCATCTCACGGAGACGCGCGTGAAGACCGTGCTCATCACCGGCGGCGCCAGCGGCATTGGCCTGGCCACAGCCAGACGCATGGCGCGCACCATGCGCGTCGTCATCGTCGACCGCAACGCGGAACGCGCGATGATCGCCGCGCGCGATCTCACGCAGGCTGGCGCCAGCGCCTTCGCCTATGGCGCCGATGTGACTCAGGCCGGCGAGATCGCAGCCATGATGGCGCAGGCCACGCGCGAAGCAGGCCCCATTCACGCGATTTTCTGCAACGCAGGCGTCAGCATCAAGCAGCCCGTCCACCAGATGACCGAGGCCGATTGGGACCTGATGATCAAGACCCATGTGAAGGGCGTCTTTCTGTGCACAAAGGCCGTGTTGCCGCAGATGTGCGAACGGCGCGAAGGCGTCATCGTCACCACGGGCTCCGACTATTCGGTGCGCGGCAAGGCGGATGGCGCAGCCTATGCCGCCGCCAAGACCGCGATCTATTCGCTGACCAAATCTCTGGCGCTGGAATTCGCGCCCTTCGGCATACGTTGCAATTCGGTCGGCCCCGGCCCCATCGAAACGCCCATGCTTCTGGCGGGACGCAGCGAGGAAGAATGGGCGCCCCTACGCATCGCCCGCGCCGCTCAGGTGCCCATGGGGCGCCTCGGCCAGCCCGAGGAAGTGGCCTCTGTGGTGGATTTTCTGCTCAGCGATCGCTCCTCCTACATCACCGGCCAGATCATCCACCCCAACGGGGCGCAGATCAGCTGGTAAGGCGCAGAGCGCAACAGGGAACCAACAGCCGTTTTGCTCGTTCTTGCAGCACCGCTCACGAGGTGACGCTGCGTGTCCTACGGCTTTTTGCGCCTCTCGATCATCGTCGGCTTCAGCGCTCTGGCCACCACCGTTATATGGCCGGGCGATGAGGGCGCGCAGGCGCAGTTCTTCTCCGGCTTCGGCGCCCCCCAGCAGATCAACACCGCGCGCGGCGCCATTCAGCTTGCGCCAGGCTGGCATGTAGCGACGACGCCCGTGCGCACAGGTCAGGGCTACAGGGTGGCCGTGCGCAGCGATTATGGCGAGCAGCGCAACATGTTCATCGGCGCCAATGGCGCACTGGCGGTGGAGAGCGCGCCACGCTCCGGCATGATGCGCGCGCCCTCCCGTCCCCTGCCGAAAATCGAGCGCCAGTCGCGAAAGGTCGAGGCGCAAAAGCCGAAGGTGAAGGTCGCCATCATGCGTGCGCCGGGCAAACCGCAGGCGGCGCCGCACATGGCATCGCAAGACATCAAACCAGCCGCCCTTTCAAGTCCCGAAGCGAAAAGAGCTTCGCCTGCGCCTGCATCAATTGATGCAAGTCCGAAGGCGCAGCCCCCTACGCCATCCGGGCCGCAGGCGCCCGGTTTCGCCCATGGCGTACCTATTAATCCGCTTGATTGATCCCTCGCATAGGCGCGTTCAGGCGATTGCGACAGGCCGAGGAGGGCCTAAAATCATTCATGGCTCTAATGCACAGGCAGGAGGCTTTCGTGTCGTCCAGACAAACCGGATCCCGCAACGGCGCGAATGATTGCATCCTGATAGATGGCGTTCAATCGGAGCTTGTTGCGCAGGCTCCCTCGATCACCGCGCAACCCATCATCACGAATGGAAAAACCCATGCGCAAGGCTCCATTCTGTTGCTGGATGACCAACGTCTGACCCGCGAATGCATGAGCGAAGCGTTGCAGGAACTTTGCCCGGACCTCGATATATCGGGTCTGAGACTCGATGATTATCATCACCATGAGCCCTGTGCCGACGCGCTGCTGATCATCGTCAATCTGCAGGGAGCGCGCATAGGCGAGGCTGTTCAAAGGCTCCGCCGTGACGGCGCCTCGCTCCCCTCTCCGCTGCTTTTCATCAGCCCGCGCGATGAGCGCAGCGAGATGCTGGACGCAATCGAACATGGAGCCATGGGCCTTGTGCGCGCCGATGTCCGGATTGAATTGCTGATCGCGGCCATCCGGCTGGTGATCGCGGGCGGGCGCTACTATCCCGCGCAGGCGCACACATTCCCCGCGCCAGCGGCGAAAGACTTTCCCTGATCCTCTTCCACCACAGGAGCCGACCTTGCAAGCAATGGAGCCCAATCTCGATCAATACGACGCAGCACGCTGCCGCGTGGTCTACCACCAGCCCTCGCTCATCATCGACACCCTTCGCAAGGCCATTGAAAAGCGGGCGCCCGAGTTTTCGCTTGTCGCCGCGCGATTGATCGAGCGCAAGGTGAGC
>CANCSY010000227.1 GCA_947380915.1 Beijerinckiaceae bacterium
ATGGCGTCCACGGTAAGGCCGCCGTCATGGGCCTGACCGCCGGTCATGGCCACAGCGTCATTGTAGAGGATCTTGTAGGTCATGTTCACGCCAGACCCGATGGCGAAGCGAATGGCGAGCACGCCCGAATGGTTATAGGTGCCGTCGCCGATGTTCTGGAACACATGGCCGCGCGTGGAGAAGGGGGCTTCGCCCACCCAGTTGGCGCCCTCGCCGCCCATCTGGGTGAAGCCCTCGGTGGCGCGGTCCATCCACTGCACCATGTAATGGCAGCCGATGCCCGCATAGGCGCGCATGCCCTCGGGGACCTTGGTCGATGAGTTATGCGGACAGCCCGAGCAGAAATAGGGCGTGCGCTGGGCGGCCTCCTGTGCCTGATCCAGCATGGCCTGCGCCTGCTTCACCCGCGACAGATTGCGCGCGAGGTCCATGTCCCCGGGAAAACGCGCGGAGAGCCGCTCGCCCAGGGCGATGGCGATGTCGTTGGTGTCCAGCGCATATTTGGCCGGGAAGAGCGAGGCGCCCATCTCGTCCTTCTTGCCGATGACGGCGGGCTGGCGCGGCGCCCCATAGAGCTCCTCGCGCACCTGCATCTCGATCAGCGAGCGCTTCTCCTCAATCACGATGATGAGATCGAGGCCTTCAGCAAAGTCCCGCAACCCCTGCGGCTCGATGGGCCAGACGCAGCCGAGCTTGTAGAGACGCAGACCCAAGGCGTTGGCGCGCACCTCGTCAATCCCCAGATCCTCCAGCGCCTGCCTTGCGTCGAGATAGGACTTGCCGGTGGTGATGATGCCGACCTTCGCGTTGGGCCCGCTGGACAGAATCATCTGGTTGATCTTGTTGGCGCGCAAAAAGGCGACGATGGCGTCGCGCTTGTGGTCCAGCAGCCGGGCTTCCTGGGTGAGCACGGGATCGCGCGCGCGGATGTTCAGCCCGCCTTCGGGCAGGTCGTAATCGGTGGGGGTGACGGTGGCGATGCGGTCAAGGTCGCTTTCGACCACGGCGGTGGATTCGATATTGTCCTTGACGCATTTCACGCCGACCCAGACGCCCGCATAGCGCGAGAGGGCGAAGCCATAGAGGCCATAGTCGATCAGCTCCTGCACGCCAGCGGGATGCAGGATCGGGATCATGATGTTGAAGAGGTGGAATTCCGACTGGTGGCCGGAGGTCGAGGATTCCGACGCATGATCATCCCCCATCAGCACCAGCACGCCGCCATGCTTGGAAGTGCCGGCGAGATTGGCGTGGCGGAAGACGTCGCCGGAGCGATCAACGCCCGGGCCCTTGCCGTACCAGACCGCGAAGACCCCATCATATCTGCCCTCGCCGCGCATCTCCGCCTGCTGGGCGCCCCAGATGGCGGTGGCGGCGAGATCCTCGTTGAGGCCGGGCTGGAAGACCACGTCAGCGGCCTTCAGCTCCTTGGCCGCATGCATGAACTGCTGATCGAGCCCGCCCACGGGCGAGCCCCGATAGCCCGAGACGAAGCCCGCCGTATTGAGCCCCGCCTTGCGGTCGCGCGCCTTCTGCATGAGCAAGAGGCGGGTGATGGCCTGGGAGCCGGAAATGAAGACGCGGGTCTTGGCCAGATCGTATTTGTCGGCGAGCGTCACCTGCGCAAGCGGAAGGGGCGAGGGGAGATCGCGGCCGTCGTGTGTCATGCTATGCTCCCCGCCCGCAGGCCACCGGATTCGGCGGCTTCAAGGCCCTCTTGCAATGTAGGGCGGCGGGGCCTTTCTTTTCAAGATGGGGTTCCTGTTGCCTCACTGCCCCGATCAAGCCAAAGTTGCATGCGAAACAGACGATTCACCCTCGCTTGAGAGCGCCCGGCCATGAAGAGATTCGCCCTCCTGCTGCCCCTGCTTCTGTGGAGCCTGGCGGCCCGCGCCCATCCCCATGTCGTAGTCGCCGTGACCAGCGACGTCATCTTTGAAGACGGCAAGGTGGCGGCCATCCGCCATCACTGGACCTTCGACGACATGTATTCGGCCTTCGTCACCGCCAATCTCGGGCAGGACGGCAAGGACCCGACGACCGCAGAGCTTCAGCCGGTGGCGCAGACCAATGTGGAGTCGCTGAAAGAGTTCGACTTCTTCACCTTTCCCAAGATGAACGGGAAAAAGGTCGTCTTTGGCGATCCCAAGGATTATTCCATGACCTTCGACGGCAAGGACAAGACCGCAACCCTGCACTTCACCGTGCCGCTGGCCGAGGTCGCACCGAGCAAGCTCTTCGTCTTCCAGATCTACGACGCCAGCTATTTCGTGGCCTTCGCCTTCGACAAGAGCGAACCGGTGAAGCTGATCGGCGCTCCGCAGGGCTGTTCTCTGAGCGTGTCCAAACCCAAGGCCCTCGACAGCGACGAGAGCAAGAAACTCAACGAGAGCTTCTTCTCCGGCCTCTCTCCCGGTTCGGATTTCGGCGCCAAGCTCGCCGACCGCGCCATCGTGGCCTGTCCCTGATGACGCGCCAGGGCGCATGGCGGCTGGCGGGCCTTGCATGCCTGCTGGCGCTCGCCTGCGTGGCGGGCGAGGCCATGGCGCAGGGGCTGGCCCAGCCGCCGCGCAACCCCTTCAGCGTGGGAGTCAGCGAAGGGGGCGGCCAATATACGGGCGTGCTGGGCTGGATCATGTCCCAGCAGGTGGCCTTCGAGCGGCAGATGAGCGGCGCGGTGCGGGCGATCCGCATGACAGGCGCGGGCTTCTGGACCCTCGCCGCCATCAGCTTCGCCTATGGCGTGCTGCATGCGGCGGGGCCGGGCCACGGCAAGGCGGTGGTGGCGGCCTATATGATCGCCAATGAGCGGGCGCTGAAGCGCGGGCTGGTCATTTCGGGGCTGGCCTCCCTGCTGCAGGGTTTCGTCGCCATCGCCATCGTGGGCGTGCTGGCGCTCTTGCTCAACGCCACCGCCCAGCGCATGCGCGACGCCGCCCAATGGGTGGAGATCGCCAGCTTCGCAGGGATCGCCGCCTTCGGCGCCTTTCTGGCTTACCGCAAGGGCCGCGCCCTGCTGACGACCCTGTGGCCTCCTGCGCCCGCCCCCGCCTCGCGCTTCATCTGCGAGGCCGTGGAGGGGGATGAAAGCCATGTGCATGGGCCGGACTGCGGCCATTTCCACATGCCTGACCCCAGCACGCTCGGCAAAAAGACCTTCTCCTGGCGGGATGCGGCGCTGACCGTGATCACGGCGGGCTCGCGGCCCTGTTCGGGGGCGATTCTGGTGCTGGTCTTCTCCATGGCGCAGGGAATCTTCTGGGCTGGGGTCGCCGCCACCTTCGCCATGGCGCTGGGCACGGCGATCACCACGGGCGCGCTGGCCACCATGGCCGTGCTGGCCAAGGACCTCGCCCTGCGCCTGACGGGCGGCCAGAGCAGCCTACGCGGGCAGATCGTCGGTCGCGCACTCGAATTCGCCGCCGCCTGTCTGGTGCTGGCGCTGGGGCTGGCGTTGCTGCTGGGGGTTACGCTGGCGGGGGTATGATCACAACCCCGCCGCGCCCCCATCGGCGCGCGGATCATGGGCCGCCTCCACCCGCCCGCGCGCATCACGCATCAACGCGCCCGCATGGCCGAAGGCGTCGGAGCGGGGTTGCACGGAATGCTGGTGGCCCGCCTTTTCCAGCGCGCGCACCAGAGAGGGGTCGAACTCCTCCTCCATGGCCAGCAGGGTCGAGGCGGCGCCCCAGGTGCGGCCCAGCACGAAGCGGGGCGCATCCAGCGCCTCGGCGAGACCCATCCCGTGCAGCACCCTTGTGAAGAGCTGCGCCTGCACCTGCGGCTGGCCATCGCCGCCCATGGTTCCATAGGGCATGACTCGCCCGTCGCTGAAGGCCGCCAGCGCCGGGTTGAGCGTATGGAAGGGCTTGCGCCCCGGCGAGAGCGGATTGTTCGAACGGGCGTCGAGCGAGAAGGACACGCCCCGGTTCTGCATGAGCACGCCGGTGCGCGGCAGCAGGCAGCCCGAGCCATATTCCCAATAGGTGGACTGGATATAGGAGACCGCATAACCGTCCCGGTCCACGGCCCCCATCCAGATCGTGTCGCCCTTGGCGGGCGGCAGGGGAAAGGGCGCGGCGCGGCCCATGTCGATGAGGGACGCCTCCATGGCCAGCGCGCGCGGCTCCAGCGCCTCCTGCGGGCGACCCTCGCTGAAAGCGGGGTCGATGCACAGCTTGTCGCGGATGGCGAAGGCGCGCTTGGTGGCCTCCACGAGCCCGTGGATATGGGCGAAGCCTTCGGGCTTCGTCACCCCCAGCCGCTCGAAAATCCCCAGGATCAGCAGGGACGCCAACCCTTGGGTCGGCGGAGGAAAATTGTAGTGGGTGCGGCCCGCCAGCTTCAGGGCAAGGGGCTCGCGCACCTTCGCCTCGAACTGGCGCAGGTCCTCACGGGTGACGGGGCTACCGATGCGCTCGAGGTCTTCGGCGATCTCGCGGCCCACATCGCCCCGGTAGAAATCATCGAGGCCCTGCTGTGCCAGATGATCAAGGGTCGCCCCCAGCGCCTCATAGCGCAGCAGGGTTCCCTGCGCGGGGATCTTGCCCTCGCGCAGATAGACCGGGGCGAAGCCCGGCGCCTGCGCCAGCGGCCCCAGATCAGGCTGGCAGCGCGCTTGCGAGGGCGACACGGGCACGCCTTCGCGGGCGTGGCGGATGGCGTCGGAGAGGAGATCGCGCAGGGTCAGGCGCCCGCCGATGGTCCGCGCATAGTCCCGCGCCAGCGCCCAGCCAGCGACGGCGCCGGGCACAGTGAGGGCCGCGTCCGGCCCGCGCGTGGGGATGGTTTCGTATTCCCGGCGCTGGTAGCGGGCGATGGTGGCCTTGGCGCCAGCGGGTCCGCAGGCCTCGAAGGCGCGCACCCGGCCCTTGGGCTCGCGCACGAGCCAGAAGCCGTCCCCGCCAATGGAGTTCATGTGCGGATAGACCACGGCGATGGTCGCGGCCATGGCCACCATGGCCTCCACCGCATTGCCGCCCATGGCCAGCACATTGCGCCCGGCGTCAGCGGCGCCCTGATGGGGGGCGGCGACGGCGGCGGTGGAGAAAACCTCAGTCGATCCCATAGGACCCTCACTTGTTGCGCCAACAGGCCCGATGCTATAGTGCCCGCCAGACGTGTCGCAAAGCCTTCATCCGGAGCAAAAGCCGTGGCCGACCAAAAGCCGATCAACTGGCAGAACGCCCTGACCATCGTCAGCGTGGCCATTCTCGTCGGCACCGAGGTCGTGGGCATGACCTGGGCGGCGGGCTGGGCGCTGGGCGGCCTGTTCCAGATGCCGGGCATCGTGAG
>CANCSY010000228.1 GCA_947380915.1 Beijerinckiaceae bacterium
GAAATGCGAAGGGCGGCTTGCGGGCCGCCCTTTTGTTTTGTGCGTTTGATGGGAATTAAACCAGCCATCCCCAATAAAACGCCGCCAGCAGGAACACGCCCATCAACCCGCGATAGATCACGAAGGGCCAGGACGAGAAGCGCTCGAGAATATGCATCAGGCTCCAGATCGCCACGAAGGCCGAGAGCGAAGCGACAATGAGGCCGACGGAGAGGATCGCCCAGCCGTGGGCGTCCAGATCAGCGCGCCATAAGACAAAGAACTCCTTCAGCCCCGCAAGCGCGATGGCGGGCAGGCCCAGCAGGAAGGAGAACTTGGCGGCCTCCTCGCGCTTGAGGCCAAGAAACAAGGCCGCCGTGAGCGTGGAGCCCGAGCGGGAAATGCCGGGTATGAGCGCGCCGACCTGCGCGAGACCGACGATCATCGCGTCCTTCAGGCTCACATGATCGAGCGTGCGCTTGTGGCTCGCCACGCGTTCTGCGACGCCCATCAAGATCGCCATGACGATGCAGGAGACGCCGATGACCGGCAGGGTGCGCAAGGGCGAGCCGCAGGTGTTGAGCAGCTTCGACAAAGCGAGGCCGAAGACGCCGATGGGGATGGTCGCAAGGCCGATCCAGATGACGAAGCGGAAGTTCCAGTCGTCGAAATCGCGCCGCGCCACGGCCTTCAAAGAACCCACGGCCAGCTCGCGCATGTCGCGCCAGAAATAGCTGATGACCGCCGCCAGCGCCGCCATCTGCATGGCCGCCGAAAAGGCCGAGCCCGGATCCTGCCAGCCCAGAAGCGCGGGCACGATGCGCATATGAGCGGTGGAGGAGATCGGCAGAAGCTCGGTGACGCCCTGCACCACGCCAAGCACCGCCACCTTGCCATAGCCCAGCGCCACAAAACCCGTATCGACGCCCTGCGTGCACACCTCGGCCATCATCATCCCCGCTCTGGATCCCCGGCGATTCGCATCCGGTCCACGCCCTGTTTTTCAGACCCGGCGCTTTGAATCAATCCGCCTTGCGCGCCTGCGCCCGGTGGATCGCCGCATTGAGCTCGCCGCCATAAACGAAGATCGACGCCAGCGCATAAAGAAACAGCAGCGCGATCATGACCGAAGCAAGACCCGCATAGGTCGTCACATAGGTGCGGGCGAATTGTTCGAGATATCGGCCAAAGGCGAAGGCGAAGACGAAGGAAAGCGCCAGGGTGAAAATGACCCCCGGCCAGATCTGCCGGAAGCTTCGCCGCCCCGCAGGCAGCCATTTGTGGGCGATGACCAGCGCCGCCAGAAGTGCAAGCGTGGTGACGCCAAATCGCACCAGCGCCAGCCCCTCCCACAGGGGCGCAAGGCGCGGAGCAAGCTCTGCGATGGCCGCAAAGGCGAGTGGCGCCAGCACCACCAGCAAAGCCAGCGCCAATAGCGCAAAGGCGCCGACCAGCACATAGCAGAGGGATTCGGCGCGTAGCAGATACCAGGAGCGCTCCTCCTTCTCGCCATAGGCGCGGTTGAGCCCCACCCGCAGGGCCTCGATGCCGCTGGAGGAGAAATAGAGCGCCAGCACGACGCCGATTGTGAGCAGGCCGCCCCGGCTCTGGGTGAGCACGTTGTGGATCTCCGCCGCGATGGGCCGCGCCACGCCCTGCGGCCAGGACTCCAGCAGGATCTCCGCCGCCTGATCGGCCAGTTCCTTCGAGCCGAAAAAGCCGCCCAGAGCCGTGGCGAAGATGAGGAAGGGAAACAGGGAGGTCAGCGTGGACAGGGCGATATGGCTCGCGATGGCCCAGCCATCGTCCGCAAGGAAACGGTCATAGGCATCGATGACAATCGCGATCCATTTGCCCATGCGCCTCGCCTGTGCGTCAGGCTCCATCTAGCGCGGCGTCGAGGTCCGCATAGAGGTCATCCACATCTTCGATCCCCACCGACAGGCGCAGCAGATCAGGGGGACAGGGCGAGCTGGCGCCCTCGATGGAGGCGCGGTGTTCGATCAGGCTCTCGACGCCGCCCAGCGAGGTCGCGCGCTTCCACAGGCGCACCCGCGCGGCTGTCGCGATGGCGCGCGCTTCCCCGCCCTTCACGCGGATCGACAACATGCCGCCAAAGCCGCCGCGCATCTGCACACAGGCCAGCGCATGCTGGGGATGGCTGGGCAGGCCGGGATAGAGCACCGCCTCAATATTTGGATGGACGCTGAAGCGCGTCGCCAGATCCAGGGCGCTGGCGCAGGCGGCGCGCACCCGCAGGTCCAGCGTCCGCATGCCGCGAATCAGCAGGAAGGCCTCGAAGGGCCCGATAATCATCCCATGGGACGCGCGGATGCGTTGCAGGCTCGCCCATTCATCGTCGAGCTGCGCGGTGACGAGGGCGCCCGCGATCACATCTGAATGGCCATTCAGATATTTCGTCGCCGCATGCATGACTATATCGGCGCCAAGCTCCAGCGGGCGCGTGAGCAGCGGCGTGGCGCAGGTGGAGTCCACCGCCACGCGCGCGCCCACGGCATGGGCGGCTTTGGCGATGGCGGCGATGTCGCAGACTTCCCAGAGCGGATTGGAGGGCGTCTCCAGCCAGACCAGTTTCGTGCGGCCGGGCTGCAACGCGGCCTCCACCGCTGCGGTCTCGGCGGCGTCCACGAAGCTCACCTCAAGACCACGCCTGACGCCTTCGGTGGCGAGCCAGTTGCGCAGGCCCCAGTACATCACCTTTTGCGCGATGACATGATCGCCCGGCGAGAGCGTCGAGAAAACCGCCGCCGCAGCCGACATGCCCGAACCCAGAACCATGGCTCCCGCGCCATGTTCAAGCTGCGCGAGAATAGCCTCGGCCTCACGCACGGTTTCATTATCGGGCCGCCCATAGGAATTGCCGGAGCGGTATTGATTGTCGTCATCGCGTTCATAAGTGGTGGAGACATGGATGGGCGGCACGATGGCGCGGCTCGCGGCGTCGATCTTGCCCAGCGCCTGGGCGAGGAAGGTGCGGGGTTTCCACTGCGACATCTGAGGACTTTCAAACCGGGTTGCGTTTGGAACGTATACCCAATCCACAGGCGCGATACGACTCGGCGGGTGACGATATGGAAGAAGCGACGCGAAGCTATGGCAGGGCCGCACATGCGGCCATAGCGATCTGCGTCGTTTTCGCAGCAAGCTTCATCGGCAACGCCGCCACCATGCCGAATATTCCGACCTGGTATGCGGAAATCCAGAAGCCCTGGTTCACGCCCCCCAACTGGCTCTTTGGCCCCGTGTGGACCCTGCTTTTCACCGGCCTGATCGTGGCTTTTTATCGCATTCTGCGCATGGATCCGCAGACGCCGGGGCGAGGGCGAGCCATCATCATCTTTGTCGTTCAGATCGCCTTCAATGCGCTCTGGTCCATCGCTTTCTTCGGCATGCGCAGTCCGGGGCTCGGGTTGGTGGTGATCGTGTTTTTATGGTCATCCATTGCGGTGAACATGATCGCGTTCCGGCGGCTCAACAAGCTCGCGTCCTGGATCTTCCCGCCCTACCTCGCGTGGGTGACCTTCGCGGGGGCGCTGAATCTCGCGATTTTCATGCTGAACTGAATTAACGTCCACGCTCCAGCACGAAGACCGCCTGTTCGCCAAACACGTTCCACACCCACCAGGGCGCGGAAAAGGGCATGGGCTGGCCTGCGCTGTCGAGCGCCACGGCGCGTTCGATATGCGCGTCGATCTCCTGCGTCGTCGCGACGAAATCGCGGATCGTGCAGAAGTGGATATTGGGCGTGTCGTACCAGCTGTAGGAGAGATTCTTCGTCACGGGCATGCGGCCTCTGGTGGCGAGCTGCCAGCGAATGCGCCAGTGACCGAAATTGGGGAAGGACACGATGGCGCGCCGACCGATGCGCAACATCTGCTCGAGCACACGCCTTGGCTGGCGCGTCGCCTGCAGGGTTTGCGAGAGAATGACATAGTCGAAGGCGTCGTCGGGATAGTCGGAAAGGTCCGTATCCGCGTCGCCCTGAATGACGAAGAGGCCCTTGGCCACGCAATCATTGACGCCGCGCTGGGACAGTTCGATGCCGCGCGCATCCACATCGCGCGTCTCGCTCAACAGACGCAGCAATTCGCCATCGCCGCAGCCCACGTCCAGCACCCGCGCGCCGCGCTCCACCATCTGCGAAATCAGCAGGAGATCGACGCGCGCTGCGGACATGGCGGCCCGCTCCTGATCGAAGACCGAGGCCATCAGCGCGCCGCCCCCATGAGGCCGCGCGCACGGGCCGCTGAATCCAGAAAGCCGCGCGTGGCCGCGAGCAGGTCGGGCTCGTCGAGCAGGAAGGCGTCGTGGCCCTTGTCGGTGTCGACTTCAACAAAAGACACTGCGGCCCCGCCTGCGTTCAGCGCATGCACCACCGCGCGCGATTCGCTGGTGGGAAAGAGCCAGTCTGACGTGAAGGACACCACGCAAAAGCGCGTGCGCGTGCCCTTGAAGGCCTTGGCCAGCGAGCCATAGTCTTCCGCGATGTCGAAATAATCCATGGCGCGGGTGACATAGAGATAGGAGTTCGCGTCGAAGCGCTCGACGAAGCTCGAGCCCTGATGGCGCAGATAGCTCTCGATCTGGAAATCCGCGTCAAAGGAGAAGGTGGGCGCGGCGCGGTTCTGCAACTTGCGCCCGAATTTGCGCTGCAGGGCCTCATCCGAGAGATAGGTGATATGGGCCGCCATGCGCGCCACCGCGAGGCCCTTGAGCGGGCGCACGCCATGGTCGAAATAACGCCCGCCGCGCCATTCGGGATCGGCCATCACGGCCTGACGCCCGACTTCGTGGAAGGCGATGTTCTGCGAGGAATGGCGCGCCGCCGCCGCGATGGGCATGGCGCTGAAGACGCGCTGGGGATAGGAGGCCGCCCATTGCAGCACCTGCATGCCGCCCATGGAGCCGCCCGCCACGCAAAAGAGCTGGTCGATGCCGAGCCGGTCGATGAGCATGGCCTGGGCCCGCACCATGTCGCGGATCGTCACCACCGGCAGGTCGAGCCCCCAGGGGCGACCCGTCGCGGGATTGATGGAGGCGGGGCCGGTGGTGCCCATGCAGCCGCCCAGCACATTCGAGCAGATGACGAAGTAGCGGTCGGTGTCGATGGGCTTGCCCGGGCCCACCATGATCTCCCACCAGCCGGGCTTGCCCGTCACCGGATGGACATTGGCCACATGCTGGTCGCCCGTCAGGGCGTGGCAGATGAGCACGGCGTTCGATTTGTCCGCGTTCAGGGTACCGTAGGTCTGGTAGGCGATGGTGAAGGGA
>CANCSY010000229.1 GCA_947380915.1 Beijerinckiaceae bacterium
TGTTTCCTTTGCCCATTCAGGCGAAACTCCCCCCAACTGGCGCAGCCCCCATGCGGCGCCCCCGGGGAGAAACAGATGAGACAGATCACCGCGCTGCGCCTCGCCGCCGCCCTTGGCCTTGGCCTGTGCCTGACGGCGCCCGCCAAATCCGCCGATTTCCCCAGCCAGTCCATGAAGATCGTGGTGCCCCTGCCGCCGGGCAGCGCGCCGGATTTTCTCTCGCGCATCATCAGCGCCTCGTTCCAGCAGCAATGGGGCCAGACGGTGATCGTCGAGAACAAGCCCGGCGCCGCGCAGAATGTGGGCGCCGAGCAGGTGGCCCGCGCCGCGCCCGATGGCCATACCCTGCTGACCGCGCCGCCGCCGCCCATCGCCCTGAACAAATATCTCTTCCCCAATCTGAAATATGATCCCGACAAGTTCACCCCCGTCACGGTGATTTGCAGCGTCCCCAATGTGCTGCTGGTGCGCAACACACTGCCCGCGACCAATCTTGCGGAGTTCGTTGCGCTCGCCCGCAAGCCCGGCGGCCTCAACTACGCCTCCACCGGCGCTGGCAGCACCCTGCATCTCACCGCCGAGATCGTGCGGGCCAAGACGGGCGCCGATCTCGTGCATGTGCCCTTCAAGGGCACGGGCGAGGTGATGAACGAATTGCTGGCCGGGCGCATCGACTTCGCCTTCGCCAATCTGCTGGACGCCTGGCCGCACATCAGCTCCGGCGGCATGCGGGCGCTGGCCATCGGCTCGGAAAAGCGCGACCCCAGCTTGGCCGACGTGCCAGCCCTCAGCGAGATGTGGCCCGATCTGGTCTCCACCACCTGGTTCGCCGTGGTCGCCCCGCCCGACACCCCCCGCGAGATCGCCGAAAAGCTCTCGGCGGGCATCCGCACCGCCTTCCAGGCGCCGGAGGCCGCCAAGCGCCTCGCGGACCTGCGGGCAACCGCCGTGCTGAACACCCCGGCGGAGGCCGCCCGCATCTTCAAGCAGGACAGCGAACGCTGGGGCGCGGTGATCAAGGCGAACAATATCAAGGGGGAGTGAGGACGGCTGGCGCCCGATCCTTGGGCGCATCGCCTGATATGCGTTCTTGACCTGCCGGTCATTGTGGCTAGGGTCCCGCTCCCGCATCGCCCCGCGATGACCCAGCCATGAGACCCCATGCCAGACGATCTTTCAGCCCGCTCATCGGATGCGTCGGTCTCTCTCGGCCTTGATTTCGGCACCACCAATTCGGTCGTGGCCCTCGTGCGGCCTGATGGCTCCGTGCAGACCGCGCAATTCGCCCATGGGGGCGAGATCGAGACCGTGTGCCGCTCCGCCATCAGCTTTTTCAACACGAAGGGAACGACCCTCACGGAAGTCGGGCCCTGGGCGGTGGATCGCTATCTGGCGGACCCTATGGGCTGCCGGTTTCTGCAATCCTTCAAGACCTTCGCCGCCAGCGGCTCGTTCCATTCCACCGCCATCCATGGCAAGGCCTGGCGCTACGAAGAGCTGATGGCCGCCTTCATCGAGAAGATGCTCGCCAAGTCCGAGCCACCGCTGACCCAGGCGGCGCGCAGGCTCGTCATCGGACGCCCCGTGGCCTATGCTGGCCACGCGCCTGATGCGGCGCTGGCCCAGACCCGCTATCTGGCCGCGCTGGCCCGATGCGGCGTCGAGGATGTGCATTTCGTCTATGAGCCCGTGGCGGCGGCCTTCTATTTCGCCCAAAGGCTCAAGCGCGACGCCACGGTTCTGGTCGCCGATTTCGGCGGCGGCACCAGCGACTTCTCCATCGTGCGCTTTTCGCTGAGCAAGGAAGGCCTGCGCGCCATCCCCATGGCCAAGACCGGCGTGGGCCTTGCGGGCGACCGGTTCGACTTCCGCATCATCGACAATGTGATCTCGCCGCGTCTGGGCAAGGGCAGCCGCTACAAGAGCTTCGACAAGATGCTCGACTTCCCCACCCATTATTTCACCAACTTCGCCGCCTGGCATCAGCTCGCCATCATGAAGGCGGGGCCGACCCTGCGCGAGCTGCGCCAGCTCGCCAAGGCCAGCGATGCGCCGGGCGAGATCGAGACGCTCATCACCATCATCGAGGAGGATATGGGCTATCCGCTCTACAAGGCGGTGTCAGAGGCCAAGCTCGCCCTCTCCCACAACGAGCAGGCGCAGCTGTCCTTCAAATGCGAGGGGGTCGTGATCGAAGCGAGTGTTGAGCGCGCGGATTTCGAGCGGTGGATCGAGCCGGACCTGCTGCGCATCGACGGGGCCGTGGAGGCGGCGCTGGAGCAGGCGGGACTGGCGGCGGGCGAGATCGACAAGGTCTTCCTCACCGGCGGCACCTCCTTCGTGCCCGCCGTGCGCGCGCGTTTCGCCGCGCGCTTTGGCGAGGAGCGGCTGGAGACCGGCGACCAGCTGCTGTCCATCGCCTATGGGCTCGCGCTCATTGGCGAGCAGAAGGACATCGAACGCTGGACCGTGCGCGAGGGGTAGCCCGGGCACGATCCGGGCTTTGGTTACTGAGCGCGTTGCGCCGCCTCTTCGATGAGGCTGGGCTCCACATATTTGCCGATCTCGATCTTGTCCTTCAGGAAGCCCATCTGGCGCTGCAGATCCATATTGGCCTGAAAGGCGGGGACGTCGACCTTGAGGGTGGGATCGCGGTAATAGTCCTTCTGGGAATAGAGCCAGCCGGCGAAGAGCGCGGGCGGGGCCTTGGCGAAGTCGGAGGCGATCTTGACCGCTTCTTCCTGGTTCTTCGGATCAAGATACCAGCGGGTCGCAGCCATGGCGTCGGCGAGGAAATCCACCATCGCGGCGCGGTTCTTTTTCAGGAAGTCCGCATGGGCCACCCAGACGCCCAGGGCGGATTGGCCCATGGCGTCGCGCTGGGTGAAGAGCACAGTCGAATTCTTGCGCAGTTCCGCGTCATTATGAAAGGGCGGCGCGGCAGGGATCAGGTCCACCTTCTTTTCCAGCAACATGGCCTTCATGGCGCCAAAGCCCGCCTCCACCACGGTGTAATCGCGCTTGTCCTGCAGGCCCGCCTTGTTCAGCATGGCGCGCATGGCGACGTCCACCGCGCTGCCAGCCGCATTGGTGGCGAGCACCTTGCCCTTCAGATCCGCCACGGTCTTGATGCCGCTGTCGGCGCGCACCATGAACTCGTTGCTGTGATAGCCCTGCGCGCCATCGACGAATTCATTGGCGAAGATGCGCAGGTCGTCCATGCCCGCGTTCTGGATCGCAAGCCCCATGGTGGTGAAGCCCAGCAAGCCCACGTCGATTTCGTTCACCGCCAGCGCGGTGATCATGGGCGGCGTGCCCTGGAAGCGCACGGGCTCCAGCACATAGGACTTGCCGAGATTCTTGGCGATGCCGGGCTTGGCGAAGAGGGTGGGCGCGATATTCGCCGCCGGGATGATCCAGGCGATGCGGATTTTCAAAGGCTCTGCCTTGGCCGCAAGCGTGGAGGCGAGCATGGCGGTGGCGGCCGCGGCTCCCGTCAGAAAGTGTCCCAAACGCATCTGCATCTCCCTGATTGTTCGAAAGGGCCTGTTTCGGCTGGCCTCTTGGGAGGAATAGAGCGGACCTGCGGGGGAAATGCAATCGTGGCCAAGAGGCCGCCTTTTCAACACGGCCCCCGCCTTGACCCAAGCCCCCCCACATGATCGACTCCGCCCCGGATCACCCTCCTGAACACACGGGAGCGGGAGGGAACGGGTTTTGGCATGAGCAGAATCGTCGTCGAGGGGCTGCGGCATCTCTACAGGCCCAAGCGCGGCGCGCCGGTGCTGGCGCTGGAGGATGTGAATCTCAGCGTGGGCGATCAGGAGTTCATCGCCCTGCTGGGGCCCTCCGGCTGCGGAAAATCCACGCTGCTCTATCTCATGGGCGGCTTTCTGCCGGTCGAGACCGGCGTCATCACCATGGATGGGGCGCCCGTCGCCGGACCCGGGCCGGATCGGGGCATCGTGTTCCAGCATTTCGCCCTCTTCCCGTGGAAGACCGTGCTGCAGAATGTGCTCTACGGGCTGGAGCGCCAGCCTCTGGGGCGCGCCGAGCGGGAAGCCCGCGCCCATGCCTTCATCAAGATGGTGGGCCTGTCGGGTTTTGAAAACAATTATCCCTCCCAGCTCTCCGGCGGCATGAAGCAGCGCGCAGCCATCGCCCGCACGCTCGCCATCGACCCGAAGGTGCTGCTCATGGACGAGCCCTTCGGCGCGCTCGACGCCCAGACCCGCCACCTCATGCAGACCGAATTGCTCGCCATCTGGCGCCGCTCCCCCAAGACCGTGATCTTCGTCACCCACGACGTTCAAGAGGCGGTCTATCTGGCGGAGCGCGTGGTGGTCATGTCGGCGCGGCCCGGACGCATCAAGGAGATCGTCACGGTGGGCCTCGACAAGGCGGATCCGGAGCTGACCCGGAGCCGCGCCTTCGCCGACATGAGCGACCATGTGTGGTCGCTGGTGCGCGACGAGGCCATCAAGGCGCAGGCGGGCGTGGGGCCATGAACGCGATCGCCAGCGCCGCCCTGCGCTATTCGCCCCTGCTGATTCTGGCGCTGGCCTGGGAGCTTGCCGCGCGCAGCGGGCTTTTCGCCTCCTCCGCCCTTCCGCCCATCAGCAAGATCGCGCTCGCCTGGCTCGACCTGGCGCGCGATGGTGACCTGACGAAAAACACCCTCGCCTCCCTCTGGCGCACCGGGGCGGGGCTGGGGCTGGCGATCCTTATCGGGGCTGTGCTGGGCTTCGCCATGGCCTTCTGGCGCGGGGCGGAGACGGCCCTGAGCCCGGTGGTGGAGCTGTTCTATCCCCTGCCGAAATCCGCCCTCATCCCCATAACCGCCCTGTGGCTGGGTTTTGGCGACGGATCGAAGATCCTGCTGATCTGCATGGGCTGCATGCTGCCGGTGACCCTGGGCGCCTTCAACGGCGCCCTTTCCGCCGACCGCACCCTGCTCTGGTCCGCCCGCAGCCTTGGCGCCAGCCGGCTGCGCAGCATGTGGGATGTGGTGCTGCCCAGCGCCGTGCCCGAATTATTGAACGGCATCCGCACCGCGCTGGCCCTGTCCTTCGTGCTGCTGGTGAGTTCGGAGCTGATCGTCTCGCGGGAGGGGCTGGGCTATCTCATCGGCTTCCTGGGCTCAAATGGAACCTATGAGGCCATGTTCGCGGTGGTGCTGACCGTGGCCTTCATCGGCTTTCTGGCGGACCGGCTCTACGAGGCCTTCGTGCGCAGGACCCTGG
>CANCSY010000230.1 GCA_947380915.1 Beijerinckiaceae bacterium
CCGCATGATGGTCGTGTCGACCTGAATAAAAAATAGGGCTACCACATTTTGTATGTGATAGCCCTAAATTCTTGTAAAACATACAAGATGTTGTGTTTTTCGCTGCTAAAAGTTTTAGCGCGAATAGTACATGAACATGAAAGAAAGCCCCATTTTGCAGGCCTAAATTGCACTACAAAATCGTCTGTACAACGTCTGTATAACAGGAATAGTTTCCTAAATTAGCATCTCTCAAACGTCACAATCACACTCCCAATGCTGCCTATCAACTGCTCCAAATACGACCTTGAAGCTGATGGTCGACTTCTCCTCTCAGACACCCCTCGCCACCATGGTCGTGCCAGCAAAAACAACACGCTGAGGACCGCCAACGTCCAGCGCCTGAGGTCGCCTCATGTTGAGCCACTCAACATCCCCAGACCTCAAACCTGAACCCGACCAAGATCTTCAACTGTTGAGCAACTCAACACCAAGAGACCAGCTTCCGCCTTCGTATCAGCGGGAGCAGCATCTAAGCACGGCATCAACTGGCCTTCTTCATGGCCCTCGCACTGCCCTTGAGCCTCAAGTCAGCAGTCCCCTTCTCCGCCACGTCCTCAATCTGGATGTCCAATTCCCCTTGCTTCACTGCATCCATCACAGCACGGATGGCCATGGGCAGGTCCTCACGCCGATTGACCGCTATGGCCGTCATCCCTGGCTTTAGCTCCAGCACCTTGCTGCCGTACCATACAGAAAAGTAGCAGCCCCCTGCCCCGCTCATCCAATACCAGGGGCGCATCCGCTTCACTCGATCCACGAGGGTCCGCTGACCGTCCTCACTCACCTGCCAAACCCGACGATGTCGTGTGAAGACCTCACCTGCTATCAGCGCATCCACCATGGCGAGCTGATCATCCAGCTTCTCTAGCAGCTTTGCTCGGCGGTGCTCGGTCTTGGTCTGCTGCCGCTTGGCGGCTTGGGCGACGATCTTCAGCTTGCTCAGATGGCTCATATTCCACTCCTAGGTTGAGGCATAAACGCCCGTTACCAAGCAATGCTGTGGTCAGCTTGAGCTCATTCCTACCGAAAAATCTGAACGAGATGCCTGATTTTTCAGTTGACAAGCTACTCGTTTGAACAATCGCACCTTAAGCAAACGTCAGATAATTCTTCTATCTTTAATTGCAGTTGGCTTTCCTGCCGTTGATCTCGCAGCGAGCTATTGAAGTTCCATGAATGTCGTAACCTGTGAGGACCCAATTCAGACCCGTTGAATCATTTGAGGCACGTTCGAGCATGGAAAACCCGAACACGCCCGGACGGCCCATTCCATCCTTCACCGTGACGCCGTTGATCTCCAACCCCTTCACAACAGTTGGCGCATGGAGTGAAAGGTCGTCGCCGCCATGGCCCGAGACGATCTGCAAGGGGAGATCTTCCACATAGGTCATCAACTCGAACGTGTGGTGATGACCTGAGATGAAGGCCTGCACGTTTGTAGGGATTGAATTGCGTGCTGCCGCAGCCAGTGTACGGTTGTCTCCGGCGGGTTCGCCCTTCTTCTGGCTGTCCACGGCCCAGACGGGGCGATGGAAGGTCAGCCATGCCGGGCCCGAGATATCCTTCGCCATTTCGAACTGAGGCTTATACCAGGCCACCTGTTTTTCGTTCACCTTCTCGGCAGCGGTTGAGACATCCATCACGACAATGGTTACGCCGCCGATATCGACCGAATAGGGTTTTGCAGGGCCAAGGCATCCGGCGACGCCGGTGGTGGGGTCGAAGGGATAGGGGTCCAGCACTCGCGCCCAGCCCTTGCCGCCGCGCTCACATTCCTCGTGATTGCCACGATCCATGATCCAGGGCGCTGCGGCGAGTAGCGCCTCGCCCGGTTTGAAGAAATCTTCTTTCCACACATCCCAGGTATCGCCGAAAGGCGTCCCTGCGCAGCCTTGACGTTCTGCCGGACACTCGCTCTCCCGATAATGCATGTCGCCCACATGCAGCACGAGATCAGGCTTGAAGGATGCGCTGATGTCGGCGCCCGTACGGAAGGGCCATTGGGTGATGTCGTTGCAATCTTGAACCTGCGCGCCCTTCAGGCGGCAGCCTGTATCGCCAATGAGCAGGATGCGATCTGGACGTTCCTTTGGCAGCGGCATTGGCTTGCGATCCAGCGTCACCAGTTTCGCGCCTTTGGGGATCGGCAGCGCGCAGGCGCGGACGGGATAGTTTTCGCCGGGCGCGGAGCGTTCGATCATGGTGGCGGTAGCTCCGTCGATCACAGCAGCAGGGCAAGTCGCTGCGTCGGTGACGGCGCGCGCCTCGATGCCGCCGGGAACATATTGCACCCAACGGTAGAGATCACGTGCCTGTGCGCCTGATGTCGCCGATGCGAGAAGCACCGCTGCAACGATGGGCGCGGAAATGCGTGCGAGGATGGGTGAGAGCCTCTTATGCTGAGTTGACATGATTTGACCTTTCCTATCCCAAGTCTTCAGTTTTCAGGTCTGCTGTCATTTTGACCGATGGACGCAGCGGAAACAAAATCCGTTCAAACAGCTGGTCGCGTAAAACGAAGCGATGCCAGAGCGCGGCCAGAACATGCAGGGCGATGACGATCAAAAACCCGTAGGCGAGCCACCTGTGAAGGGATTGCGCCGGGCTATAAACGCCGCGCTCGGACGCGACGCCAAAATTCAGCTGAAACATGCCAAAATCGAAAATCCGGGCGTGCCAGATGAAAGCGACAAGGCCGAAGGCCGGGACCGCGATCATCATAACATACATTAGAAAATGAACCGCTTGCGCTGCCAGTTCTTCCCGTCTGGAGCTGCCAACAAGTGAGGGCGGCGGCGCCTGCGCAAGGCGCCATGCCAGTCTGGCGACGATGGCGATTGCCATCGCGAGGCCAATGATCGCATGAAGATTGAGCCAGAATGGCCTCTCGCCCCTTGGGGCTACTCCGAAATACAGCCCAATTCCAGCGACAGCGATGATAAGAACCGCCACAAGCCAGTGCAGAAAGATTGCTGGATTGGTGTACCGCTGCAAGGTCGGATCACTATCCGGATGGGAACCCATCATTTCCGACATAACCTCTTCGCCCCGGTTGCCGTAGACACCCAAACAGTTGGCGCATCCTTCATTCGAACTTGATGGTGATCGCCGCCGGAAAGGTCCCGCCGGGAGGAGGCGGCAGCTGGACGGAGGCGATGATGCTGCGCGCCGCCTCATCCAGCGCCGGGTTGACGGACTTCGCAACCTCGATCCGCTCGGCGCGGCCATTCGGGCCAATCACGAAGCTCAGACTCACGGCGCCGCGCCAATCGCCGGGCGGGCGGCGCTTGTTTTTGGCGATCTCCTTCTTCACGGCGGCCGCATAGGCTGCGCGCGTTACGCCGCCACCGGTGAGCATGCCATTCTCCACGCCGACTGCGCGATGGGCGAAGGTTTCTTCGGCTGCCGCGCTCTGTTGCGCGCTGACGGAAACCTGGGGCTGTTCCTGCACGGGCTCCGGGGGCGTCTCCACAACTTCGAGCACGGGCTGCGGCTCGGGCTCGGGCTCCTTCACCGCAGCGGCCATGACCGTCGCCTCGTCGTCCACGACCTTCGCCGCCTCGGCGAGGTCCGGCGCATCCGGGGGCGGTGGGGTCTCGACCTTCTGCACGGCTGCCACCGTCTCGGTCTGCGCGGCGCTGTCGATCGCATCCTTCTCCTCGACAAGGGCCTCGCCCTGCGGCGGCGCTATGCTCAATTCGAGCCCTTCAGTGGGGGCTTCCTGATCGTTGACGCGCGGCAGGAGAGAGGCGAAGGCAAGGCCATGCAGCCCCAGAGACGCCACGACAAAGAGACCACGAAGCAGCATGGCGGATCCACCGTTTGATCTGGCGAGGAGGAGAGGTTTTCCGGCGTTCATTGGGTCGAAACTCCCGCGCGGCGCGCCTTGGGATCGGACACGAGGGCGATATGGGTGAAGCCATTGATCACGAGCTTGTCGATCAGCTCATAGACCGCGCCATAGCTGCCATTGCGGTCGCCACGGATCTGGATGACCCGCTTCAGGTCGCCTTCCATGCGCGCCTGAACGGCGGGAAGAAGTTGCTCAAATGGGAGCTCGTCCATATCGAGCGCGAACTTGCCCTCCTTCGTCACGGAGATGACGAGCGGGGGCTTGGGCTTGAGCGTCACGGCGCTGCGGGCCTGGGGAAGGTCCATCTTCAATCCGGTAGTCAGCATGGGCGCTGTGATCATGAACACGATCAGCAACACCAGCATGACATCGACAAGCGGCGTGACATTGATGTCCGCAAGCGGTCGATGCAGCCCGGGACCGGATTTGTTTGCGGTAAAGGCCATCAGGGAGCCCTCCGGCTCGCATCCGCCCGCAGGATCGCCAGCGACTTCTCTTCGATGAAGTTTGCGAGGTCCTGCGCTTTTGCGGCGAAAGAGGCGCCGAGGCGGCTATAGGCGATGGAGGCCGGAATGGCCGCCACCAGCCCGAAGGCGGTTGTGGCGAGGGCCTCGGCGATGCCGGGCGCCACGACAGCAAGGCTGGTGTCGTTGCTTTCGGCGATGGCCGTGAAGGCGACCATGATGCCCCAGACCGTGCCGAAGAGCCCGACGAAGGGCGCCACCGAAGCGATGACTGCAAGATTGGGCAATCCACCCTCAAGCCGCGCCATGAGCATCCGCCCCTCGCGGCTCATGGCTTCCATCATGAGTTGACGCACGTCGCCGGTGGACTCGTCCGCAAATCTGTCCTGCAGAGCTTCCTGGGCCCCGGCGCTGATGACTGGGTCCAGAAGGCTGCCCGCCTCGTTGCGTCTGGCGCGTTTCAATGAACGGCCAAGACGGAGGATGCCCACGAGCCCATCAAAGATCTGGTACCAGCACCAGACCGAGGCGATTCCCAGCAGGATGATGACTGTCTTGCCGACAGGACCCGCCTGCGCGAAGAGACCCATGGGCGAGAGGCTTACGCTTTCCATTTTCAATCCCGAATTCAAACAAAAAGGGGGGCAGAAAAATCCGACCCCCAGTAGTTTATTGTTGTTCTCTGACGTTCTGACTTCAGCGGAAGATCAGAAATCAATCTTGGCTGAGACATAGTAGGTGCGACCCGCCTGGAACGTGTAACCCAGTCCTGACGTAGCCCAGTTCGCATCCGTGACCTTGGCGGGGCTCCCGCTGATTTCGGTGATGTCACGATGATTGAACAGGTTGCTTACACCGATTTTCAGCTGAGCCTTTTC
>CANCSY010000231.1 GCA_947380915.1 Beijerinckiaceae bacterium
GGATCGTTCTCGAGGTCATGGGACAGAACGGTCACGACCACCTGGGTGTCGTGGCGATAGCCCTCGGGGAACAGGGGGCGGATCGGGCGGTCGATCAGGCGGGAGATCAGCGTCTCACGCTCGGAGGGACGACCCTCGCGCTTGAAATATCCACCGGGAATCCGGCCGGCCGCGAAGGCCTTTTCCTGATAGTTCACGGTGAGGGGGAAGAAGTCCACGCCGACTTTCGGCTTCCTGGCGGAGACGACGGTGGCCAGCACGGTGGTTTCGCCATAGCTCGCCCACACGGCGCCGTCAGCCTGACGGGCCACCCGGCCCGTTTCGAGGACCAGCTTGCGCCCGGCCCAGTCGAGTTCTTCACGATGGATTTCGAACATTTCGTACATCTTTCATGACGCGGGGAGATCGCGGAGCCATGAGCAAGATGGCGAGAGGCTGTCGCGACGCCTTGCGGCGGGCATGAAGGACAGCGTCCGGCGATCCTGCCGCATGGCGCAAGGATCTTCCCTGTTGAAACGACGGCCCCATGCCGCCGTTCCCGCCGGAGTGGGCCAGGGGCCCGATCTCCGGAAGGGCTGGGGGCGCCTTCGCCCGCAGCCATGGCGCCGGTGTGAACCGGCTGTGAGCTTAGCGGCGGATGCCGAGACGCTCGATGAGAGCCTTGTAGCGGGGCTCGTCGCGACGCTTCACATAGTCGAGAAGCTGGCGGCGCTGGGAGACCAGCTTGAGCAGGCCACGGCGGGAATGGTTGTCCTTGACGTGGGTCTTGAAGTGCTCGGTGAGGTTGGTGATGCGCTCGGTGAGGATCGCGACCTGCACTTCGGGCGAACCTGTGTCGCCAGCCTTGGCGCCATGTTCAACGATGAGGGCCTGCTTGCGCTCTGGGGTAATCGACATCGTATGTCCTTTCTGGTGGCGCCCTCCGCAGGACGGAAGGCTTAGACTATTCCGAGGGCCTGGCCGGGATGTCGTCCAGCAAGGTCCAAACACGATTAGCGCGGGGATGGCCCCGCGCTGCGCGGCTTATACACGATTTTGCGGGGAAGGCCACCCCATCAGGGCGCGCGCCTAGAAGGGCAGGTTGAACACCCGGTTCGGCACAAGCTCGCCCTGGGTCACTTCGCCAAAGGCCACCGGCACGCCGCCGCAGGCCGCATAGGCGAAGCCGCCCGCAGGGGCGTCCCGCCCGCGCAGGATGATCGACTGGCCGCGCCGCAGCCGCGCTGCCCCATCCCGGTCCACCACAATGCAGGCGACCTCGGTGAGGCCCGCCTCCACCGGCAACATGAGGCTGAACGGGTCCAGCCCCTCCTCATCCAGCTCCGCAAGCTGGACGAGATCGGCTTCCGTGAAAGGCCCGACTCTCGTGCGGCGCAGGGCCGTCACATGGCCAAGGCAGCCCAGGTGGCGGCCGAGATCGCGCGCGATGGCGCGCACATAGGTGCCCTTGGTGCATTGGGCCTCCAGCACCGCCTCATCGTCGGTGGTGGAGACCAGCTCGAGGGAATTGATGGTCACCGGCCGGGGGGCGAGGATCACCTCCTCGCCGTCGCGGGCGAGATCATAGGCGCGCTCGCCATTGATCTTGATGGCCGAATAGGCGGGCGGGATCTGCATGATCGTGCCGGTGAAATAGGCGAGCGCATGGGCCACCTGATCGGGGCCGGGGCGCATGTCGGAGGTGCGCACCACCGCGCCGTCGGAATCATCGCTGTCGGTCTCGATCCCCCAGCGCACGGTGAAGCGATAGGCCTTCTCGCCATCCTGCACGAAAGGCACGGTCTTGGTGGCCTCGCCAAAGGCGACCGGCAGGATGCCGGAAGCCAGCGGGTCCAGCGTGCCCGCGTGGCCCGCCTTCTTGGCGTTGAAAATCCGCTTTAGGCGGGAGACGGCATGGGTCGAGGTCATGCCGACGGGCTTGTCGAGCACGATCCAGCCGTTGATTTCGACCCGCGTGGAGCGGCGCTGGTTCATCTGTATCTTCTTTATCTGATGGGATGGCGTCTGGCGGCGGGCTCAGGAATTCTCGTCGAGATCGCCACGCACCTTGGCGGAATTCAGCAAGGCGTCGATCCTGGCCGCATTTTCGAAGGACTCGTCCATGCGGAAGCGAATGTCGGGGGCGAATTTGAGGTTGACCTTGCGCACCACTTCGCCGCGCAGGAACTTCTTGTTGCGCTCCAGCGCCGCAATCACCTCGGTGGCGTCCTGCCCGCCCAGCGGCATGACGAAGATCGTCGCCAGCTTGAGGTCCGGGCTCATGCGCACGCGCGGCACGGTGACCACATGGGTCTCCAGAACGGGGTCAAGCACATCCCCGCGCGCGAGCAGTTCGGCCATGGAATGGCGGATCAATTCGGCGACGCGCAGCATGCGCTGGGAGGGCTCGCCGCTGTTGCTGTGATGGGCTCGCGACATTCGTCATCGACTCCGGAAACTTCAGACCCGGTTCAAGGTCCGAAGGCGGCGCGCCGCCCCGGATCGCGATCCGGGTAGACGGGCGGCATGCACATGATGATGCAGGTTTGAGCGGACCTTGCGCCGCCGCCCGGGGCCTGCGCGAAGATGATCGGCAAGGACGAGCGGTGGCGGGAGATACGCCTATTTTGCGCACCGGGCAAGATGGTCTCTGCCAAATGCTTGAAACTACGGCAAGGTTCAAAGTGAGGCGCGGCCTTAGAGGCTGCGCTTCACCTCCACGACGCGGTAGCATTCGATGATGTCGCCCGCGCGCATGTCCTGGTAGGCCTCGAAAGCCATGCCGCAATCCTGACCGGCGACGACTTCCTTGACCTCGTCCTTGAAGCGCTTGAGCGTCGAGAGCTTGCCCTCGTGCACCACCACCCGGTCGCGGATGAGGCGCACATTGGCGCCGCGCTCCACACGGCCGTCGCTGACGCGGCAACCGGCGACCTTGCCGACCTTGGTGATGTTGAAGACTTCGAGGATCTCGGCGTTGCCGAGCATGTCTTCGCGAAGCGTGGGCGAAAGCAGGCCGGACATGGCCGCCTTCACGTCATCCACGAGGTTGTAGATGATGTTGTAGTAGCGGATTTCGATGCCCGCGCGCTCCGACAGTTCCGACGCTTCCTTGTAGGCGCGCACGTTGAAGCCGATGACGGCCGCGCCTGAGGCTTCGGCCAGCGAAATGTCGGACTCGCTGATGCCGCCGACGCCTGCATGGACGATGCGCGCGCAGACCTCTTCGGTGCCGAGCTTGTCGAGGGCGGCCATGATAGCCTCCACCGAGCCCTGCACATCGCCCTTGATGACGAGCGGGAATTCCTTGCGGCCCGCCGTCTTGAGCTGGGACATCATGTCGGCGAGCGAACCGCGCGCCGAACCGCCGCGCACGGCGGCCTTCTCGCGCTTCTGGCGCTCACGATATTCGGTGATTTCACGGGCGCGGGCCTCGTTATCGACCACCGCGACGCGATCACCCGCGTCAGGGGCGCCGGAGAAGCCGAGCACTTCCACCGGGAAGGAGGGCGGGGCCGAGGCCATATGGGCGCCCTTGTCGTCGAGCAGGGCGCGAACGCGGCCCCACTGGGAGCCCGCCACGATGATATTGCCCACCGCAAGAGTGCCGCGCTGCACGAGCACGGTGGCCACGGGGCCGCGACCACGATCAAGACGCGCCTCGATGACCGTGCCTTCGGCCGGACGCTCGGGATCGGCTTGCAGATCGAGCAGTTCGGCCTGCAGGGCGATGGATTCGAGCAGCTTGTCGAGATTGATCTTCTTGAGGGCGGACACTTCCACCTCGAGCGTGTCGCCGCCCAGGGTTTCGACCTGGACTTCGTATTGCAGCAATTCGCTGCGCACGCGCTCGGGCTTGGCGTCAGGCTTGTCGATCTTGTTGATCGCCACGATCAGCGGCACGCCGGCCGCCTTGGCGTGGTTGATCGCCTCGATGGTCTGGGGCATGACGCCGTCGTCGGCCGCCACCACGAGCACCACGATATCCGTCACCTTGGCGCCGCGGGCGCGCATGGCGGTGAAGGCGGCATGGCCGGGGGTGTCGATGAAAGTGACAGGCACGCCGCCGGGGGCGGTGACCTGATAGGCGCCGATATGCTGGGTGATGCCGCCGGCCTCGCCGGAAACCACATTGGCGTGGCGGATCGCGTCCAGCAGCGAGGTCTTGCCGTGATCGACATGGCCCATGATGGTGACCACGGCGGGACGGGGAACCAGAAGCTCGTCCGTGTCGGGCGTATCAAAGAGGCCCTCTTCCACGTCGGATTCAGCCACGCGCTTGACCGTATGGCCCATTTCCTCGGCGATGAGCTGGGCGGTGTCGGCGTCGATCACGTCGGTGATCTTGCGCATCTCGCCCTGACGCATCAGCAGCTTGATCACATCCACGGCGCGCTCCGACATGCGGTTGGCGAGTTCCTGGATGGTGATGGTCTCGGGCAGGATGACCTCGCGCAGCAGCTTTTCCTTGGGCTGCTGGCCGCCACGGCCTGTCAGGCGCTGCATGCGGCGACGGAAGGAGGCGACCGAACGGGTGCGCTCCTCCTCCTCCGCCACGGCGTTGGTGACGGTGAGACGACCGCGATTCTTCACTTCCGCGCCACGCGCCGGCTTGGCGGGCGGCAGGATGACCTTGGTGGGCAGGCCGGGACGGCGGATGACCCGCTTTTCCTCTTCGGTCTCGTTCACGCGGCGCACGCCGGGGGCGCCTGCGGCGGCCGCCGGGCCTGGTTCCATTGACGTGGCGCCAGCCAGAGGCTGAACGGCTTTGCGTGAGCCGGGTGGCGGCGGCGGGGCGGGCTGGCCACCCGCAAGACGGCGCGCAGCCTCCTGCTCGGAGCGGCGCCTGACCTCGGCGTCCTGGCTGCGGCGAGCCTCTTCTTCCTTCTTGCGGGCCTCGGCGGCCTCGCGTTCGATCTTCTCGCGAGCCTCGCGCTCGGCGTGGGCCACCGCCTCGATGGCGGCGCGGCGACGATCTTCTTCTTCACGGCCGCGCGCATCCACAAGGGCGCGCTCGCGCGCCTCGCGCTCGGCCTCGGTCAGGGTGCGCAGCACCATGCCGCCAGCAGAGCGGCCGGGAGGGGTCGGGCGATTGGACTGGGGGCCACGGGGCGCATTGGTGGGGCCACGCGGAGCGACGGTCGGCCCACGCGGGGCGGCGGGCGCCGCCGGACGCGCTGCGGCCGGAGCCGCTGCCGGACGGGGCGCAGCCGGGGCAGGAGCAGCCGCAGGGCGCGCCGCAA
>CANCSY010000232.1 GCA_947380915.1 Beijerinckiaceae bacterium
CCATCGGAGAGCCACAGGGCGGCCGCGCGATAGCCGCCATCGGCCATGAAGGCCAGCCATTCGCCATTGGTCACGGCGCGAGTGGCGAGGTGGAAATTCTCCACGAAAACCCGGTGGCGCGGCGTCTCGTTGTCGAAGCTGAAGCACGCGCCCTCGTGCCCGACCTCATGCACGCCGCCAGCAAAGCCGACGAAAGCCAGCGGCGGGGCAGGCACCATCGCCCGCTCGTCGTCATGGGCGGCGCGATAGCGCGGCCGCAGCGGGTTGAGGGCGAAGAGACTGAGGATGTCCGTGAGCAACAGTTCCTGATGCTGCTGCTCATGTTGCACACCAAGCTCGATGAGTTCGGCCAGCGCCTGGTCAGCGTCGCCGCCCGCCGCAAAGAGCTCGCGCAGGCCCGCATCCACATGGGTGCGATAGGCCAGCACCTCCTCGCAGGTCGGGCGCGTCAGCAAGCCGCGATTAGGGCGGGGATGGCGTGGGCCTGCGGCCTCGTAATACGAGTTGAAGAGATAGGCGAAGCGCTCATCGAAGGCATGGTAGCCCTCGCAGCGCGCAAGAATGAAGGTTTCAAAGAACCAGGTCGTATGGGCCAGATGCCACTTGGTGGGGCTGGCGTCGTCCATCGCCTGAACCGTCTGGTCCTCGGGCGTCAATGGTTCGGCAAGCTCCACCGACAGGCGCCGCGTGGCGAAGAGCCGCCGCTCCAGTTGCGTTTCCATCGTCTGCGCGCTGATGGTCATGCCTGATCCTGCGTTTCAGCGGCCTGGTTCGCCGCGCCCGGCGGCAACGTATCGCCCTCGCGATGGTTCCGCAAAGGCAACGCCATGGTGCAGGATAGGAAGGCGCGCGCGCCCCCGCTCACCACCAGGGCTGCGGCAGGGCCACGCGACCAGCGGATTCCTCGATGACGGAGGCGACGGAGAACAGCGTCTCTTCGTCGAAGGGGCGGCCGATGAGCTGCAAGCCGAGCGGCAGGCCATCGGCGGAGAGGCCCGCAGGCACCGCGATGCCCGGCAGGCCCGCCATGTTCACCGTCACGGTGAACACGTCGTTCAGATACATCTCGACCGGATCAGCCGAGCCCTTCTCGCCGATGCCGAAGGCGGCGGAGGGGGTGGCGGGCGTCAGGATCGCGTCCACGCCCTGCGCATAGGCCTTTTCGAAATCCTGCTTGATGAGCGTGCGGATCTTCTGGGCGCGCACATAATAAGCATCGTAATAGCCAGCGGAGAGCACATAGGCGCCGATCATGATGCGGCGGCGCACCTCCGGGCCAAAGCCCGCCCGGCGCGTGTTCTCATACATGGAAGAGATGTCCTTGCCCGGCACACGCAGCCCATAGCGCACGCCATCGTAGCGGGCGAGGTTCGAGGAGGCCTCGGCCGGCGCCACGATGTAATAGGCGGGCAGCGCGGTCTTGGTATGAGGCAGCGAGATGTCGACGATCTCCGCCCCCGCCGCCTTCAGGAAGGCGATGCCGTCCGCCCAGAGCTTCTCGATCTCCGCAGGCATGCCGTCGATGCGATATTCCCGGGGAATGCCGATCTTCTTGCCCTTGATGGAGGCGCCGATAGAGGCCTCGTAATCGGGCACGGGCGCGTCGATGCAGGTGGCGTCCCTGGGGTCATGGCCCGCCATGGAGCGCAGCATGATCGCGCAATCGCGCACGGTGCGGGCGATGGGGCCAGCCTGATCGAGGGAGGAGGCGAAGGCCACCATGCCCCAGCGCGAGCAGCGGCCATAGGTGGGCTTGATGCCGACCGTGCCGGTGAAGGCGGCGGGCTGGCGGATGGAGCCGCCAGTGTCGCTGGCGGTGGCGGCGAGGCACAGATGCGCGGCCACAGCCGACGCCGACCCGCCCGAAGAGCCGCCGGGCGTCAGCAGGCCCTTCTTGTCGCCAGCCAGCGCCTCGCGTCCCCACGCGGCGTCGCGACTGGGCGGCAACCACGGCGAGGCCACGGGGCCATAATAGGAGGTCTCGTTGGACGAGCCCATGGCGAATTCGTCCATGTTCAGCTTGCCGAGCATGACCGCGCCATCGCGCCACAGATGGGAGGTGACGGTGGACTCGTAGGCGGGCTTGAACCCCTCAAGGATATGGCTGCAAGCCTGCGTATGGACGCCCTTGGTGGCGTAGAGATCCTTGATTCCAAGGGGCAGACCTTCCAGCGGGCCTGCCGTTCCGCTGGCGATGCGCGCGTCGGAGGCGGAGGCCATGGCCAACGCCTGCTCGGGGGTCTCCACCACATAGGCGTTGAGCCCGCGCGCCTTGCCCATGGCGTCGAGATGGGCCTGCGTCAACTCCACGGAGGAAAGCGTCTTGGCGGCGAGCGCGTCGCGCGCTTGCGCGAGGGTGAGGCGTGTCACGTCGGTCATATGGGGTCTCTCAGGCCGAAGGCGGCGAATAGAGTCGAGAGGTGAAGGTCCGGGGCTTGCGCCTATTCCACGACCTTGGGCACGGTGAAGAAGCCATCTTCGCTGACGGGGGCGTTGGCGACGACGACATCGGCGCCCGCATGATCGGTCACCGCATCCTTGCGCCAGACCATCTTCATGGGCGCCACTGACGTCATGGGCTCGACGCCCTCCACATCGACCGCGCTCAGCTCTTCGATGAATGAGAGGATCGCGTTCAGCTCCTGCTGGAGATGGGGAACCTCTTCGTCGCTTACGGCGATGCGCGCCAGATGGGCGATGCGGCGGACGGTCGCCTGGTCAACAGACATGCTTGCTCCCAACAAAAGGCGAGACGAATGGCGGCGCAAAGTAGGCGCCAGCGCCACGCCTATACCATCGCACGCTTTGGCGACGCAAACGGGTAGCATGGCCAAGCGCGTCCGCCCATGCTAGGGCGGCGCATGGCCGACAATATTATCACCCTGGAAACCCTGCTGCCCCGTCTGTCGCGCTATGGCAGGCTGATGGGCATTGACCTCGGCACGAAGACCATCGGCCTCGCCCTGTCCGATGTGGAGCGCCGCATCGCCACGCCGCTCGAGACGATCCAGCGCACCAAATTCACCAAGGACGTGGCCCGCATGGTCGAACTGGTGAAGAAACACGAGGTCGTCGCCTTCGTCATCGGCCTGCCCCTGAACATGGACGGCAGCGAAGGCCCCCGCGCCCAATCCACCTACGCCTTCATCCGCAATTGCGCGCCCCTGACGCTCCTCCCCTTCATCTTCCAGGACGAGCGCCTGTCCACCGCCGCCGTGACCCGCACCCTCATCGAACAGGACGCCTCGCGGGCCAAACGGGCCGAAATCGTGGACAAAATGGCGGCGGCTTACATCCTGCAGGGGGCGCTGGACCGGCTGAGCTATCTGGCGAGGGGTCAGGCATAAATTGTAAAGATTAAGCTTCCTGTGAATAACCGGGCCTGAAAGCTCACCGCTTCGCCAGCAGCGACACCATTCCGCCCCCATGGCGCTCCAGCCGCCCTTCCAGCTCCAGATCGAGCAAAGCGGAGCGCACCTCCGCCACCGGAGCGCCAGACGCCCGCACAAGGTCGTCCAGCGCCACCGGCGAAGGCCCCAGCAGGCTCTCGACCTGCACCCGCAAAACCGGCTCCTGCGGTGCGGCGTGCGGCGGTTGGACAGGTGCAGGCGATGGGGCGGAGCGAACTGGCTCATCGAAGGCGAGGCCCGCCACAGTGGTGGGCACAGCCACCTCGTAGAGCAGGTCGTATTCGTCCCAGAGGGGCTCCGGAGCGCCCCTGCCCTCCTCCTCCCGGAACAGGGGCAAGGGAGGCTCGCCGCTTCCCACCATGGGAAGCAGCACATTGAGCACATCCTCGGCGCGGGTGCAGAGCGTCGCACCATCGCGCAGCAGGCCATTGGTCCCCTCGGCGCGCGGATCGAGCGGGGAGCCGGGAACGGCGAAGATCTCTCGCCCCTCGTCGGCGGCATATTTGGCGGTGATCAGCGTGCCGGACCCGCGAGAGGCCTCGATGACCAGCGTGCCCAGGGCCAGCCCCGCCACGATGCGGTTGCGCCTCGGAAAATCGCGCCCCCGCGGTTCCCAGCCCAACGGCATTTCGCTCACAAGGGCGCCACGCGCGCAGATGTCCTGCGCCAGCCCCACATGCTCAGGCGGATAGATCTTGTCGAGCCCGCCCGCCAGCGCAGCCACAGTCCCCATGCGGATACTGGCGTGATGGGCGCGGGAATCCACCCCGCGCGCCAACCCCGAGGCGATGACGAAGCCCGCCGCCGCCAGATCGCGCACCACCCGTTCGGTGAAGGCCAGGCCCGCCGCCGAGGCGTTGCGCGAACCGATGACGGCGACCATGGGGCGCGACAGAACGGCGATGTCGCCGAGCACAGCCAGCAAGGGCGGGGGCGCATGGATGGCGCGCAGGGCCTTGGGATATTCGGGCTCCCCCAGCGCGATCAGTCGCGCGCCCATGGCCGCCAGCCCGTCCATCTCGCGCTTGCAGGCGTCAAGGTCGGCCAGCACAAGCGAGCGCCCCTTCTGGGCCGCCACCCGAGGGGCTGCGTCAAGGGCTGCGGCGGCGCCGCCAAATCGATTGATGAGGCCGCGGAAGGTCTGTGGACCGATGCTGTCCGTGCGAATGAGGCGAAGCCAATCGAGACGCTGTGCGTCCGTCAAACGCGCGCCCGATCCTCCCGCTTCGCTCATGCTTGCTGGCCTATCCTGCTCTCGGAGCCCGCGCGCAGACGCACGATATTGGCCCGGTGGGTGAAGAAGATCATGGCGGCGAGGACGACGGCCAGCAGCCCCTGCGGCCCCTGCCCCGTGGCGAAGAACGCGAAGGGCGCAAGCGCGCTGGCGACCAGCGCGGCGAGGGAGGAATAACGCGTCACTTTCGCGACCGCGAGCCAGACCAGCGCGAAGAGAATGGCGGCAGGCCAGTAGAGCCCCAGCAGGCACCCCAAATAGGTCGCGACGCCCTTGCCGCCCTTGAAGTTCAACCAGACGGGAAAGACATGCCCGGCGAAAGCGCCCAGCGCAGCCGCCATGGCGGGACCCTCGCCCCATTGGGCGGCGATGAAGATGGCGAGGGTTCCCTTCAGCGCGTCGCACAGCATGGTGGCGGCTGCCAGATCCTTGCGGCCGGTGCGCAGCACATTGGTGGCGCCGATGTTCCGCGAGCCAATGGTGCGAATATCCTGTGTGCCGGCGGCTTTCGTGATCACCAGTCCAAAGGGAATGGAGCCCAGCAGATAGCCGAACAGCAGCGCAAGCAG
>CANCSY010000233.1 GCA_947380915.1 Beijerinckiaceae bacterium
TGCAATTGATGGCCAAGCTCTATGGCGAGGCCTATCACGCCTCCAACGCCACGCGCGATCTGCGCAATGCGGTGCTGGGCGCACGCACCCAGAAAGAGGCGATGGAATCCATGGCCTGGCTCTACGATCCCCCGCCCATCGGCGAGTGAGCGAAACATCAACGCGAGGAAACACGATGACGGCTCACGCCTCCAATTCCGATGCGCTGTTGCGCGCGCAAGTCGCCGCCACAACGCGCCTGCTGGTGATGGAAGGCCTGCTCGATTATTCGGGCCATGTGGCGGTGCGCGCGCCCGGCCGTGACGCCTTCTTCATCCAGCCCGCGCTCGAGCCACGCTCGGACGTTTCGCCCGAGTGCATGCTGCTCATCGGCTTCGACGGCAAGGTGATCGAGGGCGACGCCCGCCCGCCCGTGGAGATCGCGATCCATATCGAGATCTTCAAGGCGCGGCCCGATGTGGAGGCCATCGTCCACAGCCATATGGAGCTGGCGATCTGGTTCACCATGATGGAGGGCGTGCAGCTCGTGCCCATGCGCGCCCGCTCCATCCGCTGGCGCAGCGGCATCCCCATGGACATGGACCCCAGCCACATCAAGACAGTCCAGCAGGGCCAGACCCTCGCGCGCACGCTGGGGCCCCACCACGCCGCCCTCATGCGCGCCCATGGGCTCGTGCTGACGGCGGAATCCCTGCCAGCCCTGCTGGTCGACGCCGTGCATTTCGACGAGAACGCCCGCGCCCAGATGCAGGTGCTGCAAGCCGGCAAGACGCCCCTGCCGCTCACCGACGCCGAACTCGAGCAGATCGACCGCCACGAAATGCGCGAATTCCATGTCGGCAAGCTCTGGTCCTACTACGTCCGCAAGGGCGTCAAGCAGAACGCCATCCCCGCCGACTGGGACATCTGAAACAGCGACCCCGATCCCGAAAGGACAGATCATGCAGACTTTCACCAGGCTCGCGCTTTCCGCCGCCTTCGCCACGCTCATCGCCCTGCCCGCCTTCGCGCAGGACAAACTGAAGGTCGCCGTCGGCCAGCGCGGCGTGTGGGAAAACTCGGTTTCGGAACTGGGCCAGGATGCCGGGATCTTCAAGAAGCACGGCCTCCAGCTTGAAGTGCTCTACACCCAGGGCGGCGGCGAGACCCAGCAGGCCGTGATCTCCGGCAGCGTGGATCTGGGCATCGGGGTCGGGACCTACGGCGTCATGGGCGCATTCTCCAAGGGCGCCCCCGTGCGCATCCTCGGCGCCACCATGACCGGCTATTACGAATTCTGGTATGTGCCCGCGACCTCGCCCCTCAAGACCATGAAGGACGCCGAGGGCAAGACCATGGCCTATTCGACCACGGGCTCCTCCACGCAGGTCATGGTCATGGCGCTCTCCAAGATGGCGGGCGTCACCACAAAGCCCACCGCCACCGGCAGCCCGCCCGCCACCTTCACCCAGGTGATGAGCGGCCAGGTGGACATCGGCTGGACCGCCCCGCCCCTGATGCTGGACGCGCTGGAGAGCGGGCGCATCCGCGTGCTCGCCAAGGGCGACGAAGTCCCCGAATTCCGCAACCAGCCCGTGCGTGTGATCCTCGCCAACGCAGGCTCGCTGGAGAAGAACGCCGACGCCATGGCCCGCTACATGGCCGCCTATCGGGAGACCATCGAGTGGCTCTGGTCGAGCCCTGACGCCATCAAGGCCTATGCCAAATGGGCCGAGGTCTCCGACCAGATCGCGATCCGCACCCGCGACGAATTCGTGCAGAAGGAACGCGCCAATCCCGACAAGATGGCGGGAATCGCGGACATGAACGAGGACGCGGTGAAGCTGAAATTCATCCCCGCGCCCCTGACAAAGGAGCAGCTGGCCACTCTCGTTCAGTTGCAAACCTCAAAAAAGTGAAGCAAGACACCACCTTATGCCGGGCCGCCAAACGCCGCCCGGCCATAAGGGGGAAGACCTATGAAAACGCCACCGGGCCAGGAGCCCGCACTCTTCATTCCACGCCTGCGCCGCTTCTATGATTTCGCCATCCCCCTGTCATGGGTGGTGGTGCGGTTCGGGGTCGGCTGGAACCTTGCGGTGCATGGCTACGGCAAGTGGCTGCGCGGCATGGAGGCCCAGACCAAGACCCTGAACGTCACCATGCCCTGGATGGAGGAATATAATTACTTCATCTCCCATCTGCTGCTGGTGGTGGAAGGCGTCGGCGGGCTTTGCATCATCCTTGGCCTGTTCACGCGTTTCTTCGCGGCGGCCAACGCCATTGAAATGGCTTTCCTGACCTTCGTCATCTACTGGGGCAATGGCTTCAGCTGGCTCAACAAGGGCTACGAATTCGTTCTGCTCTGGGGCTTCATGTGCCTGGCCATCGCCTTGCGCGGGGGCGGGCCATGGTCGGCGGACCGGCTGCTGGGCAAGGAACTCTGAAAAAACGCCGGTCGGCGCGCGAAAGCGTTGCCGACCGCGCGGCTTCACACTAATGTGTAGAGAACTAAGAATAGAGATTCCCGCAGTTCCCCAGGAGTTATCCGCATGAGCGCAGTGGCGACCGCCCCCGACATCGAGACCAAGCGTTCGTTCAACGAAGTCTGGCTCATCACCATCGGTCATGCCCTGACGCACTGGTATCCGGCGACCTTCTATGTGCTCGCCCCTGTCATCGGCCTTGAACTTGGCCTGTCCTATACGCAGATCGCCTCGATCACGGCGGCGCAGGCTTTCGCGGGCGCCCTGTCGAATGTACCCGGCGGCATGGTGGTCGACTCTGTGGGTCGCAAGGGCCTGCTGATGGCGCTCTCCCTCGCCTGGATCGGCGTCCCCTACATGATCATGGCCTTCACCCACGCATATTGGATGCTGCTGGCCTGCGCGGTTCTCATCGGCGTCGGCAACACCATCTGGCATCCCACGGCGATCCCGACGCTCGCCAATCGCTTCCCCGACCGCAAGGGTCTCGTCGTGTCGATCCATGGCATGGGCGGCAATGTGGGCGATGCGGTTGCGCCTTTGCTGGCGGGCGTGCTGCTGAGCAGCGTGGTGGTGGGCGGCGTCGCCTTCGATTTCAACTTCACCTGGCGGCAGGTGATGATCTTCAATGTCGTGCCGGGCATCGTCATGGCCGTGGCGATCTTCTGGCTGCTGGGCAAGCTCCAGATGGACGGCAAGGCCAAGGGCGCGGCGGACAAGGGCATCGGCTTTCAGGGCGTGCTGAAAGGCTTCGGCGGCCTGCTGAAGAACCGCACCATGATGCTGCTGGCGATCAGCTCCTCGTTCCGGTCCATGACCCAGAGTTCCCTGATGGTCTTCGTGCCGCTCTATCTCGCCAACACCATGGGCTATTCGCCCTGGGCCATCGGCGCCTCCATGATGGCCCTGCAACTGGCGGGCTTCGTCGCCTCGCCGGTCGCGGGCTCCATGTCGGACAAGATCGGCCCGCGCAGCATCATGATGTCGAGCATGGCCATGACGGCGGTGGTCATCGCCATGATGATCTTCACCGGCGGCACGCCCTTCTTCGTCTTCTTCGTGGCGGTGCTGGGCTTCTTCCTCTTCGCCATCCGCGCGGTGTTGCAGGCCTGGACCCTGGACGCCACCCCCAAGGGCATGGGCGGCTCGGCCATCGGCCTGCTCTTCGGCTTTCAGGCGGTGGGCAGCTCCATCGGTCTGGTCATCTGCGGCCAGCTCGCCGACACTTTCGGGCTCATCACGACCTTCTACTTCATGGCCGGAACCATCGTGCTCGCCAACATGTTCGTTTTCGTGATCGGCAAGCCGGACGCGCAGAGCGCCTGACCCTTGCTTTGACGCAAGGACGCCAAGACGCAGCCTCCCCAAAAGGGAGGCTGTTTTCTTTGCGAGGCTGCGGGCGCAATGCTAGACTGGCGACCACATTCGATATCGGGACAAATTCAATCAGGGCAACCTGATCATCAGGGATGGAGCTTCCCATGCAAACCGCCGTTGCTGAAGGCGTCGCCGCGACCCGCCAGAAATACTACGAGACCCTTGCTCCCCAGTCCCTCGCGCCCCTCTGGGAAGTGCTGAAAGGACTGGTCCCCACCGAGCCCAAGAGCAAATTCGCCCCCCATGTCTGGCAATTCGCCAAGACCAAGCCGCTGCTGATGGCGGCGGGCGGTCTGCTGACCGCCGAAGAGGCGGAGCGCCGCGTGCTGGTGCTCGAAAACCCGGCCATGCCCGGCGGCTCGCGCATCACCGCCACCATGTATGCGGGCCTCCAGCTCATCATGCCCGGCGAGGTCGCCCCCGCTCATCGCCATACGGCTTCGGCCCTGCGCATGGTGCTCGAAGGCAACGGCGGCTTCACCGCGGTTGCTGGCGAGAAGACCACCATGGCGCGCGGCGATTTCATCATCACCCCCAGCATGGGCTGGCATGACCACGGGCAGGAAAATCACTCGCCGGTCATCTGGGTCGATGGCCTCGACCTGCATATGGTCAATTTCTACGAGGCGGCGTTCATGGACCACATGAACGACAAGAGCCAGATCCTGACCAAGGCCGAAGGCCAGTCGGTGAGCGAATATGGCTCGGGGCTCGGCCCCATGGCGCCCCATTCGCCCTTCGGCCTGACCACGCCGATCTTCAACTATTCCTACGCCCGCAGCCGCCCCGCCCTCATGCAGGTGGCCGAGAACACCCAGCCCGACGCCCATCTGGGCTATGCGCTGCGCTACCTGAACCCGCAGACCGGCGACTGGGCCATGCCTACCATCGCCGCCTGGCTGTCCCACCTGCCCAAGGGGCTGGAGACCAAACCCATCCGCGCCACCGATGGCCAGACCATCGTGGTGCTGGAAGGCGAACTGACCCTGGAACTCGACGGCAAGACCTTCACCGCTGGCGAAAGCGATGTGGTGGGCGTGCCGGCCTGGGTCTGGAAAAAGGTGCGGGCGTCGAAGGACGCGATCTACTTCACCTTCTCGGACCGCAGCGCGCAGGAGAAGCTGGGGATCTATCGGGAAGAACGTCAGTAGGGGGCGGGGTAAAAGAAGTTTTGGGTCATAGAATTTGATTCAACTGCAAGCACCCCGACTGCCGACCGCCTTGACGCAGGCGTGTCGCTGTCGGGGCGAGGAGCACAATGGACCTTGGTTTCATTTGACGCCTCTTTATTATTCCAGCTCACAGAGCACG
>CANCSY010000234.1 GCA_947380915.1 Beijerinckiaceae bacterium
CGACTGGATCGGCTTCGAGGCGCGCCGTGTCGCAGCGCTGGAGCGCGGCAAGCTCGCTGGCATAGGTCTCGCCAATTACATCGAGACGCCGGTCGGGGCGCCCCATGAGCGGGTGGAGCTCGCCGTCAACCCGGAAGGGCGCGTGGAGCTGGTGGTGGGCACGCAGACCACCGGTCAGGGCCACGAGACCAGCTTCGCCCAGGTGGTCGCCGATCTCATGGGCGTCACGCCCTATGATGTGAAGCTGATCTATGGCGACACGGCGCTGGTGGAATCGGGCGGCGGGTCCCATTCGGATCGCTCCATGCGCCTCGCCGGCGCCCTGATGGTGGAGGCCAGCGATGCGGTCATCGCCCAGGGCAAGCTGGTGGCCGCGGCGCTGCTGGAAGTCCCGGCGTCCGAAGTCATGTTCGAGGATGGCTTTTTCCAGACCATCCGCAACAACCGGCGCTTCGACATTTTCGATCTTGCCCGCGCCATCGCCGCAAACCCGGCCCTGCCCGAGGAGCTGCGTGTTCCTCTGGCCGCGAAGAAAACCCTCAATGGCCGCATCCCCGCCCATCCCACGGGCTGCGCGGTCTGCGAGGTGGAGATCGATCCGGAGACCGGCGAGGTCGAGATGATCCAGTATGCGACCATCGACGATGCAGGCCAGCCGGTGAATCCGCTCATCCTGCATGGGCAGGTGCATGGGGGCGTGGTGCAAGGCGCTGGCCCGGCGCTGGGCGAGGGTGTGGCCTATGACCAGGACTCGGGCCAGGTGCTCACCGGCAGCTTCATGGATTACGCCATGCCGCGCGCATCCATGTTCCCCATGTTCAAGGTGGACATCACCGAAGACGCCACCCGCGGCAATCCCCTGCGCATCAAGGGCGGCGGCGAGGGCGGCACGACGCCCGCCTCCGCCGTCATCATGAATGCGGTGCTGCATGCGCTTGCGCCCGTGGGCGTGCGCCATCTGGACATGCCGGCCACCCCCGAGCGGGTCTGGGCGGCGATCAACGCCGCAAAAGCGTGACCGGAGAGCGGTTTGCCCGGCCTCTGACGCCGTGCTAGCCATTTGCAGCTTTGAAAATAGGGGGGTCCACGCATGAAGCGCAGCACTGATCGCATCCTCACCACCCATGTGGGCAGTCTCATCCGCCCCGAGCCCCTGCGCGCCTTCATCCGCGCCCGCCAGACCCGACAGGCCTATGACGAGGCGGCCTACAAGGCCTGTCTCGCCTCGAGCGTGGCCGAAGTGGTGCGCCAGCAGAAGGCGGCGGGCGTGGATGTGCCCAGCGATGGCGAGTTCGGCAAGTCGATCAGCTGGTCGCAATATGCGCTGACCCGCGTCAGCGGCTTCGAGCGCCGCCCCTTCAACGGCGTGAACCCCTTCGCCACCGGCGCTGACCGCACGCGCTTCGCAGGCTTCTACGCCGAAATGGACTCCCGCGATCCGCCCAACACCAACGCGGAATCCGTCTGCACCGGGCCGATCACCTATACGGGCCAAGCCGAACTGCTGCTCGACATCAACAATTTCAAGGCCGCCCTCAAGGGTCAGACCTTCGCCGACGCCTTCCTGCCGGTCGCCGCCATTTCCAGCGTGATCCCCGACCGCAAGAACGAATTCTACAAGACCGACGAGGATTGCACCCTCGCCCTCGCCGAAGCCATCCGCACCGAATACAAGGCCATCACGGACGCAGGCATCGTGGTGCAGCTCGACGACGCCCGCGCCGCCGTCACCTATGACCGGATGGTGCCGCCCAAGAGCGTCGGGGACTACATGGCCTGGCTCGAGCGCATGGTCGAGATCATCAATCATTCGCTGGAAGGCGTGCCGCAGGACATGGTGCGCTACCATGTGTGCTGGGGCAGCTGGCCCGGCCCGCACACGACCGACATTCCGCTGCGCGAAATCGTCCACCAGATCCTCAAGATCAAGGCGGGCGCCTTCGTGATCGAGGGCGCCAATCCCCGCCATGAACATGAGTGGAAGGTGTGGAAGGACGTGAAGCTGCCGGACGGCGCGATCCTCATCCCCGGCGTCATCAGCCACGCGACCAATGTGGTGGAGCATCCCGAACTCGTCGCCGAGCGCATCGTGCGCTACGCCAATCTGGTGGGCCGCGAGAATGTCATCGCAGGCACGGACTGCGGTTTCGCTCAAGGGCCGCTGTTGCAGCGCGTTCACGAGTCCATCGTCTGGGCGAAGTTCGAGGCCCTGCGCGATGGGGCGGCGCTGGCGACGAAGGAGTTGTGGGGGAAGTAAGCGCCCGAGCAAGCAGGCCGGATGAAGGAACGTCCGGCCTAGTCTTCGGTGGGCGGCAGCTTATAACGTCGAAATTGTAGCTGGTCGTCTTCCATCCTGATTTCCAGAACCTGATTCACAAGATCGGGGAGCGGCTTCAGCTTCTGTTGAGCCTCTTCAAAAATCTTGAGCTGCATTTTGAGATCCATGTGTTGCGGCCCGTTAGGACACACAAGTCCGGCATGGAGAGTGACACCCGCATATTGGCCCTTAGAGCGGATTCCTCTCAGATTGCATCGTAACCTGCAGCAGCGAAGTAATTGGCGCACTCTTGGGGCGTGAACTGGTCGATCAATTCGCCAATGGCGTTCCAGGAGGTGGCTCGGTGAAATTGAACAGGTTGGTTATAGGGTGGTCTGAAAATGGTGGATCACTGGTCTGGGTCATGGAACTAGAATACTGTTTCGGATACGGTATGAATAGAATCCGAAAACCGTCTAGGGGGCCGCGGTCCAAGGACCGCGATCCGCCTCACCCGGGAAAAGGCCCAAGGGACCCGCACCGCTATCTGCCTGCCTGTCTGACCTCAAGCTCACTGGAGTGAGGGCTGGCGTGGTTTGGGGTAGTGCAGAATGGCCAGTACCGACCACGACACGCCGCGAAGCACTATCTGCTCCCATCTCACTCACACCACTTATAAAATAAGTGGATTGCAGCGGTCTGACACAAAAGGCCACCACGCTGCTCGATAACTGCTTACCGACCGCTTACCGTAAAACCGCCGCGTGGCTTCGCGGCTAGATTTCTCGTTCTAAGTGATTGATTTTAATGCCGCGCCCGAAAGGATTCGAACCTCTGACCCCCAGATTCGTAGACGCGAATTCTGTCTGTTTCGGAGGTGCTTGCGGGTTCACTGGGGTTCACACGAGTGCTTTCTGGTGCATGGAAATGGGGTCCCTGGGGCTTTGTGAACCCACGTGCAGTGTACCGAACCTGTGCGTATCCAAACGGAGCCAGGAAGCTGTAACCGGCGTGTAACCGGTCACTTAGTCTGGTCCTCGTTTGGGAGTGAGCTCGAGCTATTCCTCGACCGATGCGCGCTGTCTTGTGCAGCGAACACCACCCTTCGCGCGAGCGTGCTTCCAGAACGTCGTGCGGCTCGTGGCTGCCGACCCACCGCGCCTGGTTGAATTTCGGTTCGGCGTCTCTGGCGTCGGTAGCGACATTTAATCGGGCCTTGATTCCACGAAGTTCATGGGTCACGATGTGGAAACTGCGGGGGAGACGATCATGATTTCAAATCGAGTGATATTCGCGCTGCCGATCGGCGCAATTTTCAGCGCGCTGCTGTGGCAGCCGGTCGTTGCTCAAGTCGTCGCTCCCGATGCCAAATGGGAGCAGGTCGCGTCCGGTGGCGAAGGCACCGCCGAGGGCGTGGTGGCCGGCAAGGATGGGGCGATCTACTTCGACGATCTCGCTCCGCCGGGAAAACTTTTCCGCTTCGATCCCAAGACAGGAAAGGCGGAGATCCTCATGGCGACGAGCAACATGGCGAACGGCATGCACGTCGACCGTAACGGCGACCTGTTAATGGGACTGGGGCTCCCAGGCAAGCAGATGCTCGCCAAGCGCGACATGAAGACGGGCGAAGTGACCAAGCTGGTCGATCACTATGAAGGCAAGTCGCTAATCTCGCCCAACGATATTACGACGGACGATAGTGGAAGGATCTACTTTACCGATGGTCGCTTCAACCAGATCGCGGAACCGGAACTGCCCAACGCAATATACCGCCTCGACCCGGACGGCTCCCTGACCCGTCTCGCCACGGACATGGGCCGGCCTAACGGCATTGAAGTGTCGCCAGACGGCAAGCGTCTCTATGTGGCGATCACGACGTTGGCCCATCTCAAACCCAATCCGCACAACATGAGGGATGAGTTCGGGATCACGCGCGGCGGGATCATCCTCTATGACCTGGACGAAAGCGGATCGATCTCGAAGGGCAGGGTCTTCTATCGCACCAACGCCGCTGCTTCGGATGGCACGGCCATGGATGTGGACGGCAATCTCTATACGGCCGCCAATGACCGGTCGAACGGCGGCAAGGAGGTGGTCGCCCTGCGGCCAGACGGGAGCGTACTGCAGCAACTGCCGCTCCCCTCGGCCGGTCTGCCGGTGCAACTCGGTTTCGGCCGCGGCGACGACAGCTCTACGCTTTATCTTTCGACGGCTTTGCCGTGGGGCCTTTGGAAGATCAAGACCAACGTCAAGGGCTTCTATCGCAACTGATCACTTATGCGTTGACAATATCCATGTGCGTCGCGCCGGGCGATGGCATATTAGAGCGGATTCCTCTCAGATTACATCGTAACCTGCAGCAGCGAAGTAATTGGCGCACTCTTGGGGCGTGAACTGGTCGATCAATTCGCCAATGGCGTTCCATAACCCCTCGACTGTTCTCTCGGATGCCTTGCGCAGCAAAGCCTTCAGCTTGGAGAAGGCCTTCTCGATTGGGTTGAAGTCGGGGCTGTAGGGCGGCAGGTAGAGAAGCTTCGCCCCCGCCATTTCGATGGCGCCGCGCACACCTGGCAATTTGTGGCTGCCCAGATTATCCATGACGACGACGTCTCCGGGAGCCAGGTTCGTAATGAGCATCTGGTCCACATAGGCCTGGAAAGCCTCGCCATTGATGGGTCCGTCCAGCACCAGCGGCGCGACCATGCCGCTCAGCCGCAAACCAGCGACGAACGTCGTCGTCTTCCAATGTCCATGCGGGATGCTGGCTCGTAGGCGCTCGCCCTTGGGCGCTCGGCCGCGTGTGCGCGCCATGTTGGTCGAGCACCAAGTCTCGTCGATGAACACGAGGCGGGCGGGATCAAGGTC
>CANCSY010000235.1 GCA_947380915.1 Beijerinckiaceae bacterium
GGCGGTGGAGCGGGAAATGTCGCCCCTGCTGGCGCGCCACTACAGCGAAATCTTCCTCGACCCCACGCTCTTCGCCCGGGTGGACGCCGTTTTCGAGGGGCGCGCGCAGGTCGCCTATAGCCCCGAGCAGCTGCGGGTCATCGAGCGCAAGCACAAGGCCTTCATAAGGGCAGGGGCGAAGCTGGGCGAGGCGCAGCGCCAGCGCCTCGGCGCCATCACCGAGGAGCTGGCGACCCTTGGCACCCGCTTCTCGCAGAATGTGCTGAAGGACGAATCCGGCTTCGTGCTGGTGCTGGACAAGGAGGCGGATCTTGAAGGCCTTCCGGCAGATTTCCGCGCCGCCGCGGCGGCTCTGGCCACCGAGCGCAGCCATGCGGGAAAATGGGCGGTGAGCCTGGCGCGCGGCAATGTGGAGGCCTTCCTCACCCACTCGACCCGCCGCGATCTGCGTGAGACCCTGTTCCGCCAATGGTCCCTGCGCGGCGAGACCGGCGGGGAGACCGACAATGGCGACGTCATCGCCCGCACGCTGGCGCTACGGGCCGAACGCGCCCGCCTGCTGGGCTATGAGACCTATGCGGATTTCAAGCTCGACGACACGATGGCGCAGACGCCGGACGCGGTGCGCGCGCTCCTCGATCAGGTCTGGACCGCAGGCCGCGCCCGCGCGGGGCTGGAGGTGGGCCGGTTGCAATCCATGATCGAGGCCGAGGGCGGCAATTTCGAACTCGCGCCCCATGACTGGCGCCACTATGCGGAGAAACTGCGCCGCGCCGAATATTCCATCGACGACGCGGCCCTGCGCGCCTATTTCCCCCTCGACCGCATGATCGAGGCCGCCTTCCATGTGGCGGGCGAATTGTTCGGGCTGCGCTTTGAAGAGCAGAAGGGCCTGCCGGTCTACAATCCCGATGTGCGCGTCTTCGAAGCGAAGGATGCGCAGGGCCGCCATGTGGCGCTCTTCGTCGGCGATTATTTCGCCCGCGCCAGCAAGCGCAGCGGCGCCTGGATGTCCGCCTTTCGCGGCCAGCAGAAGCTGGTGCGCGACCAGCGGCCCATCATCGTCAATGTGCTGAATGTGGCGCGGCCCCCCGCAGGCGAGCCCGCGCTCCTGACCATCGACGAAGCGCGCACCCTCTTCCACGAATTCGGCCACGCACTGCATGGCATGCTGTCGAATGTGACCTATCCGAGCATCGCGGGCACGGCCGTTTCGTCAGACTTCGTGGAGCTGCCCTCGCAGCTTTATGAGCATTGGCTGCTGCGGCCGGAAGTGCTGCGCCAGTTCGCGCGCCATGCGCAGACCAACGAGCCGATCCCCGATGCGCTGATCGACAAGGTGATGGCCGCGCGCACCTTCAACCAGGGTTTCGCCACGGTGGAATTCTGCGCCTCCGCCTTCGTGGATCTGGAGATGCATCTGGAGCAGGGGGAGGACATCAGCGAGCCCCTGGCCTTCGAACGGCGCGTGCTGGAGACTATTGGCATGCCGCGCGAAATCATCATGCGCCACCGCTCGCCCCACTTCTCCCATATCTTCTCGGGGGAGGGCTATGCGTCCGGCTATTACTCCTACCTCTGGTCAGAGGTGCTGGACGCCGACGCCTTCGCCGCCTTCGAGGAAACCGGCGATATCTTCCACCACGCCACCGCCAAGCGGCTGCACGATTTCGTTTATTCCGCAGGCAACCTGCGCGACCCCAAGGAGGCCTATACGGCCTTCAGGGGCAGGCTGCCGACGCCGGATGCGCTGTTGGAGAAGCGGGGGTTGGTGTGAGGCTCTGACGGGTCTGCTTGCCCCACGCCCCGCCTCCCCCTAATGTCCCCACCAAATATATCAGGAGTGAAGCGCTGTGGGGACCACAATTCGCCGGGTCGTGACCGGGCATAACGAGCAAGGCAAGTCCTGCTTCATCATGGATGGCGCGCCGCCCCATGTGTATCAGCGCAGCCCCGGCAGCTCGTTCGTCACGGAATTGTGGGACACCAGCGCCACCCCCGCCAGCAATCAGGGCGACGCCGACCCCACCCTGCGGGACTTCCGCCTGCCGCCGCCGAAAAACGGTAGCGTTTTCCGCGTCATCACCTATCCCCCGGACAGCGTGCGCCTCGCGGCCCTGCAGGCCGAACACGCCAACGCCACCGATGACGGCAGCGGGCGGGCGGGGGCGCTGGATCGATCAAATGCGCGTCATCCGGGCTTCCACAAGACCAGCTCGGTGGATTACGCCATTGTCCTGTCAGGCGAGATCCACGCCCTCATGGAGGAGGGCGAGGTGCTGCTCAAGCAGGGCGATGTGCTGGTGCAGCGCGGCACCAACCACGCCTGGAGCAACCGTAGCGAAGCGCCTGCGGTGCTCGCCTTCGTGCTCATCGACGCTGACCCGGTTTAAGACAGTTTTTGGAGCAACTATGACGTCTCATCTTCCCACCCTCGCGGTCGCCTTGGCTCTCGCAGCCGCCTCTCCCGTCCTCGCCCAGCAGGGCGAGACCATGCCCAAGACCATCACCATCTATGTGGCGGGCACGGCGGGCGGGGGCATTGATCTTTATGCGCGCATGCTCGGCCGCCATATCGGCAAATATATTCCGGGCAATCCCACCATCAATGTGCAGGACATGCCCGGCGCGGGCGGCATCCGCGCGGCCAATTTCATCGCCGATTCCGCCCCCAAGGATGGCGGGGTCATGGGCACCTTTCCCGGCGGGCCGCTGGCCGAGCCGTTGATCGGCGCCCGCAATCCCGGCTATGACATGAGCCAATTCCAGTGGATCGGCGCCATCAGCCGTGACGTCAGCCTGTGCATTTCCTGGAAGGGAACCCCCTTCAAGAGCCTCGACGACGCCCGCAAGGCGGAGATGATCGTGGCGGGCACGGGCGCGGGCTCGGAAACGGACTCGATCCCGCTGATCCTCAACGATGTCCTGAAAACGAAATTCCGCGTGGTCACCGGCTATCTCGGCACCAAGGAAACCTTCATGGCCATCGAGAGCGGGGAGGCCCATGGGCGCTGCGGGCTCACCTTCTCGTCCCTGAAGGCCAGCAAGCCCGACTGGCTGCGCGATGACAAGATCAACATCATGTTGCAGATGGGGCTCGAGAAGAGCCCCGAGCTGCCCAATGTGCCGCTGGCCAGCGAGTTGCTGAGCCCCGAGGACAAGCAGGTGCTGGAGCTCGTGACCATGGGCACGGCGGTGGGCCGCCCCTTCGCAGCGCCTCCGGGCACGCCTGCTGCGCGGGTGCAGATCCTGCGCCGGGCCTTCGACGCCGCCTTGAAGGATCCGGCTCTGCTGGAAGAGGGGCGTCTGATTCAGGCCGAGATCTCGCCGACTCCGGGCGAGGAGGTGCAGAAGATCATCGCGCGCCTCTACGCCACCCCCAAGCCCGTGGTCGATCGGGCCAAGAAGCTGCTGGAGGCGACGACCAAGTAGGGGGTCACTTCTGGGCTTCCGGCCCCATCCACACCGCGCGCGGGCCGATCTCCGCCACGGTGCGGCAGCCCGTGAAGCCCATGGAGGTCTCCAGCTCCTTGCGCAGCAGGGTCAGCGCATGCTCGACCCCCGCCGCGCCCGCCACGGATGCCCCATAGAGCGCGCAGCGGCCGGTCAGCACGGCCTTGGCGCCCAGCGCCAGGGCTTTGAGCACATCGCTGCCCCGGCGGACGCCGCTGTCAATGATGATCTCGGTCTTGCCGCCGACTTCCGCGACAATTTCGGGCAGGATCTCGATGGGCGAGACGGCGCTGTCGAGATTGCGCCCGCCGTGGTTGGACAGGACGATGGCGTCCACGCCCATGGAGACGGCCTTGGCCGCGTCCTCGGGCAGATGCACGCCCTTGATCATCAGCGGGCCCTTCCACATCTCGCGCAGGCGGGCCAGATCGTCCCAGGTGAGATTGTCGCCCTGCATGGTGCGCGCGCTTGAGCCCACGGCGCCCGCCGCCCGCCCCTGCGAGCCCTGGGGGAAGTGCACCGGTCGGGGCATGCCCACCGTGCGCAGATAGGGCAGCATGACCTCTATCAGCCAGCGCGGATGCAGGGCCACATCCATCACGATGCGCGGGTTGAAGTGGAAGGGGCTCGAGAAGCCATTGCGCTTGTTATATTCGCGGATGGGCGAGACCGCCGTGTCCACCGTCAGGATCAGCGCCTCGAAGCCCGCGTCCTGCGCCCGCTTGACCAGGGCGTGGGACAGGTCGCGCTCGCGCCACATGTAGAGCTGGAACCAGTTGCGGCCCTCCTCCACCGTGGCGATGCGCTCGATGGAGGTGAGCGAGGGGGTGGCCAGGGTGAAGGGCACGCCGAAGCGCGCGGCGGCGCGGGCCACCTCCAGCTCGCCCTCATAGCAGGTGAGGCCGGCCGCGCCCGTGGGGGCGACGGCCAGGGGCATGGCCATGGGCTTGCCGAAGAGCTCCATTCGGGTGTGGCGGGTCGAGACATCCACCAGCACCTTGTTGCGCAGCTTGATGCGGCGGAAGGCGGCGCGGTTCTCGGAGAGGCTCACCTCGTCCTCCGAGCCCCGCTCGAAGAATTCGAAGACGCCCCTTGGCAGGCGCTTGCGCGAGGCTTCGCGAAGGTCCGCGATGTTGAGATAGCGCGCCGCCAGTTGCGCGGCCTCACGGGCTTGGAAGGCGGATGCCGCGCTCGCACGGGGCAGGGCGCCTGCTTCTGCGGTTACGCTTGTCGACGCCGGTGCGCTCATGGTCTCGTTTCCCCGATTATGGGACCACGTCTAGCGCGTTTGCGTGGTGATCGGCAAACGGGAGCAGGATCACCATGGCCTGCGCCATGGCGAGGGGCTGATCAACGGCGGCCAACAATGCGCGTCATGATCCCCCTCACGCCTTCACGAGCCAATCGGTTCCCACCGCCGGGCCGATCTGGCCGCTATCGACAATCGTCAGGCCATTCATTTCCCAGACATAGCAGGCGCCGCTCCTGACGTTCTGGAAGAGAATGTCGGACTTGCCGTCGCCATTGACGTCGGTTGCGCCCTTGACCTGCCAGTCGGTTCCCACCGCCGGGCCGACCTGGCCGT
>CANCSY010000236.1 GCA_947380915.1 Beijerinckiaceae bacterium
GCGCTGGCGCGGGGCGTGGACATCCGCATCGTCGCCGACAAGGTCTCGACGCCGCCCGGGCGCACCAGCCAGACGCTGATCGTGCGCAAGGACCTCATCGAGTCCGGCCGCTACAAGACCCTCGCCGACCTCAAGGGCATGAAGATCGCCAACGCCGCGCCCGGCACCGCCGCCAGCGTGACCCTCTACAAGATGCTGGAGAAGGCGGGACTCAAGATCACCGACATCGAGCAGACCTTTCTGGCCTTTCCCCAGCATGTGGTGGCCCTGACCAATAAGGCTGTGGACGCGGCCCTGCCCGCCGAGCCCGCCACCACCGAGGCCATCAATCGGGGCCTGGCGCAAAAGGTGCTCTCCGACGACGAGGCCTATCCCAACCACCAGATCGCCGTGATCTTCTATTCCGGCGCCTTCGCCACCCAGAAGCCCGAGGTCGCCCGCAAGTTCCTGAAGGCCTTCATCAGGGGCGTGCGCGACCATAATGACGCGCTGGACGCCAACGGGCGCTTCGTGGGCGAGAAGGGCGAGGAGATCATCAGGATCCTCAACGAGTACACGCCCATCAAAGACCCGCAATTCTACCGCAACTTCCCGCTCGCCGCCTGCAACCCCGATGGAACCATGAATATCGCCAGCCTCAAGATGGATCTCGAAGTGCTGAAGGGCGAGAAACTGATCGAGGGCGAGGTGAATATCGACAAGGCGCTGGACCTGTCGTTTCTGACTGCGGTGATCAAGGAGTTGGGGCCTTACAAGAAGGCGGATTGAAACCAGTTATAAATGCGCCACGCCTGCCACTCCCAGCCCCCTCGTGGGGAGGGGCTGGGGCTGGGGGGCGAGCGCGATCTCTGTCATGAGCGCCTGCGCCACGCGCCCCCTACCCCGTCTCAGGCATCCTCGCGCTTGAACGCCAGAAAAGACACGCGCGTCAGACCATCGAGCCAGGGGGACTGCAGCGCCCGTTGACTGGCTTGCCTGCTTGGTCCAACTATCGCGAAGCCACGCTAGGTGCGAGCGAATTTTGCGCTCCGGCCATCCGATTCCCCCGCTCGCGCGGACCCGCTTTGAGGAAACCCTGCCCCATGAAGTCCATCGTCATCCTCGACGACTACCAGAATGTCGCCCTCACCTTCGGCGCCTGGGACAAGCTCGCCGGCCTCGCCTCCATCAAGGTGCTCAACCGCCATATCGCCAACACCGCCGAGCTGACCGCTGAACTCGCCGACGCCGACATCATCGTGGCGAACCGCGAGCGCACACCCATCACCGACGCCCTGCTGGCCACCCTGCCCAAACTGAAGCTGATCGTCACGTCCGGCATGCGCAACGCCTCCATTGACGTTGTCGCCGCCAATGCGCGGGGAATCATGGTCTGCGGCACCTCGACGCTGGGCTATCCCACGGCGGAGCTGACCTGGACGCTGATCCTCGCCTTCATGCGCAACCTCCCCAAGGAGGTCGCCTCCCTGGCCGCTGGCGGCTGGCAGACCTGCGTGGGCACGGGCGTGCGCGACAAGACCCTTGGCATCATCGGCCTTGGCCGCATCGGCACGGATGTGGCGAAGGTCGGCCAGGCGCTCGGCATGAAGGTCATCGCCTGGTCGCGCAGCCTCACGCCCGAGAAGGCGGCGGCCTTGGGCGTGGAATGCGTGACCATGGACGAGCTTCTGGCCCGCGCAGATGTGGCGACGATCCATCTGCTGCTGAACAAGGACACCAAGGGCTTCATCGGCGCCGACAAGCTCGCGAAGATGAAATCGACCGCCCTGCTGGTGAACACCTCCCGCGCGCAGCTGGTCGATACAACAGCCCTGATCGCGGCCCTGAAGGCCGGGACGCTCGGCGGGGCGGCGCTGGACGTCTATGACCGCGAGCCGCTGGCGGCGGACGACCCGATCCGCAGCGCGCCCAACACCCTGCTGACGCCCCATCTGGGCTTCGTCATGGCCGAGAATTACAAGATCACCTTCAGCCAGGGCGTCGAGAACATTCTGGCCTGGCTCGAGGGCAAGCCCACCCGCGTGATCGAGCCCAACGCGCCCGCAGGACACTGACCCATGACCGACGCTCCCAAGGCCGCGCACCCCCCGCTCAACGCCGACGCGCGCGCGCGCATGGAGGCCCTGAATGCGGAGGCCGGGGGCCTGTCGATCTGGCTGCGCACGCAAGCCAACGCGCCGGCGCAGCGCCCATGGTTCCGCGACGCGGAGGCGGGCGCCGCCGGGCAGATGGCGCAGGGGCGCGTGGGCGCCGGCCAGATGAAGGCGGTTCCGCATCATTGGAAATGGCGCGAGATCTCGCCCTATCTCGACAAGATCGCCCGCATCGCCACCGAGGCGGACGTGCCCCCCGTGGAATTCGCCGACCGGCAGCAGTTCCTGCTGACCAATCCCGGCCTTGGCGGGCGCTTGCAGGTCGCCTCGACCATCCGCTGCGCCGTGTCGATCTATAACCCCGGCGATGTGGCCCGCGCCCATCTGCACAGCCCCAACGCCAGCCGCACCATTCTGTCCCATAACGGCGGCTACACCAATGTGGAGGGGGAGCGCTGCGAGGCGACGCGCGGCGATCTCGTGCTGACCCCCAACGGCACATGGCACGACCATGGCAACGACGGCAAAGACCCGATCATCTGGATCGACACCCTCGACTGGCCCCTGCTCGAACATCTCGACATCATCTGGCTGGACGAGGAGCTGCCCAACGATCTGGGCCGCGACAATATCCGGGCGCAGAAGACGGTGTTCGAAACAGGCCATTCCCGCCGCCTCTATGGCGCGGGCGGCATCGTGCCGCGCTTTACCTCCCACCAGCGCGGCATCGGCCACGGCCTCTCGCCCTTCATCCATTATCGCGGCGTGGACATCCGCGCGGCGCTCAGTGATATGCGCAGCCAGAGCGGCTGCGCCTACGAGGGGATTGATCTGGCCCTGGTGAACCCGGTGACGGGCGGCTCGCTCTTCCCCACGCTTGGCTATGGCGCCCAGATGATCCGGGCGGGCGAGGAGACCCGCGCCAAGCGCGAGACCTCCAGCACGGTCTATGTGGTCATGGAGGGGCGCGGCCAGACGGAAGTCGGCGGCCAGACCTTCGACTGGGAAGAGAACGACATTTTCGTGGTCCCCAACTTCCTCTGGCGCCGCCATGTGGCCAAGGCGGGCGCAGACGCTGTGCTCTATACGATGAGCGACGCGCCGCTGCTGGAAAAGATCGGCCAATACCGCGCGCAGGGCATGGACGCGACGGGGAAGGTGACGCAGCTGGTGGCGTGAAGGGGCGAAGGAAAATTCCCTCCGCCCCTGAATGAAGCAGATGCTGCCCCTCAGCCCTGCACAGCCTTCACCACGCCCATGATCTCCGCCGTCACATCGTCAGGCGCTTCCAGCGGGGTCAGATGGCGGGCCTTGGCGAGGATTCGCATGGTGGAACCTGCGATGCCATCGTGCATCACCTGCGCCATGGCGGGGGGCGTTGCGTAGTCTTCCTCGCCCACGAAGATGCGGGTGGGGACCTTGATCTCGCCAAGGCGCGACCGCAGGTCGAAATTGCCAAGCATGCGGCAGGTCGCGGCATAGGCGGGGATGTCGTTCTTGAGGAAGGTCTCCACGCAGGCCTGGGGTATCGCGGGATTCTGCGCACGGAAATCGTCACCGAACCAGCGGGTGAGCTGGAAGTCGATCAGCGAGGACAGGCCCTTCTCCAGGGCCGCCGTGGCGCGCTGCTCCCAGGCCTTGGGCGCATCCTCGCCATAGCAGGAGGTTGTGTCGATGAGGGCGAGGCCGGCGGTGCGGGCGGGATGGTTCACCGCGAAGGCGAGCGCCACGCTGCCGCCCATGGAGGAACCGGCTATGACAGCCTTGTCCCAGCCCAGATGGTCGAAGAGATCAGCCAGATCGCCTGCGAAAAGCTCTGTCGTATAGGGCCCGGCCGGCTTGTCCGAGTCCCCGTGGCCGCGGCAATCCAGCGCCACCGCGCAGACACCCTGCGCCACGAGGCGCTGCGCCACCAGACGCCAGTAATCCCCGCGCATGGCCAGCGAATGGATCATGGCGACGCGGGCCTTGGCGGCGGGGTCGCCGTGGATTGAATAGGCGATGCGGGTTCCGTCGCGGGTGGTGAAGGAAGAAGTCTGGGCGGTCATGGCGGTCCCGTTCTGGCGCTGCATGGGTCAAGCAGATGATGGCGAACCCATAATCGCCCGGCGACGGTTTGTCACCCGCAAGGCCCAAGACCCCTGTTGCATGGCGCCCCCACTTCCCCTAGTCAGGGCTCAACTTCCAGACACATAGCCGCAGCTCTCGCTTGCCTCAGCAGGATCGCCGATGACCGACCGCGTCCAGAACGCCCCCGCCGATTTCCACGAACAGCTCCGCCGTCTGGAAGAGCGCGGCCTGCTGGTGAAGATCGACCGCCCCATCTGCAAGGACACCGAACTGCATCCGCTGGTGCGCTGGCAGTTCCAGGGCGGGCTGCATGAAGCCGAGCGCCGCGCCTTCATGTTCACCAATGTGCATGGGGTGGACGGACGCAAGTTCGACATGCCAGTGGTCGTGGGCGCGCTGGCCGCCAATCCCGAGATCTACGCCACCGGCATGGGCGTCACCGTCGCGGAGATCGGCGATGTCTGGACGCGGGGCATGGACAAGCCCATCCCGCCCGTCCACATCGAAAATCCCCCCTGCCAGGAAGTGGTGATGATGGGCGAGGATCTGACGAAGCCCGGCGGCGGGCTCGCCTCCCTCCCCGTGCCCATCTCGACGCCCGGCTTTGACGCCGCCCCCTATTTCACCGCCACCCTCTGCGTCACCAAGGACCCGGAGACGGGCGTGCGCAACATGGGCACCTACCGCGCGGGCCTGAAGGCCCTCGACCGGCTGGGCGTGCGCATGGCCAGCCGCCTGTCGGGCGCGGGCGGCTACCAGCACTGGCTGAAATACAAGGAGCTGGGCCAGCCCATGCCCTGCGCCATCATCATCGGGACCTCGCCGGTGGTCATGTTCACCGGCCC
>CANCSY010000237.1 GCA_947380915.1 Beijerinckiaceae bacterium
AACCGTCCGGGCGCGCGCTTTGGCCCCGCCGCCATCCGCCGGGCCTCGGCGATCTTCGATGGCGACCCGCAATATCCCTCCCGCCGCGATCCCTTCGCATCGTTGGCGGTGATCGACGCTGGCGACTGCTTTTTCGAATATGAGCGCCTCTTCCGCGCCCCCGGCGAGATCGAGGAGCAGGCCCGGCAGATCGTGGGGGCGGGCGCTCATCTCATCACCCTGGGGGGCGACCATTTCATCACGCTGCCCCTGCTGCGCGCCCATGCGGACGCCCATGGCCCGCTGGCCCTCGTCCAGTTCGACGCCCATCAGGACACCTGGGACGATGACGGCAGCAAGATGTCCCATGGCACATTCGTCACCCGTGCGGTGCGCGAGGGGCTGATCGACGTGGCCCGCTCCATCCAGATCGGTGTGCGCACGGTGGCCCCCCATGACTTCGGCATCGAAATTCTCGACGCTGACGCCTGCCACGCGCTGGGCGCGGGCGGCATGGCGGCGCGGATCAAGGCGCGGGTGGGGCCGGGGGCAGCCTATCTTTCCTTCGATATCGACGCGCTCGACCCCGCCTTCGCGCCCGGCACAGGCACGCCCGTGGCTGGCGGTCTCACCTCCGCACAGGCGCTGGCCGCCATCTGGGACTGCCGGGAACTGGATTGGCGGGGGATGGATGTGGTGGAGGTCTGTCCCGCCTATGACCATGGGGAGATCACCGCCATCGCGGCGGCGAGCGTCGCCCAGCGCTATCTGCAGATCCTCGCGGGCAAGATGACGCCCCGCACCCCCTGAACCCCCGTTGACAGACGCCCTCCTGCGGGCCATCGAAGCGCCAGCACAAGGAGCATGGCGATGGCGAAGGTCTTCATTGACGGCGAGGCGGGGACGACCGGGCTTGGGATCCGCGACAGGCTCGCCGCCATGCCCGCCATCGAGATGGTGAGCATCGCGCCCGAAAAGCGCAAGGATCCCCAAGCAAAGCGCGAATTGCTGGCGCAGGTCGATGTCGCCATCCTCTGCCTGCCCGACGACGCCGCCATGGAGACCGCCGCCATGGTGGCGGATCTGGGCGCCGCCGGTCCGCGCCTGCTCGACGCCTCCACCGCCCACCGCATCGCAGCGGGTTGGACCTATGGCTTTCCCGAGATGGCCAGGGGGCAGGGCGAGGCCATCGCCGCCGCGAAATATGTGGCCAATCCCGGCTGCTACGCCACCGGCGCCATCGCGCTTCTGCGCCCCCTCACGGACGCTGGGCTCATCCCCCAGGATTTCCCCATCACCATCAACGCGGTCTCAGGCTATTCGGGCGGCGGCAAATCGATGATCGAGGCCTATGAGGCCCGCAGCGCGCCCGATTTCGAGCTTTATGCGCTCGGCCTCGAGCACAAGCACATGCCGGAGATCCAGACCTATGGCCGCCTGACCCGCCGCGCGATCTTCGTGCCTTCGGTGGCGGATTTCCGCCAGGGCATGCTGGTCAGCATCCCGCTGCATCTGGATCTGCTGAAGGGCGCGAAGCCAGCGGATTTCGAGGCGGCCCTGAGGGCCCATTACGCGGGCGGGCGCCATGTGCGGGTCGAGGCGGCTCCGTCTTCCGGCAAGCTGGAGCCGCAAGCTCTCAATGACACCAATGATATGGAGCTGTTTGTTCTATCGAATGATAAACACGGCCATCTGGTGCTGGTCGCCCGGCTCGACAACCTCGGCAAGGGGGCTTCGGGCGCGGCGGTGCAGAATCTGGAGTTGATGCTGGGGTTGTGAGGCAGTCGGCATTAGGCAGTCGGCAGTCGGAGCAGGTTCAGGCAGTCGGTAAAAGGGCTCGATCACCCTAATGCCGACTGCCTACTGCCTCAAACCTCTTTCTTCCACGCCACCACACGGCTGGCCTGGGCGCCAAGGCCGTCGATGCCGCAGGAGATCGTGTCGCCTGCGACCAGATAATTCGGGGGCTTGCGGCCGAGCGCCACGCCGGGCGGTGTGCCTGTTGTGATGACGTCGCCGGGCTCCAGCTTCATGAAGCGCGATACATAGGACACGAGATGCTTCACGCCGAAGATCATCGTTTTCGTGTTGCCGGTCTGCTGACGCGCGCCATTCACATCCAGCCACATGTCGAGCTTCTGCACATTCGCGATTTCGTCTGTTGTCACCAGCCAGGGGCCGAGGGGGCCGAAGGTCTGGCAGCCCTTGCCCTTGTCCCACTGGCCGCCTGAGCGCTCCACCTGATATTCGCGCTCTGAAACATCGTTGCAGATGCAGTAGCCGGCCACATGCTCCAGCGCATTGCGCTCGGCGATATGAGATCCGCCCGTGCCGATGACGATGGCGAGCTCCACTTCCCAGTCGGTCTTGGTCGAACCCTTGGGGATCACGATGTCATCGTTGGGGCCAACGACGCAGTTCGTCGCCTTCATGAAGACGATGGGCTCGGCCGGGATCTTGGCGCCGGCTTCTGCGGCGTGATCGGCATAGTTGAGGCCGATGGCGATGAAATTGCCGGGACGCGACACGCAGGAGCCCAGACGGGGCTTGCCGCGCACCAGCGGCAGATTGCCCGGACGCAGACGTGCGATCTTGCGCAGGGCCTTGGGCGAGAGCGTTTCGCCCCCGATGTCGCCCACGACCTCGCTGAGATCACGAATGCGCCCGTCCATATCGATGAGGCCCGGCTTTTCCTTGCCCGGCTTGCCATAGCGTACCAGCTTCATTGTGATCTCCCTGAGAGCTTTGAAAACATTGCATGCAGTCCTATGCGAACCGGCCGCGCGCCCGCAAGAAGATAATCACTGCGCAAGACGCCTCACTTCGCCTTGTAAGGACCCAGCTCCTTCGCCGCAGCCTTGGCGAAGGTGAGGTCCACGATCATGTCGGCTGTGATGGTCTTGCTGGTGACGTCGCCACTCTGTTTGAACCAGGCGAGGTCCATGCGCAGGCTCTCCACATTGATGTCGCCATCCGCGTCAGCGAATTGCGGCGTCATGCCCCGGATCACGGCTTCGGGCATGTTCACATTCCTGGCGAAGATGCGGATCACATCATCCGCCACCGGCCCGCTCTTCCAGCGACCTGCGTCGATGGCGTCCTTGAAATCGCGGGCGCCGCGCAGGAAGGCCTTCATGAAGCGCGTGGCGATCAGCGGGCGCTCCTTGATGAACTTGTCCCCATAGAGCAGCAGGGAGACTTCCGCAGCGGGATAATAGGCTTCCGTCGGGGTGACGTTGACGGCGGCGCCAAGGCCCACGACCTGGCTGAGATAGGGCTCGATCATGATGGTGCCGTCGATGGCGCCGTTCTGCAAGGCGGCGACCTGGGCGCCGAAATTCAGATAGGTCACGGTCATGTCGCTGAAGGTGAGGTTGGCCTTTTTGAGCACCTCGTTCAGGGACGAGATCGGCGTCGAGCCCGGCGAGGCGAAAGCGAATTTCAGCCCCTTGAGATCGCTGTAGCTCTTGTATTTGCCGCTATCGACGAGATCCTTGCGGATCACCAGCGCCTGATAGCCAAAGCCCGGCGCCGTGCGGGCGCGCGAGGCCACCACGCGCACGTCGATCTTGCGGTCGGCGGCGTTGTAGAGGGCTGCTGTCGTGGCGCCCCCGCCCACATCCAGATCCCCGGTGCCCAGAAGCGGCATCATCTTCACGGCTGAGTCGATATGGGTGAGGCTGACGTCCAGCCCCTCGTCGCGGAAATAGCCGTGCTCCTGCGCGATGAACAGGCCGATGTCCCCGGCCGCGTTCAGCACGGCCACATTGACCTTGTCAGCCGCATGGGCGGGAAGGTTGGAGAGCAGGCCCATGAAGGCCGCAACAACGAAATGAAGGGGACTGTGACGCATGAAAATTCCTCCCGTCCTGCCTTGGCGGCATGATCGGGAGGAAGGTTAGCGCATATGGGCGAGAAGCTGAACCCGGATGTCCGCAGAAAGTCGCGCCGACGTCAGTCTTCGACGGCGGCTACCTTGGCGGGCTTCAAACGCACGGGGCGCAACAGGAACGAAGGGACGTGATCCCCAAGGCCCACCACTGGCGCGTCATCGTCATCCTGGCGGCGACGGTCGGGACGGCGGCGGTCGCCGGTCGGTTGGGCCGAGCGCGGCTGATCGTAGCGGGAAGGCTCCTGGCGAGAGGGCTCCTGACGGGGCTGCTCGAAGCGGGGCTGTTCCTGCTCCACCCTCGGCTGCTCCGCGCGGGCCTCGCGCACCGGGCGCGGGGTGCGGGCGGGGCGGTCCTCGCGGGGGGCTCTGGGGGCGCGGGGCTCGCGCACTTCACGAGGCTGCTCATCCGATGGCGCTTGCGCGACCGTTTCGGCGCGGGCGAAGCGTTCGGCCCGGGCGGTGGACTCGGGCTGGCGATTGCGGCCGCGATCCGAGCTGCTGCGCTCGGGGCGCCCGCTGCGGGAGCTGTCGTTGCGGCGACGGCTGCGGCGCTCGTCGCTCTGCCCCTCGGTCTCCACGATATCGTCGAGGGTGCCGCCCATCCAGTTGATCTTCTCGGTGGTGAGCTTCTGGATGCCGTCGATATATTTCGTGTCCTCGCGGGTCACGATGGTCAGGGCGGTGCCGGAGCGGCCGGCCCGGCCGGTGCGGCCGATGCGGTGGACATAATCCTCCGCATGGGTGGGCACGTCGAAATTGAAGACATGGCTGACATCTGGAATGTCGAGCCCGCGCGCCGCCACGTCCGAGCAGACGATCAGGGCGACGTCGCCGGTCTTGAAGGCGTCGAGGGACGCCATGCGGGCCGACTGGTCCATGTCCCCATGCAGGGCGCCGGCGCTGAAGCCGTGGGACACCAGCGACTTGTGCAGGATCGCCACATCGCGCTTGCGGTTGCAGAAGATGATGGCGTTCTTGAAATTGTCGGCGCCGCGAATGAGGCGACGCAGGGTCTCGCGCTTGGCGCCGCCGCCAGCCGAGGCCACGAGGCCCTGGGTGATGGT
>CANCSY010000238.1 GCA_947380915.1 Beijerinckiaceae bacterium
GGCGTCCACGGGCAGGTTCTTCGCCGCATAGACCACGCGGGCGCGGGTGGCGAGGGTGAACCAGGATCCATCGGCGCCGCGCAGATTGGCGGGAACCGCCGCCTCCAGCACCTCGGACTTGATGGGCTGGGTGACGTTGCGGTCCAGCAAGTCGATGAGATTGCCGATGTCGACGGTCATCAGCACATCGGCGGGAGAGCGCTGACCCTCGGCCGCGACACGCTCGGCCATGCCGTCCTTGAAGAAGATCGCGTTGACCTTGACGCCGCTCGCCTTCGTGAAGGCATCCAGCAGCGGCTTGATCAGCCCGGGCTCACGGGTGGTGTAGAGGCTGACCTGCTGCTCCTGCGCGCTGGCCACAGAAGCCGCGCCCGACAACAGGCTTCCAGCAAGGAAGAGGTCGCGAAGGAAAGGAAGTTTACGCATGATCGGGCCCTATCAGCAGACTGTCCGCCAAGGCCGTATAGACTCCACAACGGCGCTGGGGATCAAGCTACGCAAAGAACATTATAATTTCTCTAATTGCGGCCGGGCGCAGGCGCATGGGGCGTAAGCCATTGCGATTGCATCCATATTGCGCATGCCTCTGGCGCGGCGAGGGCGCGGCGGCAAGGCACATTATAACGGCTCTAATCCCTCCGGGCGTCACGAGCTCAGCGCGTAGACCCTTGCGGCGGCTTCCATATCGAGCCAGCGTTTGGCGCGGCGCACGGCGGCCTCGTCGTCCTCGCCCCAATTACGGATCTGGAAGTCCTCATCCACATGGGCCGCCGACCAGGCCTGCGCCGCGCTCAGCCGCCCCAGAGCCACAGCCAGCGCCAGCAGGGCCGACCCTGTGATGGTGGTCATGACGCTGAGCGCCGCCAGCGCCAGCGGCGAGCTCACCTGCCCCACCTGCCGCGCCACAGCTGCGATGGCGGGCTCCGGCTGGGCCGCGAAGATGACGCCCTGCGCACAGATCAGGCGTGCGCCCAGATCAACCCGCGCCCAGGCCAGAACCGGATCCCAGGCCCGCGCCTGCGCCTCGACCAGCGACTCGGGCTCGCCCGCCCGGTAGCACAGCAGATCCGAGCCGGCATATTTCACGATCTCGGCCCGTACCTCGTCCATCTCCCGCACCACGCCGTCCAGCGCCGAATTGACGATGCGGGTGAGCGGCATGGTCGCGGGGTCGATGAATTCGCCCTGGGCGTTCCACTCCCCCGCCAGAGCCTGCGCCAGCGCCTGCGAAGGCGTGCGGATGGGCAGGCGGCCCGGCGTATGGGCGTTCTTGCCATCGAGGACCAGCGTGAAGCCGCCCTCCCCCTCTTGTGCTGTCGCTTCTTTGTAAAAGCGGCGCGGCAGCACCTTCTGCAGGTCGCGCCGCGCCATGGCGACGGGATCGATGGGCTCCCCATGCCGGGGCAGCAACTGATTGGCCAGATCTTCTCTCATGGGGATGATGTAGCCCTCCGCGCGCCCGCGCGCCAGTGGGCGGCCATCACGCAATGCTGCATTGCGCGAGCGGCGACCCCGCTATAGGTTCCGCGCCCAACAGACCTGAAAAGCTTTTGGAGACCGCCATGACCCTTACCCTGTTTCGCCCCCTGCGCCTCGCGCTTGCTTGCCTCATCGCAACCGGCGGCGCCGCCCTCGCCCAGACCAAGGTGCGCGTGGGCAATGTCAACACGGTCAGCGACATCGGCATCTATATCGCGGACAAGAAGGGCTATTTCAAAGCCGAGGGGCTCGATGTGGAGTTCATCGCCTTCAACACCGCCGCGCGGATGATCGCGCCGCTGGGCTCGGGCCAGCTCGATGTGGGCGGCGGCACGGTCTCCGCGGGGCTCTACAACGCCTTCACCCGCAAGATCGGCATACGCATCGTCGCGGACAAGGGCTCGAGCCGACCGGGCTACAACTTCTCCCAGATCATGGTGCGCAAGGATCTGGTGGAGAGCGGCCGCTACAAGAGCTTCAAGGATCTCAAGGGCATGAAGGTCGCGGTGGCGGCTGTGGGCACGGGCAATGCGGCCACCCTCAACCAGGCGCTGAAAAAAGCGGGCCTGACCTTCGCCGCCGTCGACACCATCGACATGGGCTTTCCCGATCATCTCATCGCCTATCGCAACAAGGCCATCGACGCGGGCGTCACCAATGAGCCGACCGCGACCCTCGCCGTGCGCGAAGGCGTGGCGGTGAAGGTGGATGGCAACGAAGACCTCTTCGAGAACCACCAGACCGCCGTGCTGCTCTACTCCGATGATTTCGCCAAGACCAACCCGGCTGCGGCCACCAAATTCATGCGCGCCTATATCCGCGCGGTCCGCGACTATAACGATGCGCTGAAGGACGGCGCCATCGCTGGCAAGGGCGCCGACGATGTCATCGCCACCCTCGTGCAATACACCAACGAGAAAGACCCGCAGCTGCATCGCACGACGACGCCCGCCGCCTGCAATCCCGATGGAACCGTTGATATCGCAAGCCTCGAAAGCGATCTGACTTTCTTCAAGGAAATGAAACTGATCGAGGACGCCGGGATCAAATCGACCGACGTGGTGGACAACAGTTTCGCGCAGAAGGTGGTGCAGGAGCTGGGCCCCTACAAGAAGCCCTGAGCAGGTTGACGTTCTGGACAGATCAGGGCGAGGAGCAGCGCGTTCGGTTCAATTGAATTCGAACGCGTTTTCATAACGCAGCCAGTCCCAGAACTCCTGAAGCTCCCTTTTGTCCAGACTGTCTTTCGCCACGAAATTCACCGAATTGACGCAGCCCAAGATGGGAATTTCGATTTCGTATTTCTGTTCCTTTAACCAATCCATGTGCAAGATATTGCCGCTTGAAGGCAAATGGGTCACGGAATTGACCCTGCCATGGCCGTAAAGACGCATGGTTTCGCCAACCTGCTGGACTTTTTTCAATATGACCAGAGCGCCCTCCGGAATGGAATTGAAGGTTTGCAACTGATCGTTGCCCGGCTGGAATTCGAAGGTGCAATTGCCCCACTTTTTCCAGTCCAGATCGAGACGATTGCGCAGAACGCCGCCCGGGCAAAAATCCATGAACACGATGTTCCGATCACGCTCGGCGACCTTGGCCAGCGCGTCCAATATGTCTTGCGCGCCGGTGTCACCCTTTTCGATCAAGATCGTCGCGCTCCGTTCCATGGCGAGGATTTCAGAGCGGGTGAGAAGGCTGCTTTTGATGTGCTCGACTGTCTTTGCGTGGCGGTTGGCTTTCGTCATCGCACTTGTCCTGCTGAACGGACCTGAGGGCGGCTTTTCCCGCCTTTTCAAGGCCACGTTCTTAACACAAGCAGCACAACTGGCAAGATCATTCAGGGAAACGCGGCAAATAGGATTCGCCATCAGGCGGAGCGACGCGAGCGACATTCATCGTCATGGCCAGCAGCGAATAATAGCCTATGATTCCAGCCAGATCGATGACACCCGTTTCGCCAAACAAAGCCAGAGCTCGGCCATAAGTGGTGTCTGAGACGCGCCTGGCGCGCAGCAACTCGGTAACAAAATCCCAAATTATGCACAATTCATCATCAAGCGCTTCGGGCCTGCGCCCTTCCCTGATGGCGTCAACTATCGCATCCGTCAGGCCCGCTTTGAGCCCATGCTTGCGATGGGTTCCGAATTCGTAATCCTGCGTCCAGTCGCGCGCCACGAGAAGGATCACGAATTCGCTGATGCGCCCGGACAGCTTGCAGCGATAGCGCAGATATTCGCCCATGCGCTGGGCATGGGTGAGAAGTTCGGGGCTGCGGATGAACACATGCCAGGGCCCGGAGAAGCCGACCTTGCGGGTGGCGACGAAATCGGCCTGCGCATCCTTCTGCGCCTGATCATAGGAGTCCGCCGACAGGGGCGGCAGGCGGGACGGCGCGGGCATATGGTTGGTCATGGTGGCTCCCTGAATGGTTCAGGCAGCAGTAGCGCGCGTCCCTTGGCCAGCGCAAGCGCCAGCCTCAATCCTCCGGCGAGTCCTCGATGGGATCGTGCTGCTTCACATCGAAGCCGAAGAGATCGAAGGTCTTTTTCATGTGCGGCGGCAGGGGCGCGGTGACATCCAGCGTGCCGCCCTTGGGGTGGGGCAGCACAAGGCGCCGCGCCACCAGATGCAGCTTGCGCTCGACCTCGGCGGGCACGGCGCGCAGCGGGTCGCTGCGGCGCGGATCGTTGGCGGCGAGATTCCCGTGATATTTGGGATCGCCGATCATGGGATTGCCAATGGCCTCCGCATGGGCGCGCAGCTGATGGGTGCGGCCGGTCACCGGCTTCATGGAGATCCAGGCCAGACGTGGCGCCACCTTGTCGACCACGGCGTAATAGGTCAGCGAATGCTGCGCGTCCTCCTCGCCATGCTTGGCGATGCGCATGCGCTCGGGATCGCGTCGCTGGCCGGGCTGGCGGGCGGAGCGGTCGTCGCCCATGCCCGCGCCCTTGGCGAGAAAGAGCGAGATGCGCCCATGGGTGGGCTTGGGCACGCCCTCCACCACCGCCCAGTAGATCTTGCGGGCCTGGCGGGAGCGGAAGATCTCGCCCAGATCAGCTGCGATCTTGCGGGTCTTGGCGACCAGCAGCACGCCGGAGGTGTCGCGGTCGAGACGATGGACGAGGCGCGGGCGCTCGCCCTTGGCGTCGGTGAGGGAATCGAGCATTCCGTCGATATGATGCGTGGTGCCCGAGCCGCCCTGCACGGCGAGCCCATAGGGCTTGTTCAGCACCATCAGCCACTTGTCCTCGAAGAGGACCATCTGCTTGATGGCGCGGGCGTCGTTCTCGCTGTAGGGGCGCTTCACAGGCCCCTCGACGGGCGCCTCCACCCGCAGGGGCGGCACGCGCACCAGGGCGGCCTCGGTGAGGCGGGTGTTGCCCTCCACGCGCTTGCCATCCACCCGCACCTCGCCCTTGCGCAGGATCTTGTTCAGATAGGA
>CANCSY010000239.1 GCA_947380915.1 Beijerinckiaceae bacterium
GCGTGGCGCTTCTGGCCATCGGCTCGATCACCCCGCGCAAGGGGCATGGGGTCTTGATCGAGGCGCTGGCGGGGCTGGCCCATCTGCCCTGGCGGCTCACCATCATCGGCAGCCCCGACCGCGATCCTGCTTGCGCCGCGCAGTTACGCGCCTCCATCGCCGCCCAGGGCTTGAGCGAGCGGGTCACGCTGGCGGGCGAGGCGCCGGAAGAGGCCCTTGGCGCGGCCTATGGGAGCGCCGACCTCTTCGTTCTGCCCTCTTTATATGAGGGCTATGGCATGGTGCTGGGCGAGGCCATGGCGCGGGGCCTGCCCATCGTCACGACCACAGGCGGCGCCGCTGCGCAAACCGTCCCCGACGCCGCCGCCCTCAAGGTTCCCCCCGGCGATGCGCTGGCCCTGCGCGCCGCGCTGCAAACCGCCATCACTGATCCCGCCCTGCGCGCGCGCCTCTCCGACGCCTCATGGCTGGCCGGACAGGGCCTGCCGCGCTGGGGCGATGGGGCGGCGCTGATCGCGCGGGTTCTTCATTCCATCGCTGGAGCAAAGCCATGACTGGATTTTCCGCCGCCTGGCTCGCCCTGCGCGAGCCCGCCGACCACCGCGCCCGCAATGCAGCCGTGCGCGACGCCGCCATCGCGCATCTGGCGGGCAAAGCCGCCCCGCGCCTGGTTGATCTGGGCTGCGGTTCGGGCTCCAACCTGCGGGCGCTCGCGCCCCATCTGCCCTCCGGCCAGATCTGGCGGCTGGTGGATGCCGACCCGCTCCTGCTGCAAGCCGCGCGCGAAGCCCTGACCCTCTGGGCGGATCGCGCCGAGCCCGTCGAGGGCGGCGCCCTTGCGCTCTGGCGGGGAGGCAAGCGCATCGAGGTGCAGTTCGAGGAGGCTGATCTGGCGCGCGATCTCCACGCCGTGCTCGACCGCCCCGCCGATCTCGTGACGGCTGCAGCCTTCTTCGATCTTGTGGCGCCCGATTGGCTCGGCCTGTTCTGCGAGGCGCTGGTCAAGCGCGGCCTGCCGCTCTTCACCGTGCTGACCTATGACGGCCTGGAGCGCTGGACCCCGCCCCATCAGGCGGATGCGGGCATGCTGGCCGCCTTCCACGCCCACCAGACCAGCGACAAGGGTTTTGGGGCAGCCGCAGGCCCCGGCGCTTTCGCGTTGATGGAGCGGACCTTCAAGGACAGGGGATGGCGGGTCGAGGCGGGGCCGAGCCCCTGGCGCCTCGCCGCCGCAACCGAGGCGCCGCTGATCTCCGCGCTGGCCGAGGGCGCTGCTGGCGCGGTGGCCGAGACGGGGCTTGTGGCGCCTGCGGATGTGGCCTCATGGCTTGAGTCGCGGCGCGTGGCGCAGACCTGCGAGATCGGCCATATGGACCTGTTTGCAGCTCCAGGCCGTTGAAATAAAGCGGGCTTTATACCCTCTCCCACGTGCGAGTCAGAAGCGAACACATAGATGTTCGCAGACATCGTGGACGCTTTTCCGACCTCGGTGAAAACAGATCGGGACGCCGTTTCGCGAGGGGCTGCAGTGGATTCGGGACTGGTGCTTGTTCATCCGACGAGGGCTTCAGCGCCGATCAGTCGTCAGTCGTCGTAACGAATGTAGCGATAGGCCGCCTCATCGGGCGTGCCCTCCAGCGCGCCGCCAGCGGCCGGGCGCCAGTGCACGAAATCCTCGATCCGCGCGGCGAGTTCGAAATCGCGGTCGGTGATTCCGCCGGCGTCATGGGTGTCGAGGCGCACCTCGACCGCAGGATAGGTAGCGCGGATTTCGGGGTGGTGCCAGGCGGCTTCCGCCAGATGGCCGATGGCGTTGACCACCATCAAGGTCCCCTTCCAACCGCCGGTGCGATAGGTGCGCACAAGGCAGCCCTCCTGATGTCGCCAGTGGCGCAGGGGGCCGGTGAGCCGCGCGGCGATGGCGGCTGCGTCGTAAACGTGCAAGGGGGCCGTGCCGCTCATGCCTGTCTCCGAAACGACGCGCCAGAGATCCGGCGCGTCGCTGATGGGTGGATGCTCAGATCCCGCTGCCGTCGGCCTTGATGCCCACGAGATAGGCCATGAGGTCGTCCAGCTGCTTCTCGCGCTTGATGCCGGGGAAGATCATCTTGGTGCCGGGCACCTTGGCCTTGGGGTCGGTCAGATAGGAGCGCAGGGTCGCCTCGTCCCAGGTGAGGCCGGAGCCCTTGTTGGCGTCCGAATAGTTGTAGCCGGCGGCCTCACCAGCCTTGCGGCCCACGATGCCGTTGAGGACTGGGCCCACGCCATTCTTGGCCTCGGGGCCGACCTGGTGGCAGGCCTTGCACTGGTTGAACACGGCCTTGCCAGCGACGGCGTCGCCTTCGGCGAGGGCGGGAACTGCGCCGACAAAGGCGACGCTTGCGGCGATAGCCGCGATCTTCAAGAGATTGCTCATATAATGTTTCCTTCCAAGGGGGCCGTAAGGTCCTCAACGACGCGCCAGTCCTCGTTTCCCCCTGGCGGTGGCCGATCTGCGCGCGGGCGGATCATATGTTAGGCGCCGCGGACAAACAATATGCAGGTTCACGAACACGCGAGGCGAAGGGTCGCAGCGGGGAGGGGGACCGGGTTGAAGGGGCGATGAACGCCAAAGACCGCCCATTGAGCGGCCTTTGGGGGCGGAGGTCCTGCCGGGGCTCTATTTGGCGTCGGACTTCTGCTTGGCCGAATTTCTGGCGGCGGCGAGGGCCTCGCGGCCAAGTCGGGCGAGGCGAGCGGCGAGCTTGGGGTCCGTCACGACGCGGACTCCTTCGAAGACGCGATCACTGACGTAGCCTTCAGCGATCTTTGGCTTGTTTTCCGAGCTCATAGCCTGCTCCCAGTGTTATCCTGAAACATACATTCCTTCGTTAAAAAGTCAATTTTCTATTCCTTCACCATGAGCCAAAAAGGGCGCCAAAAGGCGTCGCTCCCTGACTCCAGAACCGAATAACCATTTTCAAACAAGAAGTCGGTCACCAGATCATGTTTGATCATAGCCTTGCGAACCGGAATAGGCTTTTTCGTCACTCTGAATATCATCATGGGCTTAACCCTTCTGAGCAACGCTGCAAGGCTCCCGAGAACAATTGGCATGATCAAATCCAGCTGTTCAGTGGGAATATAAGGACGCGCGCGCTCTCTGTCCTGGGTGACAAACGGGAGGTCGGCGCCATCATGGCTTTGAATAATGATTGAAAATGAAAATTCATGAAACCATTCGCTTGTTGGGCGCGCTCGATTATTTGTTGCAAGAGCGAGCTCACAACCAACAAACAGGCCTCTTTGCGTCACATCACATTCCGCGACAGCGACCAGAGTCCGATAAGCTGCAGAACCTTCATCATAATCAACCGGAATCACGCTTGGGCAGCTATCAATGAGCGGCTTGAACATCGCCATGACCCCGGCTTTCAAACGAACCGCTCATACTTAATCATAGCATTAAATTCGCCGCCAAGCAGCCCCCCCCATTCGACCTCGCGCCCGTTCTCGCCTAGACTGGCCAAGCTCCAGTCTTCTCCCGTGATTGCGCCCTTGCACCCCTCATCTCCCCCCTCCCCCGCCCAGATCGACGCCAGCCTGGACGAGGCCCGCGCCGCCCTGACCCGCATCTATGGCTATCCCTCCTTCCGGCCCGGGCAGGAGGAGGTCCTGCGCGCCATTTTCGCGGGCGAGGATGTGCTGGCGGTCATGCCCACGGGGAGCGGCAAGTCCCTGTGCTACCAGCTGCCGCCCGTGGTGCGGCAGGGGCTGACCGTGGTGGTCTCCCCCCTCATCGCCCTCATGCATGACCAGGTGCAGCAATTGCGCGCCTACGGGATCCCCGCAGGCGCCCTCAACTCCGGCAATACGCCGGGCGAAAACCTCGCCACCGAGCGCGCCATCGCGCAGGGGCGGCTACGGCTCGTCTATGTGGCGCCCGAGCGCTTCGCCCTGCCCGGCCTTGTGGAGCTGTTCCGCGATGGCGGCGCCAATCTGCTGGCCATCGACGAGGCCCATTGCATCTCCCAATGGGGCCACGATTTCCGCCCGGAATATCTGGGTCTTCGCGAAATCCGGGAGATGCTGGGTAATATCCAGACCGTGGCCGTCACCGCCACCGCCGACGCCCCCACCCGCGACGAGATCATCGGCAAACTCTTCGACGCCCCGCCCCGCGTCTTCGTGCGCTCTTTCGACCGGCCCAACCTGCGCCTCGCCATGAAGCGCAAGTCCAGCGCGCCCCGCCAGATCGCCGACTTCGTCTCCGCCCATCGGGGCGAATGCGGCATCGTCTATTGCAACTCGCGCAAGCGCACGGAATCCTTCGCCGAAGGCCTTTCAGCCCAGGGCCACCGCGCCATTCCCTATCACGCGGGGCTGGAGCCCTCCCTGCGCAACGCCCACCAGACCGAGTTCCTGCAGGCGGATGGGGTGATCATGGTGGCGACCATCGCCTTCGGCATGGGCATCGACAAGCCTGATGTGCGCTATGTCTGCCATGCGGACCTGCCCCAGAGCATCGAGGCCTATTATCAGGAGATCGGCCGCGCGGGCCGCGACGGCCTGCCTGCGGACACCCTGACCCTCTGGGGCGAGGACGATGTGGCGCTCCGCCGCAAGCAGATCCTCGACGCGGACATGCCCGCCATGCGCCGAAGGGTGGAGCTGGGCAAGCTGGAAGCCCTGATCGCCTATGCGGAGACGCCCCTGTGCCGCCGCCAGACCCTGCTAAAGGCCTTTGGCGAGGCCTCCGGCCCCTGCGGCAATTGCGACATCTGCAACGGGGGCCTGCGCTACTTCAACGGCAAGCTGGAAGCCCAGAAGATGATGTCCGCGATCCTGCGGACCTCCGGGCGCTTCTTCGCCAATCACCTCGTCAATATCCTCACGGGGCAGGCCACCGACGCGGTGCTGCGCCATGCCCATGAAAAGCTGA
>CANCSY010000240.1 GCA_947380915.1 Beijerinckiaceae bacterium
ACGACCGCGCCCTCGACGCAGCCGCCGGAGACCGAGCCCAGAAAATTGCCGTCCTCGTCGATGATCAGATGGCTGCCCACGGGGCGGGGCGCCGAGCCCCAGGTCTCGATGACGGTGGCGATGGCCACGCCCTTGCCGGACCCTTTCCAAGCCTCGGCCCGGCTGAGAATGTCGTCGTTGCTGGCGAGCATGGAGCCTCCCATCAATTGGTTTGGAAACGTGGCGCGAATATAGGCCCGCGTTGGCGTGGGCACAATGATCTTACCCCGTGCGCCGCAGCCAGAGCCTCGGGTCCGTGCTGGCGGCGCCCGCCTGGCCCGACAGGGCGCCCACCAGATCGGCGATGGAGGCGAGGTTATGGACCGGGCGGAACTCGTCCACATGGGGCAGGATGGCGCGAATGCCCTGGGCGCGGGGCTCGAAACGGTCATAGCGCAGCAGGGGGTTGAGCCAGATCAGGCGGCGGCAGCTCTTGTGCAGGCGCTCCATCTCGCGGCCGAGCTCATCGCCCCCGTCGCGCTCCAGCCCATCGGTGAAGAACAGCACGCTGGCGCCCTGGCCCAGCACCCGGCGCGACCACAGGCGGTTGAACTCGTGCAGGGTGGCGCCGATGCGCGTGCCGCCTGACCAGTCCTCCACATGGGCCGTGCAGGCGGCCAGGGCCTCGTCCGGGTCCTTGTGGCGAAGCGAGCGCGTGACATTGGTGAGGCGCGTGCCGAAGAGGAAGGTGTGCACCCGCCCGCGCTCTTCGCCCAGCGCATGGAGAAAATGCAGGAAGACGCGGGTGTAATCGCTCATGGAACCGGAGATGTCGCAGATGGCGACGATGGGCGGGCGGCGCACGGCGGGGGCGCGAAAGGCCAGTTCAATGGAGGCGCCGCCCGCCCGCAGGGAGCGGCGGAAGCTGCGGCGCGGGTCGATGCGCGACCCCCTGGGGTCGGGCGCGAAACGGCGGGTGCGCAGCTCGTCGCGATCCATGCGCATCTTCGAGATGGCGGCCTTGGCGCGGGCGATTTCTTCGGCGCTCATCTGCGCGAAGTCCTTGCGCTGCAGCACCTCCTGCTCGGACATGGTGAGCCGGTAATCCAGCTCCACCTGGGGCTTTTCCTGCTTCTTGTCCTCGCGTTTGAACATGGCGTCAGAGACGCGCGAGGCGCCCGGCGGCGCCTTGGCCTTCTCGGGATTGGCGGGTTCGGCCACCGGCGAGAGCATGGCCAGCAGCTTGTCGAGGAAGCCGCGCTTGCGCCAGAAAATGTCGAAGGCCTGATGAAAGATCAGATCATGCTCGTGCTTCTTCACGAGGATCGCGTGCAGGGTGGCGCGGAAATCTTCGCGGTTCCCGATGCCCGCCACCTCCACCGCGCGCACCGCGTCGAGCGTTGCGCCCGGGCCCACAGGCAACCCCGCCGCCCGCAGCGCGCGGGCGAAATAGAGGATGTTCTGCGCAAGGCGGCCCGTGCCTGCGGGAGGAGCGTCGTCCATGTCAGACGGCCCGCAGTTCGGCGCGCACTTCGTCGATGAGATCCTGCGCCTTCGTGCCCTGCATGCGGGCGATGTCGTCCTGATATTTCAGCAGCACGCCAAGGGTGTCGGAGACCTGCGCGGGGTCCAGCGCCACCGCGTCGAGTTCGGTGAGGGCGGTGGCCCAGTCCAGCGTCTCGGCCACGCCCGGCTGCTTGAAGAGATCCTGCTTGCGCAGTTTCTGCACGAAGGCGACCAGCTCCTGCGTGAGCCGTTCAGGTGCATTGGGGGCCTTGGCGCGCAGGATGGCGCGCTCGCGCTCCTCGTCGGGATAATCGATCCAGTGATAGAGGCAGCGGCGCTTGAGGGCGTCGTGGATCTCGCGGGTGCGGTTGGAGGTGATGATGACGATGGGCGGATGCTCCGCGCGGATCGTGCCGAGCTCGGGGATGGTGATCTGGTAATCCGACAGCACCTCCAGCAGGAAGGCCTCGAAGGCCTCGTCCGTGCGGTCGAGCTCGTCGATGAGCAGGATGGGGGCGCCTTCCGTCGACGGCTCCAGCGCGCGCAGCAGGGCGCGCTTCACCAGATAGCGCTCGGAGAAGATGTCATGTTCGAGACGGCTGCGGTCGGTCTCCCCGGAGGCCTCGGCGAGGCGGATCGCCATCATCTGCTGGGCGTAGTTCCACTCATAGACCGCCGAGGACACATCCAGCCCCTCATAGCATTGCAGGCGGATGAGGGGGCGGCCCAAGGCCTTGGAGAGCACCTTGGCGATCTCCGTCTTGCCCACGCCCGCCTCGCCTTCGAGGAAGAGGGGGCGTTGCAAGCGCAGGGACAGGAAGAGCACGGTCGCAAGCGTGCGGTCGGCCACATAGTTGGCGTCGGCGAGGAGGTCGAGCGTTTCGTCGATGGAGGTGGGCAGGTCAGTCACGCAGAAGGCGCCTTTTTCTGGAAAAACTGTGGCGGAAAACCCAGAACCGCTGTTGCTGGTGAACATGCCAGTTGCGCGGGTCTGAGGCAATGCAAGCAGCGCCAGGGAGTGCGCCGTTCATGCTGGTAAGGCGACATGAAAAAACCCCGGACCCTTGCGGCTCCGGGGCTGCACTATGCAATAAGCTCAGGCTCAACCAGCCGCCGCCACAGCCCGCTTTGCCATGACCGTGATCAGGTGGGCGCGATATTCGGCGTCGGCGTGAATGTCGGAGTTGAGGCCCGAGGCTGACACGCTATGGCCGTCAAGGGCTGCGGGAGCGAAGTTGGCTTCCAGCGCCGCCTCGAAATCCGCCACGCGGAACACGCCGCTGGCGCCGGCGCCCGTCACCGCCACGCGCACATGGCCGCCGGTCTTGGCCACGAACACGCCCACCAGCGCATAGCGCGAGGCGGGGTTGCGGAACTTCTGGTAGTTCGCCTTCTCCGGGACCGGGAAGGAGATGCTGGTGATGATCTCGCCCTCTTCCAGCGCCGTCTCGAACATGCCCTGAAAGAAGTCATCCGCCTTGATGGCGCGGGTGTTGGTGGTGATCGTGGCGCCCAAAGCGAGGCAGGCCGAGGGATAATCCGCCGCCGGATCATTGTTGGCGACGGAGCCGCCGATGGTGCCCTTGTTGCGCACGGCGGGGTCGCCGATCATGCCCGCGAGTTCGGCCAGCGCCGGGATGGCGGCCTTGACCTCGGCGGACGTGGCGACGGTCACATGGCGGGTGAGGGCCTTGATGGTCACCACGCCGTCCTTCACCGAAATTCCGCGCAGATCGTCAAGGCGGGAGAGGTCGATGAGGTCCGAGGGGCCAGCCAGGCGCTGCTTCATGGTCGGCAGAAGGGTCTGCCCGCCCGCGAGCAGCTTGCCATCGGCGTGATCGCCCGCAAGCTTGGCGGCCTCGGAGACGGAGCCGGGCCGGTGATAAGCGAATTCATACATCGTCGTCTCCATCAGATCCGCCGGAGAACCGGCGAGAAAGGGTCCGGCTGGCGCCGGGAAGCGGACAGCCCTTATTCGGCGGCTGTTCCCATGGCCTTCGCACCAGCGGCGATGGCTTTCACGATGTTGTGGTAGCCGGTGCAGCGGCAAAGGTTGCCTTCCAGCTCCTCGCGGATCGTGTGCTCGTCGAGGTTGGTTCCCTTGCGACTCACCAGCTCCACGGCGGTCATGATCATGCCGGGGGTGCAGAAGCCGCACTGGAGGCCATGGTTCTCGCGGAAGGCTGCCTGCATGGGATGCAGCTCGTCGCCCTTGGCCAGACCCTCTATGGTCACGACATCGGCGCCGTCGCAGGTGAGGGCCAGGGTGGTGCAGGACTTCACTGCGTCGCCGTTCACATGAACCACGCAGCAACCGCATTGGCTGGTGTCGCAACCCACATGGGTGCCGGTCATGCGAAGCTCTTCGCGCAGAAACTGCACCAGCAGGGTGCGCGGATCAATGTCTGCGCTCACGTGCTGGCCGTTCACTGTCATGGACACGACGGTCATGGGCATTTCCTCCAAGGAACGAAACTGGAATAAACCTGATATGCCGAGCAGGTGGCGTCAAGCAAGCACTTGCTCGGGCGTGAGGGTAAAAAGGTGAGTGCGGGATGCATCTTGACGCTTGAGCCCGAATTTGGGACGGCGCCGCGATATCGCCAAGGGGGCAGCCATGGATGAGAGCGAGGAAGCCATAATCGCCAGCGGGTTGCGGGCGCGCTGGGCCCTGGCCTTCGCCGCACGCGATCTTGAGGGCCTCGCCGCCCTCTATGCCCCCGATGCGCTCTTCTTCGGGTCGACGCCGGAGCTTTACCGGGGCCATGCGGGCGTGCGGGCCTATTTCGCGGGGCTTTCGCCAGATATTTCGCTGGAGGGCTTCGAGGAGCCGGAACTTGTGCGGGTCGCGCCCGGCGTCTTCGCCACGGCCGGGTTCTGGCGGTTCCGGTTCGGGGCGGAGCCCCGCCGCTACAGGCTCACCTGGGTGATTGCGGAGCGCGACGGGAGCTGGGTCATCCTCCAGCACCACGCCGCGCGCTGCGATGTCTAGGCGGGGGTCTTGGTGGTCTTCGAAGTCGTTGGCCGGTCGGGCTCAGCGAACAATCAGCATTTCCCACCCAAAGATGAAAACTTGCAGGCTTCGCCAGTTCTTGGCTTGACCTTGCCGGACGCGCGAGCTGCGTCCATCTTGCGCTCCACACAAGCCATGAGTGCGGGCCTCTGAAATCTGGATCCAAGCTCGGATTTGCAGTCCTCAACCGCCTTGCCCCTTTGCGGTGATTGAGCATGGGCCACGGAACAAAACAAAAGCAGAAGGCCTGCGCTCGCTAACGTTGTCCGCATTTCCCCCTCCATGACAGGCGATCTTTCAACCATTGGTCGCCGTTAGATGTCAGAGACACACTATTACATGGGGC
>CANCSY010000241.1 GCA_947380915.1 Beijerinckiaceae bacterium
CCATCCACCAGCCGCACGATGGCGCCGCGCAGGGTGCGCACATCCTGCTCGGTCAGGCCCATGCGGTGAAAGATATTGCGCAGGTTGCGCTGCATGACCGGCTGCTTGGTTTCCGGACGGAAGAAGCCGTTCACTTCAAGCGCATTCTCGAAATACTCGAAAAATGACATCACCATCTCGCGCGGCGCGGGGGGCGAGCGCTCCACATTGGTGAAGGGCAGAACTTCGCCCTGCGAGGCGCGGAACCATTCATAGCCCGTGAGCAGCACCGCCTGCGCCAGATTGAGCGAGGCATAGGCGGGATTGACCGGGAAGGTGATGAGGGCATCCGCCAGCGCGATCTCGTCATTGTCGAGGCCGGTGCGTTCCGGCCCATACATGATCCCGTGCAACTCCCCCGCAGCCACCGCCCGGGCGCTCTCGTCCATGGCCACGCTGGGGGGCAGCACGCGCTTGCCCTGGCCGCGCTCGCGCGCCGTGGTGGCCCAGACGAAGCTCAGGTCCGCCATGGCCTCTTCGAGGGTCTCATAGAGCTTGGCGCCTTCCAGCAGATGCACCGCCCCGGCGGCGGCCGCATAGGCCCCCTTGCGCAGGGCGCCGGTGCGCGGCCAGCCCTCGCGCGGATTCACCAGCCGCAGGTCCGAGAGGCCGAAATTGGCCATTGCCCTCGCGCACATGCCGATATTCACAGCCAGTTGCGGGCGCACGAGAATGATCGCCGGCCCCCCGGTGATCTCAGGGCGTGTCCTGTCGGTTCCGGCTCCGGTCAATGTGGTGGTCCTCTGGGGCTGCGCCCTGTCGTGGGCGCACGTAAAGCCGTGTACCCCGAGGCTCTTGCTTCGGCAACGGCGGAGGCTGAAACATGAGGAACTCATGCTGCATTGCAGCATTGGCTTGTAGGGCTTATGATGGCGGGAACCGAAAGGGCCTGAATGTCTGGTCTGAGCAAAATCCTCTCCGAACTCGCCCACTATCGAAAAGTCGCCCAAACCCTGAGGGGCGCCTCCGGGGGCGCTCCGGCCCATGATCGCCATGGTCGCCTGGTGGAGATCGAGGATTTCGGCGCCAATCCCGGCAATTTGCGGATGCTGGTCCATGCGCCGGAGCAGCTTGGCCCCAAACCGGGCCTTGTCGTGGTGCTGCATGGCTGCACCCAGACCGCACAGGCCTATGACCATGGCTCCGGCTGGTCCACGCTCGCCGACGCCCATGGCTTCGCCCTGCTCTATCCCGAGCAGAAGAGCGTCAACAACGCCAACACCTGTTTCAGCTGGTTCGATCCCGCCCATATCGCGCGCGACAAGGGCGAGGCGGGTTCGATCCGCACCATGATCGAACGCATGACGGTGGATCTCGACATCGACCGCGACCGCATCTTCGTCACCGGCCTCTCCGCAGGCGGCGCCATGACCAACGTGATGCTGGCGACCTATCCGGAAGTCTTCGCTGCTGGCGCTGTGATCGCGGGTCTGCCCTATGGCGGCGCGCGCAATGTGCACGAGGCCTTCCGCAGCATGTTTTCGGGCGCCTCGCGCGGCGCGCACGAATGGGGCGCGCTGGTGCGGGAAGCCTCGCCCCATCGCGGCCCCTGGCCAAAATTGTCCATCTGGCATGGCGAGGCTGACGCCACCGTCGTTCCGTCAAACGCGCAAGAGATCGTCAAGCAGTGGACCGATGTCCACGCCCTGCCCGCCCACGCCACCTCGCAGGAGACCCATGGCGGCCATCACCTGCGCCAATGGCGCGACGGGGTGGGCGAATTGCGCATCGAGGAACATCTGATCGCAGGCATGAACCATGGTGCGCCGCTCACCAGCGCCGAGGGCCAAGGGGTAGGCGTCGCCGGGCCCTTCATGCTGGATGTGGGGATTTCCTCGACGCTGGAGATCGCGCGTTTCTTCGGCCTGGTGGCTGCGGACGCCGCAAAGGAAAAACCGACAGCGCAGAAGGAATCGCAGGACGCGAACCTTCTTGGCGCCGATCTTCAGGCGGTTGTCACCACCGTGGAGAAAACCATCGCAGACGCCCTGCGCAAGGCCGAGCTGCTGCGATAGGCGGCTTTCAGCGTTTGCTGATTCCATTCGCTGCGGCGCTGATGTCCAGTTCTTGCAAGATCGACATGGGCTGGTCGAAATCGAGGTCCGTGAACTTCAGGGCTCCGTCCTTCGCCTTCACGGTCACGGACAGGCTCCTGGGATCCCGAATGAAGGCTCCGAGCGCCGCCGCCACCTGCAGGGACGCCGGATCGCCGCCCAGCAGCATGGGCGTGAACTGCGTCACCATGGCGCCAGCCTCCTTCTTCAATTGGTCCGGCTTCTTGCCCTGTTCCTTCGCCGCCATCACGAGGGCCTTGTCGATGAGGCCGTCATTGATGATCCGCAGTTCCGTACTGGCGAATTCGACCGTCATTAAAGCAGCCAGCGCCGCCATCGGATCGCCCGTCAGCAAATCGGGATCGATATTCGCAAATTCGGCGCGCAGGCCCAAGGAACCCATGCCAGCCCCTGAAATCGTGAGATCATCGATCATCAGGCTCTTCTTCGCGGGATTGAAGGCGACGCTCGACGTCAGGCTCACATCCAGCCGCTCATAGCCAGCCTCGGCGAGCTTCCTTGATGTCTCCGACGCCTTGGGAAGCTCGACCACCAGATTACGAATTGCCAACGCGCTCTTGGTGGGCATGCCGCCTTCAAAGAGCGACTGGGCGTCCACCGCGCCCAGTCGGATATTGATGATATTGCCGCCCGGCGCCGTGGCGGGCGTGTCCTTGTCGGGAAAGCTCGCCTCGAAACCATTCCACGACAGGCGCGCCACCGTGGGCTTGGCCGCGAGCAGCGAGCCCTTGATCAAAGCGGTCAGCACGGAGGAAAGGTCGATCTCGTCGATGGTCAGCGCCCCTGCGCGGAAGGAGGCGGTCTCGCCGTTGATGGTCGGGCCACCCTGCCCGCCCGCAAGGGTGAGCCGCCTGATCTTGCCCTGATCGATGCTCTCTGCGCGCAAACCGCTGAAGGTCAGGGGGCCTTTGGCTGGGGCGCCGATGATGATTTCGGCGATCGATGCGCTTGCCGCCTTCAGGCGCGCGGCGAGCGCGGTGCGCTGATCCCCGGGGGTCTGGGGCGCCAGCAGCGCGCCGATCTCGTCACGGGAGAGATTGGCGCCATTGAAGGCGAGCCCCTTCAACTCGACGCTCTCCTCGCCATCGCCCATCCGCAGACTGTCGATGCGCACATCGCCCGACTGCGCGCGCGCAAGGCCGGCGGGCAAGATGGCGAGAGTGGCGGCGAGCAGAAGGCGCATCGCGAGCGGCGTCGGGCGGAGCGAACAGATCATCACGTCATTCCTCAAGCGGGGGCGTCAGCGCAAAACGGACCTCGTCCGCCATAGCATATCGCGGGAGCCTTGCCGCTACTTCAGCGAGGCTGAAGGTCAAAATTCGACCCGAGGGGACAACTCTTCCCTTTCCTGTGGATTATGACATCCTGCGGCAAAGAGGCGCGGCAAGACGCCTTGCAGGAGGCCCCATGATCAACAGACCCAGCCCGGCCCGGCGCATGCCCTTGCGTTTCAGCTTCCCTGTCTCCGCCCTGCTGGTCCCGCTCCTGTGCGGCGCCCCCGCGAGCGCCCAGACCGAGGGCTATTTCAAAGGCAAGACGGTCGTCATCAATATCGGCGGCACCGCAGGCGGGGGCATCGATGTGGGCGCGCGCATCCTTGGGCGTTTCCTGGGGAAATATCTGCCGGGACAGCCGCAGGTGGTGGCGCAGAACATGCCGGGCGCCGGTGGCGTGCGCCTGCTTGAATATCTGGTCAGCCAGGCGCCAAAGGACGGCACGGCTCTGGGCGCCTTCGCCTCCGGCCCCCTGGTGGAGCCCCTGGTCGGGCCACGCAAACCCGCCTATGGCATCGCCGATTTCGCCGCCATCGGCTCGCTCGAAAAGGATGTCGCCTTATGCACCACCTGGTTCACTTCCCCGGTCAAGACGCTGGAGGAGGCCAAAAAGACCGTGGTGACGGTGGCGGGGACCGGGGCAGGCTCGGGAACGGACACCGATCCGGCGGTCCTGAACGAGGTTTTGGGGACCAAATTCAAAGTCATCACCGGCTATCTTGGCACCCAGGAGACAGCCCTTGCGGTGGAGCGGGGCGAGGTGGATGGGCGCTGCGGCTTCGGCTTCGCCTCCCTCAAGGCCTCGCGGCCGGACTGGCTGAAGGAGAACAAGCTCAACTTCCTCGTGCAAATGGGGCTGGAAGCCCCCCCGCTGGCGAAGGATGTGCCACTCGCCCTTGACCTCGCGGATACGCCAGAGAAAAAGGCCATGATCCGGCTCATGTCGTCCCATCTGGCGCTGGGCCGCCCCTATCTTGGGCCTCCGGGCATGAATCCCGACCGCAAGGCGGAACTGCGCAAGGCTTTCATGGCGGCCATGGCTGACCCCGAATTGCGGGCCGAGTTCGCCAAGGCGAGCGGCGGCGACGAGCCTGAACCGACGGGGGGCGAGGATATGCAGAAACTGCTGCTGGAGATGCAGGCCACGCCAATCCCCGTGGTGGAAAGGTTGCGGATCCTGCTGAACCCCTGAGCAAAAGTCGGGAGCTGGTAGCGCTGGCGCCGCGAACTCAGACTTTGGTTCGCGTCTGCGTCCCTTTGCCACCCGCCCCGCCAGTGCTATAGGGCGGTCTAACGGTTGCGGGAGCCCTCGCGCCGGAGCCCCACGCCGCGCGCGGACAATCCCTGGAACGAGGTCGAAACGCCATGCAGAAGATCAAGGTCGCAAATCCGGTCGTCGAAATGGACGGCGACGAAATGACCCGTATCATCTGGCAGCTTA
>CANCSY010000242.1 GCA_947380915.1 Beijerinckiaceae bacterium
ACGCGCAGAACGCGGCCGGTGCCGTTGGGCAGGTTCACCACGCCGCGCACCATCTGGTCCGCATGCTTGGGGTCCACGCCCAGGTTCATCGAGATTTCAACGGTCTCGTCGAACTTGGCGGTTGCGCGCTCGCGCAGGAGCTTCAAGGCTTCATCGATCTGATAAAGCTTGGTGCGGTTGATGCCCTCGCGGGCTGCTTTGATTCGCTTGCCAACATGTGCCATCGCGTTACCCCACCACCTCGAGGCCCATCGAGCGGGCGGAACCTTCGATCATGGCGACAGCCGACTCAAGCGAGTCGCAATTCAGATCCACGATCTTCTTTTCGGCGATTTCGCGCAGCTGGGCGCGGGTGATCTTGCCAACGAAGCCGCGGCCCGGAGTCTTGGAACCGGAGGCGGGCTTCTTGCCGATCTTCAGATTGGCGGCCTTCTTCAGGAAGAAGGTGACCGGGGGCTGCTTCATCTCGAAGGTGAAGGAGCGATCCTGATACGCGGTGATGATGACGGGGATCGGGGTCCCCTTCTCGATCTGCGCGGTGCGGGCGTTGAACGCTTTGCAAAATTCCATGATGTTCAGACCGCGCTGACCCAGCGCGGGACCGATCGGGGGCGAAGGATTCGCCGCACCGGCCGGAACCTGAAGCTTCACGTAACCCGTGATCTTCTTTGCCATTATGGCTGCTCCAAACAAACCCGCACACCGGATGGATCATCCGACGCCGGGCGGTTGCAGTTCGTGGTGCGGCATCGAGTCCCGGCGGCGACCGGGCATGCCTTCCACGGTGAAGTGCGTCCTATAGAGGCTCACCAAAGGTTTGGGAAGGGGCGCGGCGGAAAAAGTTCGCAGAAGCCTTCATTAGCATAATCTTGACAATGGATCCTCTTCGTCTTTTCCTGCGTCAGGCAGCCGAAAAGCCGCCAATATTCCGTCACGAAAGGCGTTTCTTCATGTTCCCCATCATCCCTTTCATGCGAGCCTGCGCAATAGCAGCACTCACCCTTGCAACCACCATCGCGTTCACGAACAGCCCCGCTACCGCCCGGACGCTGACCTTCAAGGGCACTGGCGTCGCCTTCCCCATCAATCTCCCAGACAACTGGCGGGTCAAGGACATCGACCGGGGCGTGGAGATCAGCAGTCCCGACAAGGAGGTCTATCTTTGGGTGGAGGCGACGACGGCTGCGGGCGTTGAGCGCGTGGTCGAGGATTATTTCAAATATTTCAGGCAGCAGGGTGTGACGACCAGCCAGCCCATTGATCAGCAGAAGCATACGGTGGGCGGCGTCGAGCTGGTCCAGATGGATATTCCCGCCACCTATGAGGGCGCGCAGACCATCGTGCGATTCGTGATCACCGACGCGCGCCCCAATGAAAGCAAGGGCCTCTTCATCGGCTATTGGGCCTCCCCCAAGGGCGACAAGACCCATGATGCGACCATGTCATCGATCATAACCGACCTGATGCGCCCCTGATCCCCACCAATAAAAAGGGCGGCCCACGCTGGCCGCCCTTTGAATTCTCCAGCAGGAAGCGCCCTGCCCCAAAACATTCCCGACCCGGACTTTTTGGCTTCAGAGCTTCTCGACCTGGCCGAACTCCAGCTCCACAGGCGTGGCGCGGCCGAAGATGGACACCGCCACCTTGACGCGCGAGCGGCCCTCGTCGACTTCCTCGACAAGGCCTTCGAAGGAGGCGAAGGGACCGTCGGTGACGCGCACCTTCTCGCCGATTTCGAACATGATGGAGGCCTTGGGATGCTCCACGCCCTCGGCGACCTGACCCTTGATCCGGTCAGCCTCGGCTTCGGAGATCGCCATGGGCTTGTTGTCGGCGCCCAGGAAGCCCGTGACCTTCGCGGTGTTCTTGATGAGATGATAGACGTCGTCCGTCAGATCGCATTTCACCAGCACATAGCCGGGGAAGAACTTGCGCTCGGTGTTGACCTTGCGGCCGCGGCGCACCTCGATGACCTGTTCGGTGGGGACGAGAATTTCCTCGAACTTGTCGGTCAGCCCGCGTTGGGCCGCATATTCGCGGATGGAGCCCGCGACCTTGTTCTCGAAGTTCGAATAGGCGTGAACGATATACCAGCGCATGGCCATGGTGCTGCCCCCTCGGTCAGTGCACGAGTGAAAGAAGGAAGGTGACGATCATGCGAAGCGCCTGATCCACCGACACGAAAAAGATGCTCGCCAGGATCACCATAACGATCACGAGCGCAGTCGTTATGAGGGTTTCTCGCCGGCTCGGCCAGGTCACCTTGGCCGCTTCGGCGCGGACCTGAGTCAGGAACTCGAGGGGATTCGCCATTCTATCGTTCCAATGCTCGGCTGCGCCGGGGCGATCCCCGGCAAACGGCCAGCCCAAAATAGTCGAGGCGCGGGACCGGTCGGTCGCGCGCCACGTTGGCAGTCTTATAGCGTCCCGTTGCGCCCGCGCCAAGCAGAAAAATCCGCCAACCCGCGTCACATCCTTTTTCAGCAAAGCTCAAGGTTGGTCGATGGCTTATATAACCCCGGAAACCCTCAGTGCATGGCCTTTCCACCGTCCACATTCATGGTCTGACCGGTCATGTAGTCACTGGCGGCTGACGACAGGAACATGACCGCCCCCACCAGATCCTCCGGATATTGCGCCCGGCCCATGGCGCGCCCTTCGGACTGCATGGCGAGGTAATTGTTGGACGACGTCTGCTGCTGGGTCTCGCTCAGGGTATAGCCGGGCGTCACGGCGTTGACCGTGATCCCGTATTCCCCGACCTCCTTGCACAGCGCCCGGGTGAGGCCGATCACGCCGGCCTTCGAGGTCGTGTAGTGCAGGCGGTTGGGCACGCCCTCCCAGACCCGGCTGGAGGAGATGTTGACGATCTTGCCATAGGCCTTCTCGCGCATATGGGGCACGACCGCCCGGCAGCACAGGAAAATGCCGCGCAGATTGACCGCCATGACCCCGTCCCATTCCTCCACGGGGATTTCCAGCCAGCTGCGCCGGGGCAGCGCGCTCATCAGCGAGGCATTGTTGATGAGCACATCGACGCCGCCGAACCGCTCGACCGTGGCCCGCGCCATCTCGGCGGTGGAGGCCTCATCGGAAACATCCGTGCGCAGGCCCAGCGCCTGCCCGCCCTCCGCCTCGATCTGCGCCGCCACTGCCAGCGCCGCCTCGCCGTCTATATCAGCGGCGACGACCCGCGCGCCCGCCTTGGCGAACTCCAGCGCATAGACCTTGCCAAGGCCCTTGCCGCCGCCGGTGACGATGACCACGCGGCCAGTCAGATCGAATCGATTGGTTCCGCTCACGCTTTGGCTCCCTCCGGATGTTTATGGCGGACGGCTGGTTAGCATGACCGCGGGATTGGGGCGAGTGTAGCCATGGATGGGGGCGGGAGCCAACGGGGGTGGCAGAGGCCCGGGCGCTGAAGGTGAGCGAGAGCTGGCTGGTTCCCGCACCAATGGCCAAGGCGCAAAGATAAAAGGCTGGCCCGATCCCGGGACAGCCTGAAAACTCGATCATTTCGAACAAAGATGGCAGGGGCTGAGGGATTCGAACTCTCGACCTGCGGTTTTGGAGACCGCCGCTCTAACCAGCTGAGCTAAGCCCCTAGCTCTCTGACGGGGCGCAAACCCCATGCGTGATCTAATGCCAAAGCCGCGCAGGGATTGCAAGCGTGAATCGTGCGGCGGGCGCAAAGGTTGGCGGCGCCAGCCAGAGGCGGGCGGCGTCAGACCGGCTCCACCCACACCGCCGTGCCATAGGCCAGCACTTCGGTGATCCCGTCCATGATCTCGTTGGCGTCATAGCGCATGCCGATGATGGCGTTGGCGCCTCCCTGCTGCGCATGCTGGCACATGAGGTCGAAGGCCTCCTGCCGGGCGGCTTCGGCCAGCTGCACATAGGCCGAGATCTCCCCGCCGAAGATGGACTGGATATTGCCCAGCAGGTTCCCCAGCACCGAGCGCGACCGCACGGTGACCCCGCGCACAACGCCCAAGTGGCGGGTCACGCGATAGCCGGTGATGTCATTGGTTGTGGAAACGATCATCGCAGCCTCCCGTAAAATGTGCGCCTGATGCAGTCATGCCAGCAATTTGGCCTGCGTCAAAGAGGCCAGACCATCACAATAAAAAAGGGACGCCACCGGGGCGCCCCTTTCCATGTCTCGCAAAGCGAAAACGCTCACTCGATGATCGAGGCCACGACACCCGCGCCGACCGTGCGGCCGCCTTCGCGGATGGCGAAGCGGAGCTTCTCTTCCATGGCGATGGGGGAGATCAGGACGACGTCCATGGTCACGTTGTCGCCGGGCATCACCATCTCGACACCCTCGGGGAGGGTCACGATGCCGGTCACGTCCGTGGTGCGGAAGTAGAACTGCGGACGATAGTTGGTGAAGAACGGGGTGTGACGACCGCCTTCATCCTTCGTCAGGATGTAGGCCTCGGCCTTGAACTTCGTGTGCGGCTTCACGGAGCCGGGCTTGCACAGCACCTGGCCGCGCTCCACGTCTTCGCGCTTGGTGCCGCGCAGCAGGCAGCCCACGTTGTCGCCAGCCTGCCCGGAGTCGAGCAGCTTGCGAAACATTTCAACGCCGGTCACGGTGGTCTTCACGGTGGCCTTCAGGCCCACGATCTCGATTTCCTCACCGACCTTCACGATGCCGCGCTCGATGCGGCCCGTCACCACGGTGCCACGACCGGAGATCGAGAACACGTCTTCGACAGGCATCAGGAAGGGCTGGTCGATCGGACGCTCGGGCTGCGGGATGTAGGCATCCACAGTCGCCATCAGAGC